>DASXTK010000180.1:0-18083 GCA_036505485.1 Acidimicrobiales bacterium
CACCTGCCCTCGGTGGTCGAGCACGCCCGGGTCCGGACCACCCCCGGCGGCCGCACCGGCGAGACCCGGGAGCAACGGCTGCGCCGGCAGGTCCTGTCCCCCGACCGTCACCTGGCCGCGTTCGACCTGGAGAACACGTTGATCGCCTCCAATGTGGTGGCCTCGTACGCGTGGCTGGCCAGCCGCCGGCTCCCTACGTCCGCCGATCGCTGGCGGTTCGTGTTGAAGACCCTGCGGGAAGCCCCCGGGCTGCTGGCCCTCGATCGCCGCGACCGCAGCGACTTCCTGCGCCACTTCTACCGGCGCTACGACCGGGCCCCGGCCGACACGCTGGCCGAGGACGCCAACGAGATGTTCAGCCAGCTCCTGCTGCTCAAGTCGTTTCCGGCCGCCATCCGGCGGGTGCGGGAGCATCGGGCGCTCGGCCACCGGACGCTGTTGATCACCGGGGCGCTGGACGTGGCCATCGGTCCCCTGCGGCCCCTGTTCGACGACGTGGTCTGCGCCTCGCTGGACCGGCGGGCCGACGGCACCTTCCGGGGCGAGCTGATCGACGTCCCGCCCACTGGCGAGTCCCGGGCCCAGGCCATGCTGGACTACGCCGCGGCCAACGACATCGACCTGGCCGAGTCGGTGGCCTACGCCGACTCCACCTCGGATCTGCCCATGTTGGAGGCGGTGGGGTTCCCGGTGGCGGTCAATCCTGAGACCCGCCTGGCCGCCCTGGCCCGGAAACGGGGCTGGCTGGTCGAGAACTGGTCGAAGGCTTCCGGCACGTCGGGTCCGCTGCTGCCGCTCGCAGCCAAACGGGGCAACGGGAGCAGCGGTCTGAGCCGCTTCCTCGAGGGGACGGGGACCCGGCGATGAAGGCCCTCGTCTTCTCCCGCAAGCCGACTCGCTACGCCGCGGCGATGGTCGCTGGAGCGCTGCGGCCCGGTCGGGGCGCCCGCTACGGCCCCTTGGACCTGGAGGACATCGACCTGCCCGAGCTGCCCGGCGACGACTGGGCCCGGGTCCGGCCCCGACTGGCCGGGATCTGCGGGAGCGACCTGGCCACCTTGGACGGCAAGTCCAGCCGCTACTTCGAGCCGATCGTGTCGTTCCCCTTCGTCCCAGGCCACGAGATCGTCGGCGAGCTCGACGACGACTCACGGGTCGCAGTGATCCCCGTGCTGCACTGCGTCGCCCGGGGGATCAACCCGCCGTGCGACATGTGCCAGGCCGGGCGGATCAACCTGTGCGAACGGACCGCGTATGGCGACCTGGAGCCGGGCCTGCAGTCCGGCTTCTGCGAGTCGACCGGGGGTGGCTGGTCGACCGCGATGGTGGCCCACCGCTCCCAGCTCGTTCCCGTGCCCGACGACCTGTCGGATGAAGCCGCTGTGCTGATCGAGCCCACCGCCTGCGCGGTCCACGCCGCCCGGCAGGTGAGCGACAACGAGGTGGCGGTCATCGGCTCCGGCGCCCTCGGCCTGCTGACGATCGCGGCCCTGCACGCCCTCAATCGCCCGGCCCACATCCTCATCGCCACGGCCAAGCACGCCGAGCAGCGGATGTGGGCCAAGGAATTGGGTGCCGACCTGGTGTGTGAGCCCGGAGAGCTGGAACGGATGGTCCGGTCCGAGAGCCGGTCGTTCCTGCTCGGCAACGGGCAGCTGTCCTGCGGCATCGATGCCGTGGTCGACTGCGTAGGGTCCGAGGAATCGCTGGCCCAGGCCTTGCGGGTCGCCGCACCGGGCGGGACGATCCACGCCGTGGGGATGCCCGGGGTCACCACCCTCGATCTCACGCCGCTGTGGCACCGCGAGATCCGCTTGCGCGGCGCGTACGCCTACACGACCGGTCAAGAAGGCGAGCCCGACGACTTCGGCGCGGCCATCGAGCTGATCAGGGAGCTGGGGCTGGAGCGGTTGGTGTCGGCCACCTATCCCCTGGCCCGCTATCAGGACGCCATCGCCCACGCCGCCACCGCCGGCCGCTGCGGCGCGGTCAAGGTCGCCTTCGACCTCCGCAACGAGAAGGAGAGGTTCCGCCTGTGAGCCCAGCCGAGACTGTCCGCGCCCTGTGGGAGCGCATGGAGGCCCGGGACTGGGACGGCGCCCGCACCACGCTGGCCGACGACTACGTCTGCGACACCCCCGACACCGGTGAGCGACTCGGCCCCGCCGACAGCTTCATAGGCGCCAACCAGGCTTACCCCGAACCGTGGGCCATCACCGTCGACGAGGTCCTCGAGTTCGGCGGCCGGGTGGTGGCCCGAGTCCGGGTGGCCAGCGACGAGACCCTCTGGTACTGCCTGTCCTTCGCTGACGTGGACATCGCCGCCGAGCGGATCGTCCGCAGCACCGACCCTCCGCCCGACCCCACCCTGCCGCCCTGTGTGGCGGCGACTGCGTCGCCACTGTGTTGCTTCGGATGGCTCGTCGACCGGGGTGAGGAAGCCCCTGAATGGCGAGCCCCGTTCTGGCTCCCCGAGGAGAACCACTAGATGCCTCGTCCCGGCTTCGTGCTCGACGTCGACCGTTCGACACCGCCGATCCTGTTCCATCACGGTGAGGGCTTCCGGTTGGAGAAGCTGCCGGCCGGCCGCAGCCGGGTCATCTATCCCGGCGAGCCGTTGGAGCCCGTCGACGACGTCGAGGCCACCATCCGCCACGCCCTCGACCACCCGCTGGGCGACACCGAACCGCTACGGGCGCTGCTGCGTCCGGGCATGAAGCTCACGATCTGCTTCGACGACATCTCCCTGCCGCTGCCGCCGATGCGCCGGCCCGACATCCGCCAGCGGGTCATCGAGGCCGTGCTCGACCTGGCCGCGGCGGCCGGAGTCGACGACGTCCACATCATCGCGGCGCTGGCGCTGCACCGGCGGATGACCGAGTCCGAGCTGCGCCATGCCGTCGGCGACCGGGTCTACGACGCCTTCGCCCCCACTGGCCTGCTCTACAACCACGACGCCGAGGACCTCGACAACCTGGCGTTCCTGGGGACCACGCCGCATGGCGAAGAGGTCGAGATCAACAAGCGGGCCGCCGAGTCCGACCTGCTCGTCTACGTGAACATCAACCTGGTGTCGATGGACGGTGGGCACAAGTCCACCGCCACCGGGCTGGCCAGCTACCGCAGCCTGCGCCACCACCACAACGTCCAGACCATGCTGAACTCCCGCAGCTTCATGGACCGCCACCACTCCGAGCTGCACAGCTCCAACTGGCGGATGGGCAAGGTCATCCGGGACGCCGGGGTGAAGATCTTCCAGATCGAGTCGACCCTCAACAACAACGTGTTCGGCTCCTCCGGGCCGATGTCGATGCTGCAGAAGCGGGAATGGGAGTGGTCCGCCCGGGACCGCGCCGCCTTCGTAGCCATGAAGGCCGGACTCGACCGGCTGCCGCTCAAGGCCCGCCGCCCCATCTTCCAGTCCTGGCGAGCGCCTTACGGCGTGACGTCAGTGCAAGCCGGGGAGGTCGACGCGGTCCACGAGGTGACCACCGAGAACGTCTTCCGCCAGCAGCTGGTGCGGGTCGACGGCCAGGCCGACGTGCTGACCATGGGCCTGCCGTACCTGTGCCCCTACAACGTCAACTCGGTCATGAACCCGATCCTGGTGGCATGTCTGGGGCTGGGTTACTTCTTCAACTACTACCGCGGCCAGCCGCTGGTGCGGGAGGGCGGGGTGGTGATCATGAGCCACCCGACCAGCTGGGAGTTCCACCCGGTCCACCACCCCAGCTACATCGACTTCTTCGAGCAGGTGCTGGCCGACACCACCGATCCGGCCGAGATCGAGACCCGCTACGAGAAGGCCTACGCCGAGGACGAGTGGTACCGGCACCTGTACCGGACCAGCTACGCCTACCACGGCGTCCACCCCTTCTACATGTGGTACTGGATCTGCCACGGCCTGGCCCACACCGGCAAGGTCATCATCGTGGGCGGGGAGACCCGGGCCGTCCGGCGGCTGGGGTTCAGTGCCGCTTCCACCCTGCACGATGCGTTGGAGATGGCCGAAGACGTCGTGGGCCGGAACCCCACCATCAACCATCTGCACAACCCGCCGCTGGTGATGGCGGACGTCCAGGTCTGAGCATGCGTCTGCCGACCCTGCCCCGCCTGCCCTTCCCCTACTCGCCGCCGACCGCGCCCCAGGGCCTGGAGCTCCCGCCGGGCAAGGTCCGCTCCGGTCCGGACTATGACACCGAGTGGGCCCGCCGTCTGCCGGCACGGGCGGGACGGGCAGTCGTCCGGGACACCATCATGCGAGCCACGGCCGCGGTCTTGGCCGCCCCCGAGCGCCACGGGCTGGACCGGCTGGACTCCTGGCGCGACCAGCACGAGGACGAGCCGCTGATCTTCGTGGCCAACCACCACAGCCATGTCGACACGCCGGTGCTGCTGACCTCGATTCCCCAACCCTGGCGGGACCGGATGTTCGTAGCCGCGGCGGCCGACTACTTCTTCACCAACCCGGTGACCAGCGCCCTGTCGGCGCTGGTCATGGGGGCGATACCGATCGAGCGCACCCGGGTCAGCCGCCGCTCCGCCGGCCGGGCTGCGGACCTGCTCGACGACGGCTGGTCGATGCTGATCTTTCCCGAGGGCGGCCGCAGCCCCGACGGGTGGGGCCAGCCCTTCCGCGGTGGTGCCGCGTATCTGTCGCTGCGCTGCAGCGTGCCCGTGGTTCCGATCCACCTGTCGGGGACCGGCAACATCCTGCGCAAGGGTAAGAAGCGGCCGACCCCCTCTACCGCGAGTGTGAACTTCGGGGCGCCGCTGCTCCCGGGCGAGGGCGACGACGCCCGCCACTTCGGGGTGCGCATCGAGCAGGCCGTGGCCGAGCTGGCCGACGAGGCCAGCACCGACTGGTGGACCGCCCGCCGCCGAGCCCACGCCGGCACCACCCCCGGACTCACCGGCCCCGAAGCCACCGGCTGGCGCCGAGCCTGGGCCCTGGGCGACCCCAGCCGAAAGCGCCGCCGATCCCAGCGCCGCTGGCCCCCGCTCTGACGAGCGCTACCGCGGAACGTTCACGGGTCCCTTGGATCTTGCGGTGTCTCGGCCGAGGGCATCGAGGCTCCCAGGCCAGCCCCGGAGGGGCTGGCCGATTCCAGGATGGCTGGCGGTCCCTTACAAGGTGGGCCGTCAAGGGCCGCCGGCACGCCGCTACTCGGCGTGCCATAACTCGGCCTTCGGCCGTCCCTTGACCGCCCACCGCGGTCAGCTGCCGAAACTGACGCGTTTGCCGCGCTCATAGCGCGAGAAACGCCTCAGTTTCGGGAAGGACCCGCCACCAACCACCGAGGGCAGTCAAGGGACAGGTCGGCGGCCACGGAGCAAAGCGACCGGGGCCGTCGGGCTGCGCCCTTGACGGGCCGGGCACGGACGCCAGCACACTGGGACCAGCCAGCCCCCCGAGGGGCTGGCTTGGGCGCTTCGTTTGCTCGTTGCAGCGGGGCCGGTATGAGCGCCTCGGGAATCTCGTGATCTAGGCTGCTTCGCCATGCTCTGGTTCGAGCGGGAGGTCGTCCAGGCGCTGGGGAGCAGCACCGACCAGGACACCCGATCCGCAGTTGAGGCCTTCGTCGACGGCTCCCTACGGGCCATGCCGGAGGTGCCGCGCCTGGGGGTCCTGGCCGAAACAGTCCTGTTCGGCACCTATGTGAAGGCACTGGCCGCCACCGGACGACTCAACGGTCCCGAGGACCTGCGGGTACTGCTGGACCGCTGGGAATCGAGCCGGATCGGTCCGGTGCGCCTGTACGTACACGTGTTCCGGTCGCTGGTGCTGTTCGGGGAGAACGAGCTGGGAAGCGGTGTGATGGGGGACGCTGCCTGATGGCAACCATGACAACCGAGGTGTTGGTGATCGGCTCGGGGGCCGGTGGTGCGGTCACCGCGACTCGCTTGGCCGACGCCGGCCGCCAGGTCACCGTGGTCGAGGAAGGCCCGTGGGTCGACGCCGACGCCTACGAGCCGTTCTCCCTGGACGAGATGGTCACCAAATACCGCCACCGCGGTCTGCAGGGAGCGCTGGGCAACCCGGCCATCGGCTATGTCGAGGGCCGTTGCGTCGGCGGCAGCACCGAGATCAACAGCGGGCTCTACCACCGCCTCCCGGACTACCTGTCCGAGGCGTGGCAGAAGAAGTACGACATCGACGAGTTCGGCCCGGAACCGCTGGCCCGATACGCCACCCAGGTCGAGGCCGAGATCGGGGTCTCCACCCTCCCGACCGCTCCGCCTCCGTCATTCGCGGTGCTGGAGCGGGGGGCCACCAAGCTGGGCTGGCGCAACATGGAGTTCGCCCGGGTCTTCCGCTACGACCAGGCCGGGCGCGGCACCAAGCAGACCATGAGCCGCACGTTCCTGCCCCGAGCCATGGCCGCCGGTGCCACGGTGGTGCCCAACTGCCGGGTGACCCGGCTCGAGCGCCACGCCGGACGGGTCGTCGGCATCCGGGCCCAGCGGACCCATCCCGACGGCGGACGCGAGAACCTGCGCATCCATGCCGAGCACGTGGTGGTGTGCGCCGGCGCCATCCACACGCCGGCCCTGCTGCAGCGCTCCGGCATCCGCCACAACGTGGGCCACGGCCTGAAGATGCACCCGACGGTGAAGATCGCGGCCCGCTTCCCCTATCCGATCGACCACGGCGACGTTCCGACCCACCGGGTCACGGAGTTCGATCCCCACCTCACCATCGGCGGCTCGGCCAGCCTCAAAGGCCACATCGCCATGGCCTTGGCCGAAGCCACCCACGACATCGCCGAGCCCCTGGCCGACTGGGAGAACATCTCCGTCTACTACGCGGCCATCCGCAGCGAGGGCGCCGGCCGGGTCATCGCCCTGCCGGGGATGAAGTCCCCGCTCGTCACCTACAAGCTCACCGAGGCCGACATGAGCCGGCTGGCCCAGGGTCTCGTCCATCTGGGCGAGGTGCTGTTGGCCGCCGGAGCCACCGAGCTGTACCCGTCGCTCACCGGAGGCCCGGTCGTCCGCGACCTCGAGGGCATCGGTCAGTGGTGGGACCGCGCCACCAGGGGGAACACCAACCTGCAGACCGTCCACCTGTTCTCGACCGTCCGCATGGGCAACAACCGGGCCCTCACCGGGACCGACAGCTTCGGGCGGGTCTGGGACCATGCCAACCTGTACGTGAACGACGGCTCCCTGCTGCCCGACGCCTCGGGCGTGAACCCGCAGGCCGCCATCATGGCCATCGCCTCCCGCAACGCCGAGCACTTCCTGGCCACCCGATGAGCAGCACCGACGAAGCCACCGACAACGGCGACGACCACCGCGACGGCACTTCCACCGTGGTGGTGACCGGAGCGTCGGGCTGGCTGGGCCAGAACCTGGTCCGTCATCTGGCCGCCGAACGGGACCGGGTCCGCTGCCTGGTCCCCGATCCCAACAGCGGACCCCCGCTGGAGCTGCTCGCCCCCAGCGTGGAGACCGTGGTGGGCGACGTGCGGGATCCAGCCGTCGTCGACCAGCTGTTCGCCGACACCGGTGCCGCCACCGTGTTCCATGCCGCCGCGGTCATCCACCCCCAGCGCTCGACCCGCGAGTTCTTCGACGTCAACGTGGGCGGCACCCAGATGATCCTCGACCGGGCCCGGCGCAGCGGCGCCCGCCGGGTGGTCCACGTGTCGTCCAACTCCCCCTTCGGCGCCAACCCGACGCCGACCGACCGCTTCACCGAGGACTCCCCGTACAACCCGTACATGGGCTACGGCCAGTCCAAGCGCGAGTCCGAGCAGCTGGTGAAACAGGCCAACGACCGCGGTGATGTGCCGACGGTGATCGTCCGGGCGCCGTGGTTCTACGGCCTGTACCAGCCGGCCCGCCAGAGCACGTTCTTCACCGCCATCCGCAAGGGCCGGTTCCCGATCATCGGCGACGGGACCCAGCAGCGCTCGATGGTCTACACCGACAACCTGGTCCAGGGTCTGCTCTGCGCCGAGCGCACCGACAGAGCCGCGGGCAACGCCTACTGGATCGCCGACGCCGAGCCGTACACCCTCAACGACATCCTGGCCACGGTGGCCAAGGCGCTGACGGCCGAGGGGGTGGAGGTCACCGACCGGTCGCCGCGGCGGATGCCGCGGGCGGCCAGCGTCGCGGCCGAGAAGGTCGACGCCTTCCTCCAGGGCCGGGGTCGCTACCTCCAGGCCGTGCACGTGCTCGGGGAGATGAAGGACACGATCGCCTGCGACATCACCCGGGCGAGGCTCGATCTGGGCTACGAACCCAAGGTGGCGTTGTACGAGGGCATGCGGGCCAGCATCCGCTTCTGTCTCGATCGTGGGGAGATCCTCTAGTGGCCCGAACCGTTCTGGTGACCGGAGGGAGCGGCTACTTCGGGTCGATCCTGGTCGACTCGTGTGTGGCCCGCGGCGACGACGTCCGCATTTTCGACATCAGCGCCCCGACGGAGACCAACCCTGCGGTGACCTTCATCGAAGGCGACGTGCGCGACCGTGACGCCATCCGGGCCGCCTGCGAAGACGTCGATGTGGTGCTGCACAACGTGGCCCAGGTCCCCCTGGCCAAGGACCGCGAGCTGTTCTGGTCCGTCAACGCCACCGGCACCGCCAACGTGCTGCTGGCCGCCCGCGACGCCAAGGTCCCCAAGGTGGTGCACACCTCGTCCAGCGCCATCTTCGGGATCCCGGAATCGAACCCGGTCACCGAGGACACGCCGGGTCGGCCCCGCGAGGCCTACGGCAAGGCCAAGCTGGAGGCCGAGCGGCTGTGCTTCGACGCCGCCGACGCCGGCCTCGACGTGAGCATCGTGCGGCCCCGCACCATCCTCGGCCACGGCCGGCTGGGGATCATCGCCGTGCTGTTCGAGTTCGTGGCCGCCGGAGCTCCGGTCTACGTGCTGGGTGCCGGCAACAACCGCTACCAGTTCGTCCACGCCAACGACCTGGCCGACGCCTGCCTGCGGGCTGCCGAGCGGGAGAAGCCGACGATCTACAACATCGGCGCCACCGAGTTCGGGACCATGCGGGAGACCCTCCAGGCCCTGGTGGACCATGCCGACACCGGATCCCGGGTGCGTTCACTGCCCGCGGCACCGGCCAAGCTGGGCATGAAGGCGGTGTCGCAGCTCGGGTTCGCCCCGTTCGCGCCCTACCACTGGCTGCTCTACGCCGAATCGCTGTGGTTCGACACCACCAAGGCCCAGACCGAGTTGGGCTGGCAGGCCCAGCACTCCAACAGCTCGGCCATCATCGAGTCCTACGAGTGGTTCCTCGAGCACCGGGAGGAGATCGCCACCACCACCGGGGCTTCCCATCACAAGTCGCCAGTGAAGCTGGGTCTCCTCAAGGTGTTGCAGAGACTGCCGTGACCGAGGCGTTGGCCGACCCGCGCCCGGACGTGTCCGACGACGACGGGGCACCCGGTGGCGAGGAACCGGTCGACGACAACCCGTCGGCCCCGGCCGGAAGCAAGAGCGGCTGGAGCCGGCAGCGGACCGCCCTGTTCCTCGGCGGCCTCACCGCGGCCGTCGTGGGCCTTCCGATGGCGGTGGCGCTCGGGGTCCTCCACCAGCCCCGCTGGTATCCCCTCTTGGATCTGGCCCAGACCGAGCTGCGGGTCCGCGACGTCGGCAACGGTCATCCTCCGTTGGTGGGGCTGGCCGGACGAATCGGCGGGGTCGACCCCGCCGGCCACAAGGTCCAGGGCAGCCACCCCGGACCGATCAGCTTCTGGGCCCTCTGGCCCTTCTACCAGCTGTTCGGCGGGGACTCCTGGTCCCTGCAAGCGGCCAGCGCCTGCCTGAGCACCATCGCGGTCGGCCTGTCGCTGTGGATCAGCCATCGCCGGCTCGGCCGCATCGGCGCCCTGGCCGCGGCCTTGGCTCTGGCGGTGCTGGTGCAGTCCTACGGAGCCGACAAGCTCACCGAGGCCTGGAACCCGTACCTGCCCATGCTGTGGTGGGTGGTGCTGCTGCTGGCGGTGTGGTCGGTGCTGTGCGACGACATCACCTTGCTGCCCCTGGCGATCTTCGCCGGCACCTTCTGCATGCAGACCCACATCCCCTACGCCGGTCTGGTACTGGGGATGTGGCTGGTGACCGCGGTGGTCGTGGGCGGGCAGCTTCGCCGCCCGCGGCCGGAGCTTCGCCGGACCCGAGTGGCGCGGTGGTCCCTGGGGTCTCTGGCGTTGCTGGTGATCTTGTGGATCCCGCCCATCATCGACCAGCTCACCAACGAGGTCGGCAACCTCTCGCTGATCAAGCAGACCTTCACCGATCCGCCGGAGGGCTACGACGGCAGCCCGGTGGGCCTGGGCAGCCACGCGTTCCAGATCTGGCTGGCCCACCTCAACCCCTGGGGTCTGCTCAAGGGGACCAGCTCGACCATGGCCGAGGCCGTGGCCGACACCTGGATGCCCGGGTTGGTGGTGCTCGGGGTGTGGCTCGTCGCCGTGGTGGTGGCCTGGCGGATGCGGCCCCGGGAGCCGCAGCTCCTGCGGCTCCACCTGGTCACGGGCGCCGCCCTGGTGTTCGGGCTGATCTCGATCAGCCGGATCCTGGGCTTCGTCTGGTACTACCTGACCCTTTGGGCCTGGGGCACCACCGCCCTGGTCATCGCGGTGACGCTGTGGACCTTCGTCCGGGCGTGGTGGCTGCGGGCTCCCGCTGCGACCACGACCGCCGAGCCCGAGCCGCGGCGCTGGCTGGCGGCCCACGGCTGGGTCGTGATCGTCGCTCCACTGGTCGCCACCAGCGTCTGGTTCGTCCGCGATGCCGCCTACACCGAGGTGCCGGCGGCCACCGAGTCCCGCATCCTGCGCCATGTCGCCGCCGAGACGGTCGAGGCCCTCAACGAGCCCGGTGTGGTGGGAGGCGGCAAGGATGGGCACTACCTGTTGGTGTGGAGCGACCAGCTCACCATCGGGGCCCAGGGCTTCGGCATGCTCGACGAGCTGGAGCGCGCCGGGTTCGACGTCGGCGTGGACGCCCCCTACGGCACGGGCGCGGTCGACCACCGGGTGCTGGACCGAGACGAAGCCACCGCGGTCATCCAGCACATCGTCGGGCCGGGGATGATCGAGCGCTGGCGCAACACCCCCGGCGCGGTGGAGATCGCCTACTACGAGCCCCGCACGGCCCAGCAGCGGGTCCGCTTCCTGCAGCTCCACGACGAGGTGGAGGCCGGGTTCCGGCAGCGGGGCCTGGACAAGCTGGCCGAGGACCTCGACGGCAACCTGTTGTCGACCGCGCTGGCCGAGGACACGCCGCGCCCGCTCGCCCTGAAGATCCAGGAGATGATGAGCCTCGGGCTGCCCAGCGCGGTCTTCCTCACCCCAACCGACCTGGAGCCGGCCCCCGCCCCGAGCTAGCCGGCTCTACAGGATCACGAGGACTGGGCCCACGTGACCGACATCATCGAGGACGAGAGCGAGACGGCGGCGGACGACCCTGCCGTCGACGACGCCCCGGACCCAGAACCGGCGCGCTGGTGGCCGCGTCCGACGGTGCTGGTCCTGGGTCTGAGCCTGCTGGCCGTGGGGATCCCTCTGGCCGTGTCGCTGGGGGTCCGGGCCTCTCCCCGGTGGTATCCGGTGTCGGACTTCGCCCAGATCGAGCTGCACGTACGAGACATCAGCGACGGCCACGTCCCGCTGGTCGGAGCGGCCGGACGGTTCTACGGACTCGAGGGCCGCCAACAAGGCAACCACCCCGGCCCGATCGGGTTCTACGCCCTGTTCCCCTTCTACAAACTTGCTGGCAGCAGTCCCTGGGGTCTGTTGCTGGGAACCGCCAGCCTCAACCTCGCGGCGGTCGCCACCTCGATCGCCATCGCCTACCGCCGCGGCGGTCGCCTGGCCGCGCTGGGTATGGCCGCGGCGTTGGCCGTCCTGGCCCAGGCCTACGGCGAGGACAAGCTCGTCGAGCCGTGGAACCCGTACATGGCGATCATGTGGTGGGTGGCGTTCCTACTGGCCGGGTGGGCGGTGCTGTGCGACGACCTGGCGCTGCTGCCGGTGGCGGTGGTGGCCGGGACCATGTGCGCCCAGCTCCACGTGTCCTATCTGGGCCTGGTCGCCGGAGTCGCCGCGGTGCTCCTCGGCGTCACCGTGATCCGATGGATTCGCAGCCAGACCGGCCGCCTGCTCCGTTGGGGTGCACTCTCGGCCGGACTGCTCCTGGGACTCTGGGTTCCCCCGCTGCTCGACCTCATGCGGCACGACCCCAGCAACGCCGCCCTCATCCGGTACTCGTTCGTCCACCCCTTCGAGGCCCGGGTGGCGTCCGGGGTCGCCCGCAACATCTGGCTGGCCCATCTCAACCCTTGGGTCCTGGCCAGCCAGACCCGGGGATCGGTCGCGGCGGCGCCCGAGGGTCCGATCTGGCCCGGACTTCTGGTCCTGGCCGTGTGGCTTGGCGGAATGGTTCTGCTGGCCCGGCGGCGGTCGGCGTCGTCCGACACCAGCCTGTGGCGACTGCACTTCGTGGTGGCGACGGCGTTGGTGCTGGGGCTGGTCTCGATGACCGAAGTCCACGGTCCGCTGTTCGACTACCTGTTCCTGTGGGCGTGGGGGACGCTGACCCTGCTGCTCCTGGCCACCGTCTGGACCTATGGACGGGTGCTCCAGGGTCTGAAGCCGTCCGCCCAGTTGGTCCCCGCGGGAGTGGCGGGGTCGCTGGCGGTCTTGGTCCTGGGCTCCAGCGCGTTGACCGTCGGTGCGGCGCACGGAGAGCACGGCTGGTCGGCCGAAGCTTCCCGGTTCTCCCGAGGTCTCCAACCCCAGCTCATCGACTCCCTCAACCAGCCAGGCGTACCAGGTGGGGGCCACGAAGGTCGGTACCTGTTCCGCTGGGACGAGGACTCCTTCGCCCTCGACTGGACCGCCTGGGGAGTCCTGGACGAGCTGGACCGGGGCGGCTTCGACGTCGGCGTCGAGGAACGGGTGGCGACGCCCGCGGGCGCCCACCGGGTCCGGGCGGTGAAGGACGCCACCGCGGTCATCACCTACGTGCTCGAACCGGAGATAGAGCAGTGGCGGGCCCTGCCGGATGCGACCGAGCTGGCCTACTTCGAGCCCCGTTCGGCCTCGGAACGCCGGGAGTACCGCAGGCTCCAGTCCGAGCTGGCCGAGGGGCTGAGCCAGGCCGGTCTGGACCAGCTCGTGGCCGACATCGACCTGCATCTCATGCTGGTCTCGCTCAACCAGGACGTCCCCGACGACCTGCGCCCGAAGATCGCCCGAATGTTCGAACTAGGCCAGCCAGTGGCGGTTTTCGCGGCTCCCGTGGACGTGCACCCGCCTGATTGAGCCTTAATCCGGGTGTAACTTCACGCAGCGGCAGATGCCACGCACGCACCGAGGCTGGAGGCGGCCGTGTGCGGAATCTCGATCCGGCCCCGTCGCGGCGGGCGTCGGCTGGATAGCGGCGAAGGGGACGACGCCGAGGGGGACATACAGAGCCCAGCGCCCCGAGGTGGGCGCGGCGCGGCATCGCACCCGGGTCTGTTCATCGCCGGTCTGGTAGCGGTCAGCGGTGCGCTCCCGCTCGCGGTGGCCCTGGTGGTGTTGGCCCAGCCCCGCTGGTTCCCGGTGATGGACCTGGCCGCCATCGAGCTGCGGCTGCGCGACATCAGCGAGGGCCACCCGCCGCTGGTGGGGATGGCCGGGCGGATCTACGGCTACGACCTGCGGGGCAGCCATCCCGGGCCGCTGATGTTCTGGAGCCTCTACCCCTTCTACCGGCTCTTCGGCGGGACGGCCTGGGCCATGCAGGCGGCTACGGCGGCGCTCAACCTGGTGGCCATCAGCTTGGCGGTCTGGATCGGGTACCGCCGCGGCGGCCGCACTGGCGCCCTGGCGGTGGCGCTGGGCGCGATGGTCCTGGTCCACGTCTACGGCACGGACAAGCTGACCACCGCCTGGAACCCGTACCTCCCGGTGCTGTGGTGGCCGGTCTTCCTGCTGGCGGCGTGGTCGGTGTCCTGTCACGACACCAAGTGCCTGCCGGTCGCCGGTTTCGCCGCCACCTTCTGTGTCCAGACCCACTACAGCTATCTCGGCCTGGTGGGGGCGGTCAGCGTGGTCGTCGCCGCCAGCCCGGCGTGGAGCGTCCGCTGGAGACGGCCCAGCTCGGTCGGGGTGCGGATGGCGGCCGCCACCCTCGTGCTGTTGGCCGTGGCCTGGACCCCGACGATCATCGATCAGCTCCACGAAGGCACCGGGAACCTGACGATCCTGCGGGAGCAGATCGTCCATCCGCAGGAACCGCCCCTGCTGAGCCGGCCCGACGGGCTCCGCCGCACGATCAGCATCGGTCTGGCCCACCTCAACGTCGGCGAGCTGGCCCGAGGAACCCGAACATCAATAGTGCTGGCGCCCACCGGTCCGCTCGCTCCCGGCATCATCCTCCTCGCCCTCTGGGCCGCGGCCGCCGCAACAGCGTGGCGCCGACGCCGCACGCAGCCCGATCTGGCCCGACTCCACTTGGTCGTCGGCGCGGCGGTGCTGGCCGGCTTCGGGTCCATCGGCCGCATCTCCGGCGATGTCCTGGACTACCTGAGCCTCTGGGGCTGGGCCACGACGGTGATGGCCACGGGAGCCATCATCTGGACCGTCGCGGCGGTCCGGGCCACCCGGAACGAGCCGCGCCTGACCCTTCGCCCGGTCCTGCTGGGCCTGCTGCTGGTCGGGGTCACGGCATTCAGCATCGAGGCCGTCCACACCCCGGCCCCCATCGGTGACGAGCGGGCCCAGATCGTCCGCTACCTGGCCCCCGACACCATCGCGGCCCTACGCGGCAGCGATGCCCCAGGAGGCGGAACCGCCGGCCACTACCTCCTGTCGGCCGGCGAGGACGCGTTGGCGTTGGGGATGTCCAACCTGGCCCTGTTCCTCGAGCTCGACCGCCAGGGGTTCGACGTCGGCATCCAGGACCAATATTCCGTCGAGCTGGGCGGCGACCACCGGGTCATGGATCCGAGCGAGGCCACCGCGGCCATCCACCTCATCATCGGCTCGGACGCCATCGCTCGTTGGCGGGACACCCCGGCTGCACAGGAGGTCGCCTACCACGAGCCCCGCACGGCCCTGGAGCGAGCCGAGTACGACCGTCTCCACGACGAGGTCGCCGAGATCCTGCGCGATGCCGGCCGGAGCGACCTCGTCGATCTGCTCGACCGATCCGTGGGTTTGACGATGTTCGCCAAGCCCCCGGCCGAAGCCCTGCCCAAGCTGCAGCGCATGCTGGACATCGGCCTCCCCGGAGCGGTGTTCATAGCACCAGTCGGGGTGTTCGCTACGACGTAAGCCATTGCGAGGCAATTCCCTAACCCGAGCTAGTCTGTCCGGACTCCAGATCGGGGTATCGGGCAACGGCGCCCGCAGCATGCGTCTGGCGCTCCCAGCACCCGGCCCGTGTCGCCCTCAACGATGAGGCACAGCACTTCCCGCCCCGATCGCAAGCCCTGGCCTACTACCGGCCTGCTCGACGGTCAGGAGGTGCGCGCCGTTGCTTCCCCCCATCCGTGAACTCGACGCCTGCGGCATCGGCTTCGTCGCCGACGCCCGGGGACAGGCCTCCCGCGCCATCATCGCCGCCGCGCTCAGAGGGCTGGCCTGCGTCAAACACCGCGGCGCAGTCGCCGCCGATGCCCGCAGTGCCGACGGCACCGGGCTGCTCACACCCATCCCCCGGACCATCTTCGGCGAGGCCACCGGGGTCGCGGTGCTGTTCTGCCGGGGCGAGGATCCGCGCCCGGCGGTCGAAGCCGCCGCCGCCGACGAGAACCTCGAGGTCATCGAGTGGCGCACCCCGCCCCTCGACCTCTCGGCCCTGGGTGACCTGGCTCGGGAGAGCATCCCGAACATCGTGCAAGTGGTGTTCGAGAACCCCCACGGGGTCCTCGACGAGCGGAGGGCCCTGCGGTTCCGGCGGCGCATCGAGCGCACCACGACCGGCGTCTACGTGGCCTCGTGCTCGTTCCGCACCGTGCTCTACAAGGGCCTGGCCACGGCCGACCACCTGGCCGACTTCTATCCGGACTTGGCCGACGAGCGCTTCGAGGGCGCCTTCGCCGTCTTCCACCAGCGGTTCTCCACCAACACCCTGCCGACCTGGGAACGGGCCCAGCCGTTCCGCAACCTGTGCCACAACGGCGAGATCAACGCCCTGTGGGGCAACGAGAACCGTATGCGAGGCCGGGCCGAGCTGGGGACCGAGGCCGCGGGCCTGGGGCCCGAGGAGCTGTTCTTCCCGGTGTTCGGCGCCGAGGACTCCGACTCGGGCAAGCTCGACTCCGCGGTCGAGCTGCTGATCCGCGGGGGCCGCGATATCCGCCACGTGATGGCCATGACCGTCCCCGCGGCGTGGGAGAACGTGCGCGAGGTCAACACCGACGTGCGCGGCTTCTATCGCTACCACTCGGCGCTGATGGAGCCGTGGGACGGCCCGGCCGGCGTCATCTTCACCGACGGGGTGGGCGTGGGCGCCTGCCTCGACCGCAACGGTCTGCGCCCCCTGCGCTGGGCGGTCTGCGAGGACGGCCTGGTCGCGGTGTGCTCGGAGGTCGGAGCCATCGACCTGTCCGGTCACGGTTCGGTCCGCCGGGGCCGGCTGGGTCCGGGTCAGATGCTGTTCGTCGACCCGACCCGCGGCTTCCTCGACGACGAGGCCTGCAAGGAGCGCATCGCCGCGGCCGCCCCCTACGCCCGGTGGGCCGCCGACGGCTTCTACCGGCTGCCGGCCGGCGAGCCGACCCTGGAGGTGCCCGAGGACCTGACCGAGCGCCAGGCCATGCACGGGTACACCAAGGAAGAGCTGGCCATGATCATCAAGCCGATGGTCGCCGACGCCTACGAGCCCACGTTCTCCATGGGCGACGACTCGCCGTTGCCCAACCTGGCGCCCCGAGGTCGTCCGGTCAGCCACTACCTGCGCCAGCGTTTCGCCCAGGTGACCAACCCGCCCATCGACCCGCTGCGCGAGAAGCTGGTCATGAGCCTGCGCACCATGCTCGGACCCCGGGCTCCGTTGCTGTCCGAGTCGCCGGACGCGGCCCGCATGCTGACCTTGGCGTCGTTCTTCCTCTACCCGGCCGGCGTCGAGCACATGGAGAGCGTCGACTGCACCCCGTGGCCGGTGGGTCGGCTGGATGCATCGTTCCCGGTCGCCGACGGACCCGACGGGCTGCGCGCCGCGGTCGAACGGCTGGCCACCGAGGCTGCGGCCGCGGTCGAGGCCGGCCTGGGCGTGCTGATCGTCGACGACGGCGCCGCGGGCGTCAGCGGTCGGGCTCCGGTGCCGTCGCTGCTGGCCTGCGGAGCCATCCATCAGGCGCTGAGCACGGCCCGCCTCCGGTCCCGCATCGCACTGGTCGTGGTCGCCGACGATGTGCGCGATGTCCACGGCATGGCCGCGCTGTTGGGCTATGGCGCCGACGCCGTCTGCCCTCGGCTGGCGCTGGCCACCGTCGCGGCCGAGGCCGATCGCTCCGACGACGGCGTCGCCACCAGCCCCGAGGCCCAGAACCGGTTCCAGGCCGCGGCCGAGGCCGGGGTGCTCAAGATCATGTCCAAGATGGGCATCAGCACCGTCGACTCCTACCGCGGGGCCCAGATCTTCGAGGTCGTCGGGCTGGCGGACGAGGTCGTGGATGTGTGCTTCACCGGATCCCCCAACGTGGTGGGCGGGATCGGCTGGACCGAGCTGGGCCACGACGTCCTGGCCCGTCACGAGGCGGCGTGGACCGAGGGGGCCGACCTGGAGTCGCCCGGCTTCATCCGGGTCCGCAAGGGCGGCGAGCCCCACAGCAAGGACAAGGACACCGTCCAGGCCCTCAACGACCTGACCCTGGTGCAGGAGGAGACCAACGGCCAGAGCCGGGACATGCTGGTGGCCCACGTGCTCCAGGCTGCGATCCGCTCCGAGTCGTCGGACCGCTACGAGGCTTTCACCAAGCTGGTCGGTGATCGCCCGCTGATCGAGCTGCACGACCTGCTCGAGCTGGTGCCGGCGAGCGAGCCCGTCCCGCTCGACGAGGTCGAGCCGGCCGCAGTGCTCGTCAAGCGCTTCTCGACCGGCGCCATGTCCCACGGCT
>DASXTK010000181.1:0-1760 GCA_036505485.1 Acidimicrobiales bacterium
CGGACGACGAGATCCCTGGCCACGAGGAAGTTGCAGGTCCTTCATCGCCCCGGACGATCCTTCCCAGGCTCCCGGAATCGAGCTTAACCAGCGGCCCACGAGGTCGTCGTGAAGGCGACGTTTCCCCTGGCACGCTTCATCGACGGTCAGTCGCCATACACAGAGGGCCGCGTCGGCCTGGACGCCGAGGACGCCTACGCCCAGTTCGGGCCATCGATATTGCATCGGCCAATTGGTCGTCGCTCGCGGCCGCGCCGCTGAGGAGCACTCCGGTCGATGGGCTCAGGCCCGGACGGCAACCCGATGCTGCACGGCCCAGGGCAGGCGCGTGTCGGCGCCCTTCGGTTTGCGCTCCACGGTTGCCAGCGAGACCCCTGGCCCAGGACGGGATGGGGCTGAGCTCGGCCGCCGCGACAGCTGCCGTGTGCTGTCAGCGGGCGACCGGGCCGGGTGCGCCGTCGCATCAGGTCAGGGGTTGCGCTGAGCTCCCTTGTGCGCGGGGATCCCTGAGCGGCTCGGCATCGGATGGCTCTGCCAGCCGCGCCAGGCGCAGGGTCCCTATGCAATCGTGGACGTGGGCGACGCGGTGGTGCTCGGCGACGAGGTGGTGCTGGTGGGCGCCTCGGTCGTGGACGTGGGCGAGGTGGTGGTGGTGGTGGTGGTCGGCGGGCAGGTCCAGACCACGTACCCCGTGATGTTCGCCGACAGCGTGATCTGTCCCTGGAAGGTGTCGAACTGAGCGGACACGACCTCGGCGTCGGGACTGGACTTCACCGTCACAAAGTCGATGGGGTCCTCGGCGGAGACGGTGATCGTCTGACCCTGCTGCCCTATCTCCAAGGAGCCCGGCACTGGCGACTCGCACGAGACGTTGGGGTTGTCGACTAGCAGGACCAGCCTGAGCGGGCCGACCTGGTCGGCGTGCGCGAGTCCCGCGAAGCCGAGCGTGGCCAGCCCAACCAGGAGTACGACGCCGAGCAGGAACCTCTTCCGCTCGAGCTTGTTGACGGCCTTTAGCTTCTTGAGCATTCGGGCTCCATTCACGGCTGGTGGAGGGCCGGACCCCAGAGCATCCGGCCCCATTTCGCGCGTAGCCTCCACCAGACCACCATCGGCGGGCAAATTACCGGAGCTCGCCCGTTTCCGGTGACGGGCAGGGCCGCTGCCCCGCAGCTCACCGAGCTGCCCAGTCTCGGCGCTGTCGTGTTTGGGACGCCGACCGAGGCCTGATCCGGTCGGGACGCTGGGAAATCCGCAGAACTCGGCAGGTTCTCGTTGGGACCAGAGCGGGTCACCCCATTCGTCCTGGTCGAGTTGCCCAGAAAGTCCGATGCAACCGTTGCGCGCTGCCGCTTGCACCGGTGTCGACGCCTTCGTCGCTTTTGCCAGAGCCGTCATCACCCGCGTAAATTCCGCGGTCGACGCGAATATCCAGTTCAGCGAGGAGCACGTCCCGTGTCCAAGCACCGCAGCGGCGCCCTGGCCCTCGCCCTCGCCACCGGCCTGGCGATCGCGCTGGTCGTGACCAGCCCCGGCCCGATCCGGCCAGCCGCGGCCGGCCCCTCCAAGCCGCCCCCGTCGCCCGGGCCCGGGATGCCGAAGGGGCCAAAGGCGCTGTTCAACTTCAACCAGTGGGGGCCGTCGCCCAGCGACAACGTGGTGCTCAAATGGGATGAGCAGACCCTGGCCGAGGTCCGGGCGACCAAGCCGGCCCCAACGGTGGTGGCCCGCGCCTTAGCGGAGGTCCACACCGCCATGTT
>DASXTK010000182.1:0-5399 GCA_036505485.1 Acidimicrobiales bacterium
GAGCGCCATGGCGACTGTGTCCCAGGTGTGGGCGTTCTGGGCGCCACCGTGGAGCAGCACCAAGTCAGGCACATCGTTGCCCCACACCAACGAGCTGAGGTGCCGTCCGTCCGGTCCCCCGGGATCGACTGCCACGGCGACCCGCCGCACGTCGGGCGGCCCGTCATAGGGGAGGCCGAACTCCTCGGCGTTCTCGTGGAACATCGAGAACTCGTCGTAAGGCACCTGCGCCACGCCCCCATCCTGGCCGACCGCCCAGCCACCGCGCCGACCGGAGCGCAGGCACACAAAGCGGCCGACGCGGGTCAGCCAGACCAGCGCACCCCCACGCGGAACGGGAACGCCGTACCGTCGACGCGTCAAAGGCGAGATCGGCAACCATGGGATCCTGATGACTAGCAGACCGCTAGCAGTTCTTCTGTAGCGTCACGGGCATGAGCGAGGCAGGGGTCGGCTGCCACCTTTTAGCAATGGCTGCAGCCGAGACATCCCAGGCCAGTTCACTTCTTCTCAGTGTTGCGATTGTCCTCGTTGTTTGCGGAGCAATCGGGGCCTTCGTCTGGCACCGGCAGCGTCAGCCGTTTCGCTCCGGCGAGGTGGAGCGGGTCGGCTGGCAGGTCGTCGCCCGGGACGAGGCTTGGGACCATGAGCTCGGACGGCGCTACTTCGTCTTGTCCGTCAGCTCCACCGGTCTGCTGGCGGCGGGCGTGTTGCTTGTCAGTCTGGGCACCTCCTGGGGAGTGATCCCGGCCGGTGCGTCCTTCGCGATGTTCCTGCTCGCCTTTAGGACACTGGGGAAGGCCCGCGGCATCTCACCGGCTGCGGCCCGAGTCAGTGGGCCTAGGCTGCGCCTTCCGATCGTGATGGCACGACAGCACGAAGCGGGGACCTGGTGGGAGCGCTGGGCGTGGGTGGATGCCGCTGTCCTGGTCGCGACGCTCGTGGCCATGTGGATCCTGACCTGATCGACGCCCTTGTCCTCGACCCTTCGTACCGTCGCCCCTTACAGGTTCGACACCTCCGCTGCGCGTAGGAATCAACGAGTCGGCCGCACGCCGGCGCCATCTCCCGGTGCTGCTACTCCCACTCGATGGTGCCGGGGGGCTTGGAGGTGATGTCGTAGGCGACGCGGTTGATGCCGGGGACCTCGTTGATGATCCGGCTGGACATGGTCTCCAGCAGGTCGTAGGGCAGCTTGGCCCAGTCGGCGGTCATGGCGTCTTCGCTGGTCACGGCCCGGACTATCACCGGGTGGGCGTAGGTCCGCTCGTCGCCCATCACCCCGACCGAGCGGATGTCGGGCAGCACCGCGAAGGCCTGCCAGATGTCCCGTTCCAGACCGGCCCGGCGGATCTCCTCGCGCACGATGGCGTCGGCCTGCTGCAACATCGTCACCTTCTCCGGCGTGACCTCGCCGATGATCCGCACGGCCAGCCCGGGCCCGGGGAACGGCTGACGCCACACGATCTCCTCCGGGAGACCCAGCTCCTCGCCGACCCGCCGGACCTCGTCCTTGAACAGGGCCCGCAGCGGTTCGACCAACTCGAAGGTCATGTCCTCGGGCAGTCCGCCGACGTTGTGGTGGCTCTTGATGGTGGAGGCGCCGTCGCTGCCGCCGGACTCGATCACGTCGGGGTACAGGGTCCCCTGCACCAGGTAGCGAGCGTCTTCCAGTCCGCCGGACGTCTCTTCGAATATGCGGATGAACAGCTCGCCCACGATCTTGCGCTTGTCCTCGGGATCCGTGACCCCGGTCAGCCGCTCGAAGTAGCGCTCGGCCGCCCGCACGTGGATCAGCTCGATGTGCTGGTGGCGTTGGAAGGTCTCGACCACCTGCTCGGCCTCGTCCTGCCGCAGCAGCCCGGTGTCCACGAACACGCAGGTGAGCTGGGGTCCGACCGCCTTGTGGACGAGCGCCGCCGCCACCGCCGAATCCACGCCGCCGGACAGGGCGCAGATAACCCGGCCGGTTCCGACCTGGGCGTGCACCGCGGCCACCTGCTGCTCGATGATCGAGGACATGGTCCAGCTGGGTTGGCAGCCGGCCAGGTGGTGCAGGAAATGCCGGATGACCTGCTGGCCGTTGGGGGTGTGCGACACCTCGGGGTGGTACTGGACCCCCCACATGCCCCGCACCGGCGATTCCAGCACCGCGACCGGGGAGTCGAGGGTGGACGCCGTGGCCACGAACCCGGCCGGAGCCCGGGTGATGGCGTCGAAGTGGCTCATCCACACGACCTGATCGACCGGTTGGTCGGACAGCAGACCGCTGGATCCTCCCGCCGCCACCTGCAGCGTGGTGCGGCCGTACTCGCCACGCCCACCACGGGCCACCTCCCCGCCGAGTTGCTGGGCGATGAGCTGAGCGCCGTAGCAGATGCCGAGGATGGGAACGCCGAGGTCGTAGATGGCCGGATCGAGCCGGGGCGCTCCCTCGACGTGCACCGACTTCGGTCCCCCCGACAGGATCATCGCTGCGGGCCGCTTGGCCGCCACCTCCTCGGCGGTGATGCTGTGGGGAACGATCTCGGAGTAGACATGGGCCTCACGCACCCGCCGAGCGATGAGCTGGGCGTACTGGGCGCCGAAGTCGACGACCAGGCAGGTGTCGAACTCGAGGGGCTCGGTGGAGGGGATCGAGGCGAGGTCGGGGTCGGTCACCGGCGGCTCTCCGTCACCGCCAGATCGGCTTTCTGTAACTCTTTGAGGGACTGATATCCGGCCAAAGCCATCGATCTCCGTAGGGCGCCCACCAGGTTGACCCGACCGTCCGGATGCCGGGCCGGTCCGAGCAGGATCTCTTCGAACGTGCCGCGAGGCTGCACCGGAACCCGGGGACCCCGTGGCAGCGTGGCGTGGACCGCGGCCATCCCCCAGTGCCAGCCCTTGCCCGGCGCCTCGTGCGCCGCGGCTAGCGGGGTCCCGATCATGACCGCATCGGCCCCGCACACCACCGCCTTGGCGATGTCACCGCCGCTGGTCATCCCACCATCGGCGATGACGTGGACGTACACGCCGGTCTCGTCGAGGTGGCGCATACGCGCCGCGCGAGCGTCGGCCAGAGCGGTGGCCAACGGCATCCCGATCCCGAGGACGTCACGCATCGTGGACGCCACCCCGGACCCGGTGCCGACCAGCACTCCGGCCGCTCCGGTGCGCATGAGGTGCAGCGCCGACTGGTAGGAGGTGCAGCCGCCGACGACCACCGGGATCTCGTAGTGCCGGATGAAGTCCTTCAGATTGAGGGCATCGGCGGTGCGCGAGACGTGCTCGGCCGACACCACCGTGGCCTGGATCACCAGCAGGTCGGGCTCGGCCCGGAGCACCGCCTCGGACAGCTCGAGCGTGCGGTGCGGCGTGACCGCCACCGCGCAGGTCACCCCCGCGGCCTTGATCTCGGCGATGCGCTTGCCGATCAGCTCGGGTTGGATCGGCTTGCCGTAGATCTCCTGCATCCGCGGGGTCGCGTTCCCCGGCGGCAGGGAGGCGATCTCGTCGTACACCGGGGCCGGATCGTCGTAGCGGGTCCACAGCCCTTCGAGGTGCAGGACGCCACCGGCGCCCAGCTCGCTGAGCTGGATGACACTGGCCGGCGAGCTCACGCTGTCACAGGGGGAGGCCAGGATCGGCAGCTCGAAGCGATAGGCGTCGATCTCCCAGGCCACGTCGACGTCCTCGGGGTTGCGGGTACGGCGGCTGGGGACGATCGTGACCTCGCTCAGGGCGTACGCCCGGCGAGCTGTCTTGCCCATCCCGATGTCGACATCGGCCATCCGGCCATCCTCCGAAACGACGAAGAATGGAGTGTACTGAGGGGTGGATCAGCACCCAGAACGCGCCGCCAGGTCCCTCGGAGGCTGAGATTCCCGCCACTAGACTCCATCCATGGCAGCCCCACCTCGTCCGTTCCCCGAGTCGGCTGACGCTGGCGAGTTCGCACCCAAGTTCGCCAAAGAGGGTCTCACCTACGACGACGTCCTGCTCGTGCCCGGCGAATCGTCGGTGCTCCCGGCCGAGGTGGACACCCGGTCACGGTTGACCCCGCGGATCGAGCTGGCCGTTCCCATCGTGTCCGCAGCCATGGACACCGTGACCGAGGCACCGCTGGCTGTGGCACTGGCCCGGGCTGGCGGCATCGGCATCGTCCACCGCAACCTTTCCATCGAGGACCAGGTGGCCGAGGTGGACAAGGTCAAGCGCAGCCAGTCCGGCATGATCGTCGACCCGGTGACTCTGCCGGCCGAGGCCCTGGTGGTCGATGCGCTGGCGATCATGGAGCGCTACCACATCTCCGGCGTGCCCATCACCGACCTCGAGGGCCGGCTGGTCGGGCTGCTCACCAACCGTGACCTGCGGTTCATCGACGACGTGCACCAGCCCATCGCCAACGTGATGCGCCGGCCTCCGCTGGTCACCGCCCCCCTGGGCACCACGCTGGAGCAGGCCAAGGACATCCTCTGGCAGCACCGCATCGAGAAGCTGCCGATCATCGATGGCGATGGGCTGCTCAAGGGTCTGATCACGGTCAAGGACATCAAGAAGCAGATCGACTTCCCCCATGCCACCCAGGACGACCAGGGACGGCTCCGGGTGGGGGCCGCGGTCGGAGCCGGCACTGACGCGTTGGAGCGGGCCGAGCAGCTTGTGGCCGCGGGAGTCGACGTCCTGGTGGTGGACACCGCTCATGGCCACAACCGCGGCGTCGTCGATGTGGTCAAGCAGGTCAAGGGATTGTTCGACGTCGAGGTCATCGGGGGCAACATCGTCACCGCCGAAGCCGTCGACGCCCTCGCCGCCGCAGGAGCCGACGCCGTCAAGGTCGGCGTGGGGCCTGGATCGATCTGTACCACCCGGGTCGTAGCCGGAGTGGGGGTTCCGCAGATCACCGCGGTGCATGACTGCGCGGTGGCCGGAGCCCGGCACGGCGTGATGGTGGTGGCCGACGGTGGGGTGCACTACTCCGGTGACGTGGCCAAGGCGCTGGCGGCCGGGGCCCACACGGTGATGCTCGGCGGACTGCTGGCCGGCGTCGATGAGTCGCCGGGCGAAGTGGTGCTCCACCAGGGCGAGCGATTCAAGGAGTACCGGGGCATGGGCTCGATGGGAGCCATGA
This sequence comes from Acidimicrobiales bacterium, assembly GCA_036505485.1. Classification (GTDB taxonomy): domain Bacteria; phylum Actinomycetota; class Acidimicrobiia; order Acidimicrobiales; family VFJN01; genus DASXTK01. Next base: position 5,114 of record DASXTK010000182.1, read on the forward strand.
AGGGCCGGTCGTACTCCAAGGACCGCTACTTCCAGGACGACGTGCTCGACACCAACAAGCTGGTGCCGGAGGGCATCGAGGGACGAGTGGCCTACAAGGGCCCGGTCTCCAACGTGCTGTTCCAACTGGTCGGGGGCCTGCGGGTGGCGATGGGCTACTGCGGTGCCGGCTCCGTGCGCGAGCTGCAGGAGCGGGGCCGCTTCATCCGCATCACCGGGGCCGGACTGCGTGAGTCCCACCCCCACGACATCGCCATGACCCAGGAAGCTCCCAACTACGGCACCAC
>DASXTK010000183.1:0-7777 GCA_036505485.1 Acidimicrobiales bacterium
GGCCATCGGCTGGGCCCTGCGTGAGTACACCAAGGTCGACGAGCGCGCGGTGATCGCGTTCGTGAAAGAACACGAGGCCGAGCTGAGCGGGCTCAGCCGGCGGGAGGCGCTGATGTGGCTGGAGCGCCGGCGGCGGCGAACCGGCAGCTGATCCCGATAATCCGAACGGGTGTTTGTTCCACCACGATGCGTTTGTTATGTTCTCGGGAACGCACGTTCGCCCGCAACGAGTGTTCGGAGGATCCAATGCCCGTGACCAAGTTGACTGCCCGGCAACGGGAGATCCTCGAGATCATCGAGCAACACATGCAGGAGCGGGGCTATCCGCCCTCCGTGCGGGAGATCGGCGACGCCGTCGGGCTCACGTCGCCGTCCACCGTGCACGCCCATCTCGGCGCCCTGCAGCGCCACGGCTACCTGCGGCGCGATCCGACCAAGCCCCGGGCCATCGAGGTGCTCTGGGACCCCAACTCCGACGCCGCCATCCAGCGCCGGCCGGTGCGCCATGTGCCCCTCGTCGGTGATGTCGCCGCCGGTACCGACGTCCTGGCACAGCAGAACGTGGAAGAGCTGCTGCCCCTGCCCGTCGACTTCACCGGTGACGGCGACCTGTTCATGCTGCGGGTGCGGGGCGAGTCGATGATCGACGCCGGCATCCTGGACGGCGACTTCGTGGTCTGCCGGGCCCAGACGAGTGCCCAGGACGGCGAGATCGTCGTGGCCGGCATCCCCGGCGACGAGGCCACGGTCAAGACCTTCACCCGCAAGGGCGACAAGGTGGTTCTGGTGCCGTCCAACCCCCGGCTCCAGCCCATGGAGCTCGATCCCGCCGAGGTGGCCATCTTCGGCCGGGTCGTCACCGTCCTCCGCAAACTCTGACCCTTCTCTCGGCAGCCACCGGGGAGGGCTACGGGCCTCGTTGGAGGAGATCGGCCAGGGCGGCATAGGTCGCCTCCAGCGAGGCCCGGTCCACCCGCTCGTCGGCGGAGTGGGCCAGCTCGGAGTCGCCGGGCCCGAAGTTCACGGCCGGAATGCCGGCCTCGGCGAACCGAGCCACATCGGTCCAGCCCAACTTGGCCCGCACGACGAGGTCATTGCGGTCACGCAGCGCCGCGAGCACCGGATGGGTCATGGCCGGAGCGGCTCCCTCCGCCACGTCGACGACCTGCACCTCATCGTCGGCCTCGAGCACCGCGCCCAGCATGTCCCGCAACCCCGCCACCGCCTCGGCCGAGGTCCGATCGGGCGCCACCCGCAGGTTGACGGTCACCGTGACCAGGTCGGGGACCACGTTTCCGGCCACCCCGCCCTCGATGGCCACGGCCTCGATGGCCTCGCGGTACTCACAGCCGTCGAGCACCGGTCGCCGCGGCTCATACGCCGCGAGGATCTCGAGCAGGCGCCCGGCTCGATGGATGGCATTGCGTCCCATCCATGGACGGGCGCTATGGGCACGTTGCCCGTGGAGGATCACGTTCACCCGGGAGGAGCCCTGGCAGCCGGCCTCGATGGCGCCTCCGGTCGGCTCGCCCAGCACGGCGACATCCCCGGACACCAGGTCCGGACGGTCTCGGAACAGCTGCCCCAGCCCGTTGTGGACCGACGCGATCTCCTCGCCCACGTAGAAGACCCAGGTCACATCGACCGCTGGTGTGGGAACGCTGCGGGCCAGCTCCAGCATCACCGCCAGGCCGCCCTTCATGTCGGTGGCACCGAGTCCCCAGAGCACGTCATCCTCGATCCGGGGGGTGGCGTTGCCGTTGGCCGGCACGGTGTCCAGATGGCCGGCCAGCACGACCCGCAGTGGACGGTCCAGGGTGGTCCTGGCCACGACGTTGTCGCCGACCCGCTCTACCTCCAATCCAGCGATGGCGCGCAGCTCGGCCTCGACGCGACCGGCCAGACGAGCCTCGTCGAGGCTCACCGACGGCACCGCCACCAGCTCGGCCGTCCGCTCCAGAAGATCGATCATCGGCGGGATTGTATGGTCGGCGGCTTCGCCGTCGACGCCGCTTGGGGCGGCGGCGGGGTGGTTGGACGGGATTAGGGTTCGCGGCCGTGACCGAAACCACCTTGTCGACCTCCGGCGCCTGGGGCGTGGGTCTGGCGACGCTGTCGGACGACGGTCGGGTGCTCGACACCTGGTACCCCACCCCGGCCCTCACCGACACCGCACCGAAACCGGCCCGCGGACCCGGAACGGTGCATCTCGAGCTGACCACCGCCAACGAACTGCTGGGCTTCGACGTGTCCGGGGCGCTGGGACCCGATGCGATGCGCTCGGTGCGGCGTGTGGCCGTACTCAGCTACATCGACTCGCTCGAGGATCCGCCCCTGGACGCCCACGACGTCTACCTGCGGCTCCATCTGCTGTCCCATCGCCTGATCCGCCCCAACGAGGCCAACCTGGAAGGCGTCTTCGGGACCCTGAACAACGTGGTGTGGACCACCGCGGGACCCTGCCCGGTGGAGGGGTTCGAGCAGATCCGCCTGCGCATGCGAGCCGCGGGCATGACGGTTCAGGTCCTGGGGATCGACAAGTTCCCCCGGATGGTCGACTACGTGGTTCCGTCCGGTGTCCGCATCGCCGACGCCGATCGGGTCCGGCTTGGCGCTCACCTCGGCGAAGGCACGGTCGTCATGCACGTTGGCTACGTGAACTTCAACGCCGGGACCCTGGGCACGGTCATGGTCGAGGGTCGGATCAGCCAGGGCGTCGTGGTCGATGCCGACTCCGACCTCGGCGCCGGGTCGTCGCTCATGGGGACCCTTTCGGGCGGCGGCAAGGAGGTGATCCGACTGGGCAAGCGCTGCCTGATCGGGGCCAACGGCGGCGTCGGCATCGCTCTAGGCGATGACTGCGTGGTCGAGGCCGGGCTCTACATCACCGCCGGGACACAGGTCACCCTGCCCGACGGCCAGGTGGTCAAGGCGCTCGAGCTCAGCGGCCGCGATCAACTGCTGTTCATCCGCAACAGCGTCACTGGAACGGTTGAGGTCCGGCACCGCGAGCGGAACACCGTCGAGCTCAACCCCGACCTTCACGCCAACGACTGATCAGAAAGACGTAGGTGGCGGCGGCGGGGGCGGTGGTGGCTGTGGTGGCTGCTGGGGCCAGGCACCGGGGCCGCCCGGATAGCCCGGAGGACCGGCCCAGGCCCCCGGTGGTCCGAATGCTTGGGGTGGTCCGGGCATGCGGGTGATGCGGCTCCGCTTGTTCCTGCCCCGTTGGATGCCCACGATCAAGGCGATCACGCCGCCGGCAACCACGCCGACGCCGCCGGCGGCGAACCCGCCCACGATTCCCCCGATGAGGCCTTTGCTTATGCCGCGACCGACTGCCAGCGTGGAACCGTCGCCGGTCGCCGACAGCTGGTATTCCCCGGGCTGGTCGGCATGGAAGGAGAACAACGCGACACCCTCGTGGGAGTCCCCGGTGTAGGTGACCCGCCCGACGTAGTCCTCCAGCGTGACCTGGTCGCCATCGGGGTCCTCCAGGGTGACCTCGGAGACGTCCGGCCCGAAGAAGTCATCGCTGGCCCCGTTGTACTCGTGATAGATCGTGTAGCCGCCGGTGCCGTCGAGGTTGACGGTGCCGGACCCAGGGACGTCGACCCGCTCGAAGTCGTTGATCTTGTCCACGTAGCCGTTGAACGTCTGCACGAAGATCACGATGGCCGCGATGATCCCCGCGACCGCCACTCCGCCTGCTAGGCCGTACCACCAGCCGCTGGGACGGACCGGCTCGGTCATCCCGGGCGCCCCTGGCGGTGCCGGCAGTGACATGGGTTGCATAGAGGTGCAGTCTGTCCGTTCCGTCCGTTGATCGCTCGTCGACGGATCAGCCGCCGATCCGCTCCGCGACCAGCGCCAGACGGTCGTCGGGCTGCACCACCGCCACCCGGACATGGCCCGCGCCCGCGGTACCGTAGAAATCACCCGGTGACACCAACGCGCCGCCCCGCTTGGCCAGCTCCGCGGTCAACCCCCAGGCATCGCCGTCCGGGGCGGGCGCCCAGAGATAGAAGGCACCGGCCGGGAGCTCGCACTCCACGCCCAGGGCTTCCAACACCGAGGCCATGAGCTCCAGCCGCCGCCGATAGCGCTCACGCTGCTCGTCCACGTGCTGGTCGTCGTCGAAGGCCACCACCGCAGCCGCTTGGACCGGCCCCGGCACCATGAACCCGGCGTGCTTGCGGACCTCGGAGAGATAGTGCACCAGGTCGGCGTCGCCGGCGTAGAAGCCGACCCGGGCGCCGGCGAGGTTGGACCGCTTGGACAACGAGTGCAGCGCCAGCACCCCCTCGGATCCATGGCGCAGGATCGTCTGACCTGGCCCGTCCCAGGTGAACTCGATGTAGCACTCGTCCGACAGCACCGGGATGCCTCGCTCCCGTCCCCAGGCCGCAGCCCCGGCCACGTCGATGAGCTCGCCGGTGGGGTTCGCCGGTGTGTTCACCCACAGGCACAGGGCCCGGGCGGCGTCGGTCGGGTCGATCAGGTCGAGCGACCGATACGGGACGGCCCTGCAGCCGGCCAGGGTGGCTCCCATGGCGTAGCTCGGGTAGCTGATCTCCGGGTACAGCACGGTGTCCCGGTCGGGACGACGGAGCTGCAACCACTGCGGCAACCCGACGACCAGCTCCTTGGTTCCGATGCAGGCCGCCAGCTGGGCGGAGTCGATCTCCACCTCGAACCGCCGAGCCAGCCACCTGGCCCCGGCCTCCCGGAAATCGGGGCTGCCGACCGACGGTGGATAGCCCCGCTCGGCGCCCGAGGACCCGAGCGCCTTGACGACCGCAGTGGGGGGCGGATCGCACGGCGTCCCGATCGACAGGTCGACCACACCGCCGGGGAGACCGTCGGCCAGGTCCCGCAGGGTGTCGAGACGGTCATAGGGATAAGGCGGGGGCTCGAATCCTTGGGGCACCGGACGAGATTACTGCTCCCGGAAAACGGCGACGCCCCAGCCAGACGGGCTGATCGGGGTGATGACCACGAGGAGTAATTTCCCTCACGCTACGTAGTTGTGTCTACGGGCGAGGGTCGACGACGAACTCGCTCAGCCGGCCGACCGTGGCCTCGTCGAAGCGACCCTGTACGTGGATTCCACCCTCCACCGGGCGCTCCTCGACCACCTCGCCCGAGCGGTGGGCTGCGGCAAGCAGGTCGCCGCGGTCGTAGGGGATCAGCAGCTCGACCAGCACCGTGAGAGCCCGCAGTCGATCGCCGATCACACCGATCAAGTCGTCGATGCCCTTCCCGGTCTGGGCGCTGATCACCACCGCGTCCGGCCAACGCTCGGCCCACCGGGCCGCGGCCTTGGGGGCCAGGTCGGCCTTGTTGAGGACCAACAGCTCCGGCACCTCACCGGCCCCGATCTCGGCCAGCACCTCGTGCACCGCCCGGATGTTGCCGACCGGGTCGGTGGCCGAGGCGTCCACCATGTGCACCAGCAGATCGGCGTCGGCGGCGACGGCTAGCGTCGACTGGAACGCCTCGACCAACTGGTGGGGCAGCTTGCGGATGAAGCCCACGGTGTCCGACAGCAGCACCCGTTCCCCGCCCGGCAGCTCCAGCCGCCGGGTGGTGGCGTCGAGGGTGGCGAACAGGCGGTCCTCGACCAGCACACCGTGTTTCCCGTCTGCACGCGTCAACCGGTTCAGGAGGGTGGACTTGCCGGCGTTGGTGTAGCCCACGATGGCGGCCCGAGGCAGCGCGCCGCGCCGCTGGGCCTTGCGCTGGGTGTGCCGGTGGCCGTCGATGACCCGCAGCTCGGCCTCCAGCTTGTGGACGCGCCGGACCAGACGGCGTCGGTCCACCTCGAGCTGGGTCTCGCCGGGGCCGCGGGTGCCGATGCGGGCTCCGCCGCCGGCCGACATACCACCGGCCTGCTGGGACAAGGCCTTGCCGCGACCGCGTAGCCGGGGCAGGCGGTAACGCAGCTGGGCCAGCTCGACCTGGGCCTTGCCCTCCTGGCTGTAGGCGTTCTGGGCGAAGATGTCCAGGATCACCGCAGTGCGGTCGATGGCGGTGCGGCCCAGCATCTTCTCGAGGTTGAACTGCTGCGCCGGGGTCAGCTCGTTGTCGAACACGACCGTGTCGCAGTCGGTGGCCAGGGCCACCTCGCGCAGCTCCTCGGCCTTGCCCTTGCCCACGTACGTCGGCGGATCGGGCGCGTCGCGCTTCTGGACGACCCGGGCCACCTCGTCGGCACCCGCGGTGTCGACCAACAGCGCCAGCTCGTCGAGGGACTCCTCGGTCTCGTCGCTGGTGTCGGGCGGGATCGTGACACCGACGAGCACGATCTTCTCCCGGAAGGACCGTTCGATCAGTGCCATACGGCCGACCATGCTGCTCTTACGGACGGGACCAGGTCCACGGCTTATCCGACACCCTGGCTCGGGGCCGGCACTTCGATCGCCCCGACCACCGTTGCTGGCCCGGTCAGGCGCACCGTCGGGCCCAGCGTCACCTGGGCCTCGCCGCCCGGCATCCGGACCGTGACCTGATCGTCCACCAACCCCCAGCGCTGCGCTACGGCGGCGGACGCGCACGCCCCGGTGCCGCAGGCCTCGGTGAGACCGACCCCACGCTCATAGGTGCGCACGAACAGACCGTCCCGACGTAGCACGGCGACCAGATGGATGTTGGCCCCACCGGACACACCCGCGTTGACCTTCTCCCCCAGCGTGACCAGGTCGACGTCGGCCGCCTCGTCGTCCAGCTCCACCACCAGGTGGGGGTTGCCGATGTCGGCCCAGGCGGCGCGGCGCAGGGGTCCGCCGGTCCATTCCGGCGCATCGGCCCCCAGGTGCACCGGGCCCATGTCGACCTCGAGCACATCGGTGGAGTCGTCGACGCCGGCGCACCAGGACACGATCCGCACGCCGGCATCGGTGCTGATGGCCACATCGGGCGGGGTGGCCCAGCCGTACCGGAGCAGGGCCTGGGCCAGGCAGCGGATCCCGTTGCCGCTCATCTCGGCCCGGGATCCATCGGCGTTGAACAGCTCCATCACGGCCACGGCCGTGGTCTGGCCCGTCGACCGGGTAGCTCGCAGTAGGCCATCGGCGCCGATCCCGGTGGTGCGGGCACACAGCTGCTTGACCAGCTCCGGCGTCATGGGCCGGTCCCCGGCAGGGTCGAGTAGGACCAGGAAGTCGTTCCCGAGCCCGTGGTGCTTGGTGAGACGCATCTGCTGTTCAGTCTGCCAGTGCCGCGGCGGTCAGCGGTCCGAGCAGCTCGGCGGGATCATCGGCGGCGAACCAGTCGATGCGGGGGTCGCGCCGGAACCAGGCCCGCTGGCGCCGGGCGAAACGGCGGGTCCGCACGACGGCCACGCCGACCGCGTCCTCCAGAGCGATGTCCCCGATCACATGGGTGAGCAGCTCGCGGTAACCCAAGGCCTGGCGGGCGGTGGGTGACAGACCCCGAGGATCGTCGGCCAGCCGTCTGACCTCGTCGACGAACCCCTGGGCCAGTTGGACCCGGTAGCGCTCGGCGATCCGCTCGACCACCACCGCGGCGGGCAGCTCGACACCGAGGAGCCGGAAGCGACTGGCCGGATAGTCCTCCAGTCCCGGACCGTAGGACGAGAACGGCCGCTCGCTGCCGAGGGTCACCTCCAGCGCCCGCACCACCCGACGCCGGTTGGTGGGTTCCATCCGCCCGGCGGCCACCGGGTCATGCTCGGCCAGCCGCCGATGCAACGCCACGGTGTCCGGCTCGGCCTCGATATCGGCTCGAACCCCGGGGAACTCGCCGGGGATCGTCA
>DASXTK010000184.1:0-28575 GCA_036505485.1 Acidimicrobiales bacterium
CCCACCGAAATTGAGGCGTTTGGCGCGCTATAAGCGCGAGAAACGCCTCAATTTCGGCTAGGTCGGGGGGGCCGGCGGGGCCAGGTGGGCGTGGGGACTGGGGACCTCGGCACGATCGCCGTCCTCGCCGTCGCTGCCCTCGCGGCTCGACGAGCCGTTGCTGGCCACGTCGATGAGCCGTGTCACCTCGGACCCGTCGATGGTCTCGTACTCCAACAGCGCTCGGGCCACCAGATCGAGACCGTTGCGGTGGGTCCGCAGCAGGTCGCGGCAGCGGTTCTCCTGAGCCCGCAGGATGCTCTCGACCTCTTCGTCGATCACCCGGGCGGTCTCGTCGGAGTAGTCGCGGGTGTGGATCAGGTCCTCGCCCAGGAACACCTCTCCCTGCGAGCCCCACGCCATCGGGCCGACCCGGGACGACATGCCCCACTGGGACACCATCTTGCGGGCCAGCTCGGTGGAGGTGGTCAGGTCGTTGTTGGCGCCGGTGGAGATCATCCCGAACACCAGCTCCTCGGCGCAACGACCGCCCATCCGCACCGCCAGGCTGTCCTCGATGTAGTCCTGGCGGTGGATGTGGCGCTCGTCGACCGGCAGCTGTTGGGTCAGACCCAGGGCCATGCCGATGGGCAGGATCGTCACCTTGTGCACCGGATCAGCGTTCTCGAGCACCGCCGCAGCCACCGCATGCCCGGCCTCGTGGTAGGCGATGACCTCTTTCTCGGCGTCGGACAGCGCCATGGATTCGCGCCGCTGGCCCATCAGCACCCGGTCGCGCGCCGCCTCGAAGTCGCGGTTGCGGATCTCGTCATTGCCGTCGCGCACCGCGAACAGAGCTGCCTCGTTGACCAGGTTGGCCAGATCGGCACCGCTCATGCCGGGTGTGCCGCGGGCCACTACATCGAGATCGACGTCGGAGGCCAGCCGCTTGCTCTTGCAGTGGACCTGGAGGATGGCCTTCCGCTCCTGCAGCTCGGGCAGGGGCACGACCACCTGGCGGTCGAAGCGGCCCGGCCGCAGCAGCGCCGGGTCGAGGATGTCGGGCCGGTTGGTGGCGGCCATCATCACGATGCCCTCGGTGGCCTCGAAGCCGTCCATCTCCGACAGCATCTGGTTGAGGGTCTGCTCACGCTCGTCGTGGCCACCGCCCAGACCGGCACCGCGCTTGCGGCCGATCGAGTCGATCTCGTCCACGAAGATGATGGCCCGGCCCAGCTTGCGGGCGTTCTGGAACAGGTCGCGGACCCGGCTGGCGCCGACGCCCACGAACATCTCCATGAAGTCCGACCCGGTGACCGACAGGAACGGCACGCCGGCCTCGCCGGCCACGGCCCGGGCGATCAGGGTCTTGCCGGTGCCCGGCGGACCCACGAGCAGCACGCCCTTGGGGATGCGGGCGCCGATCTCGGCGAAGCGATCGGGGTGGCGCAGGAAGTCGACGACCTCGCGGATCTCCTGCTTCACCCCCTCGTAGCCGGCCACGTCGGCGAAGGTGGTGCCCGGCCGTTCGGTGCTGTAGGTCTTGGCCCGGCTGCGCCCGATGGACATGATCCCGCCCATCTGGCTCTGGGCCCGGCGCTGCATCAGCCAGAAGATGCCGATGAACAGGGCCAGGGGAATCAACAGCGGCAACAGGTTCTGCAGGAACGAGCTCTGGGGCGTCTCGTACTTGACCTTGACGCCGTGCTCTTGGAACAGCTTCTGGTCCTCCGGGGAGGGTTCCAGGGGCCCGTTGCTGTTGAACTCGTCACCGTTCTCGAGGGTGCCGGTGATCGACCCGTCGGTGTTGTCCCACTTGAGGTCCTCGACCTCGCCCTTGGCGATCTTGTCCTGCAAGACGGTGTAGTCCATGCTCTCGCGGTCGCCACGGACCCACAGCGGGGTCAGCATCAGCACGAGGATCACCACGGCGCCAAGGGCCCAGGGAGCCCAGCGGGGAAGCGACGTCTCGGGTCGGCCACCCAACGGGCCCCGTTGATTGCGCCCCGGGGGAGGGGGCGGCGGAGGGGGCGGCGGTTGGCTCATGAAGTCACAGGATAAGGCGCCGCCTGAGGCTTGCCGGCATCATCGCCCAGCGGGCCCGCGGGTTCGTCGAACCACCGGCCGCGCACGCACCGTCACGACCCGCACCGTCACCGTGCGCGCACGCGGTCGCGGTTAGTTTGTCCCGCCATGACTCGCCAGTGCGCCCGGCCGGGATGCAGCGCGACGGCCAACGCCACCCTCGCCTACGACTACAAGGCGAGCATCACCTGGTTGGACCCGCTGTCGGCCGAGCCGCACCCCATGTCCTACGACCTGTGTGACATGCACGCCGCGGGTCTGACCGTGCCCCGGGGCTGGCGTCTCGAGGACCGGCGGGGTCACAGCCACGACGCCCCGCGGCATCTGGCGACCACCTCTTATTGAGCAACCCTGGGCACCGCGCGGACAGTGGGAGTGCAAGCTGCACGTCAGGGCCGCGTAGCCTGGTGTGATGCCTGCTCCAGGGCCTGAGCCCGAACTCGTCGCGCCTGGTGCCGGCGGGTCCGCGGCCGGAGGCGTGACCGAGCAGGGCGGCACTCCCACCGTCACCCCCCGATGGGGCCTGGGCGATGTCGTCGTCGGCTGGCTCCTGGCCCAGTTCGGCGGACTCCTCATGGCGAGCCTGGTGCTCGGGGTGACAGGAAAGACCAAGTTCGACGACCTCTCCCTGGGCTGGGTCGCCCTGGCGCAGACCGGGCTGTGGGCCGGGTTCTTCGTCGTGCCTCTCGTGGCCACCCGGCTCAAGGGCAACGGGATCGTGGCCGACCTGGGCCTGCGGGTCCACTGGAAGGACCTCCCCAAGGGGGTCGTCGGCGGGGCGGTCCTGCAGTACGCCATCGCTGCGGTCGTGCTGGTCCCGCTGTACTGGCTGTTCAACCAGTCGTTGGACGACGCCGACAACGTGGCCAAGGAGCTCACCGACCGGGCCGACGGCGCCTTCGGGGTGACCATGCTCGTGCTGATCGTGGGCATCGGCGCCCCCATCTTCGAGGAGATCTTCTACCGGGGGTTGCTGCAGCGGGCGCTGCTGCGGCGCTTCCAACCCCGGGTCGCGGTCACGTTGACCGCGACCGCCTTCGGGCTCTCGCACGTCGACAACCTGGTCAACGAGCCCCTGACCGTCCCCGGTCTGATCGTCTTCGGACTCGTGGTCGGAGTCCTGGCGCTGCGTACTGGTCGCCTCGGTCCCTCAATCGCCGTCCACATCGGCTTTAACATGACCACCGTCGTCGCGTTGTTGGCGACCCGGTAGAGGGGGCGGGGAGTGGTGCGGAGAGCCGAAGGCGATCGGGCGTCCGGGACGCGATGGTTCGATCAGGCTGAGCCGCGCCTTCCGGTCCCTCCAGGGGAATCCGAGGAGCTGGACGAGTTCTCCGGCGTCGGCGGCCGAGCCCCGCAGACCGACGCCCCCAACCGCGCGGACCCGGCATCGTCGGGCCCGCAGCACCTGGCCGACGGCAACGGCGGCTCGCCGCCGCGGTGGGCCGAATCGGGGGACTGGGCCACTGGCGCCGATCCGGAGCGGAGCACCACCGAGCCCGATTACGAGCGCCTGCTGCGGATCATCGTCGACGTGGGGATCGTCGCCTTCTGCATGGTCTTCGTGTTCCTGCAGCTCGGCCCCAGCAACCTGCTGTCGAACACCACCCCGGCCGGGGGAGACATGGGCGCCCACGTGTGGGGTCCCGCCTATCTCCGCGACCACCTGCTGCCCCACTTCCAGCTGGCCGGATGGGCGCCGGACTGGTACGACGGCTTCCCCGCCTACCAGTTCTACATGGTGGTGCCGTCGCTGCTGATCGTCGTGCTGGACCTGGGGATCCAGGGGCCGTTGGCGTCGATTCCGCTGGGCATCGCCGTGGGCTGCTTCGTCTACGCCGCGCTGTCGTGGTCGGATCGCCGGCGCCGCCTCGCCCTGCTCGGGGTGGCGGTCCTGGCGTTGTGCTGCATCGGCCTGCCCTACGGCACCGCGTTCAAGCTGGTCTCGGTCAGCGGTGTGGTGACGCTGCCGTTGTCGGCCTACCTGTTCGCACGGCTGGCCAATTTGCGGTTCCCCGGGCCGGCGGTGGTGTCCGTGGCGTCGCTGGTGTTCCTGTTCTACCGAGGCTTCAGCATCTACGGCGGCAACATCGCCTCGACCCTCGCCGGCGAGTTCGCCTTCTCGATGTCGCTCAGCATCGCCCTGGTCTATCTGGGGGTGGTGATCCGAGGGCTGCACACGGGCCGGCATCAGGTCCTGGCCTCGGTGTTGTTGGCGCTGACCGGGCTGTGCCACCTGATCCCGGCGTTCTGGGCCCTGACCGCGACGATGATCGCGCTGGCGGTGTACCCCCGCCGCAGCCAGACCGTGCGCTGGATGGGACCGGTGCTCCTGGCTGGGGGCCTGCTCTCGTCGTTCTGGGTGGCGCCGTTCTTCCTCCGGCGGACCTACCTCAACGACATGGGCTGGGAGAAGCTGCCGTACAAGAACGCCCAGGGCAAGATCACGTTCCATTCGTGGATGGAGCACCTCATCCCGTCCAAGGATCCCGCCAGCGACCTGCGGTTCTTCTTCATCCTCGCGGTCCTGGGCGCGGGTTTGAGCATCGGTCTGCGGCTGCGCTTCGGGATCCTGCTGACCGTGCTGGCGGTGTCCAACGCGGTGGCGTTCGTGATCCTGCCCCAGGGCCGGCTGTGGAACGCCCGGGTGCTGCCCTTCTACTACCTGGTGGTCATCCTGCTGGCCGGGGTGGCCGTGGTCGAGGGGGCTCGCCTGCTCGGTCAGATCTTCAACGAGCTGCAGCACCGCCGGGGGGACGTAGGTACCACGTTCGGCGCGGCCACCGCGCTGGGGGTCCTGCTGGTGACGGTGTTCTACGTGGCTCTGCCGCTCGGGGCGCTGCCCTGGGACGAGAAGCTCAACGAGAACGGCCAGCTCGGCTACGCCTGGCCCAGCTTCAGCCCCATGCAGTTCGAGGCCACCCCCGACAGCTTCGTGAACAGCTGGGCCAACTGGAACTACTCCGGCTACGAGAACAAGGACAGCTACCGCGAGTACTACGACGTGGTGCAGACCATGGGTCGCATCGGCGACCAGCGGGGCTGCGGCATGGCGTTCTGGGAGTACCAGAAGGAGCTCGACCGCTACGGCACGCCCATGGCCCTGATGCTGCTGCCGTACTGGACCGACGGCTGCATCGGATCGATGGAGGGCCTGTACTTCGAGGCCTCGTCGACCACGCCGTTCCACTTCCTGATGCAGACCGAGCTGTCGCAGAGCCCCAGCGCAGCTCAGCGCGACATGCCCTATGGCGGGTTCGACATCAACAAGGGCGTCAAGCACCTGCAGCTGATGGGCGTCAAGTACTACATGGCCACCACCCAGCAGGCCATCCAGGCCGCCAGCGCCCACCCCGACCTCACCCAGATCGCCCGGTCGGGTCCCTGGGTCATCTACGAGGTGGCGGACAGCGCCCTGGTGACTCCGCTGACCAACGAACCCGCAGTCATCGACGGCATCAGCCAGAGCCAGACGGACTGGCTCAAGGAGCCTCGGGACGCCGCCGGGAAGCACTTCGGGCCGTCGGTGCAGTGGTTCATGGACACCCAGCGCTGGGATGTCGCCCTGGTCGCCGACGGCCCCGCGGCCTGGCAGCGCATCAAGATGAAGAACGGTGCGCTGGAGGTGCCGATCACCCGGCCGGTGCCTCCGGCCCAGGTCACCAACATCGTGCAGGAGCGCGATTCCATCAGCTTCGACGTCGACCGGATCGGCAGCCCGGTCCTGGTCAAGGAGTCGTACTTCCCCAACTGGAAGGTCGATGGCGCGCTCGGGCCGTGGCGGGTCGCCCCCAACCTGATGGTGGTCGTTCCGACCAAGAAGCACGTGGAGCTGCACTACGGCAACACGTCGGTCGAATACCTGGCCTACAGCCTCACCGGGCTGGGGTTGGTGGCCCTGGTGGTGCTGGCCCGGCGTCCGTTCCGGTTCGTCGACCCCTATCCCGATCCCGATGCCGGGTTCGGGTTCGGGTTCGGCGGCCGTGATTCTGATCCCGGTCCGATGTACGGGCCATTTCCTCGCCCGGAGGCGAGCGACGGTCCGTTCGACAGCTGGAGCTCCGGCCGCTCTCCACCGGATCCCTCGGAGACGGGCGTCTGACCGATCCCCCGCCGCGCCCGGGGCGCGGCGTTACCCTCTGCGGCATGTTGGGGGCGGTAGGACAGGCAGTTGGGGTGGGTCGCCATGACTGAGCGGCTCCGTCGCGTGGCGATCATCGGGCTGGTGCCCAGCACGGTCGACGTTCTGTTGCTGGTGTTCCTGCGGCAGCGATTGGGCTGGGTGCTGGTGCTCGCCGATCTGGTGGCGGTGGCTTCGGCCAGCGCGCTGTCCTACGTGCTGCACCGCGTGGTCACGTTCCGCAGCGATCCCTATGTCCGCTGGGTGCAGGTGCCGGTGGCGTTCGTGGCGGTGGCGGCCCTGGCCGCCCTGGTCGACGTCGTGGTCCTGCGGATCCTGTTCGCCACCACCGGCTTCACCTCCGAGGCCGGTCTGCTCCAGGCCAAGCTGGTGGCGTTCGGGGCGGCCACGGTGGTCCGGCTGGTGTTCTACCGGGGGCTGCTGCTGGATCGGATGACCCGCTCCCGGCAGAACCGCAGCCTGCGCTCGCCCGCACCGGGACTGCTGCGCTTCAGCGTGGTGGTGCCGTCCTTCAACGAGGCTGACCGCATCGCCGGGACCATCGCCGCGGTCCGGGAGGCCCTGCACGAGGTCGACGAGGACGGGGGTCTCGAGGTCGTGGTGGTGGACGACGGGTCCTCCGACGGCACCGGCGATGTCGCCCTGGCCGCCAGCGCCGACCAGGTGGTGGTCCAGCCCCAGAACCGGGGCAAGGGCTCGGCTGTGCGGATAGGGGCCCTGGCGGCCCGGGGTCGGACCGTGGCCTTCACCGACGCCGATCTGTCCTACACGCCGGATCAGCTGCTCCGGATCCTGCACGCCGTGGAGGACGGTTGGGACGTCGCCATCGGGTCCCGGGGCCACCCCGACGCCAAGACCGTGGTCGCCCCGTCCCGGTTGCGGGCGCTGGGCAGCCGCATCATCAACCTGATGGGCTACGCCGTGCTGCTGGGCAGCTTCCGTGACACCCAGTGCGGGCTGAAGGGGTTCCGGTCCGACGTCGGCCGGTTCATCTTCGAGCGGGCGCGGATCGACGGCTTCGCCTTCGACATCGAGCTGTTGCACCTGGTCGAGCGGTACGAGCTGTCGCTGGTGGAGGTGCCGGTGGAGGTGTCCAACTCGGCCCGTTCGACCGTGCGGGTCGGACGCGATGCGCTGCGCCTGGTCCGGGATCTGTGGCGGATCCGCCACTGGGCCGCCACCGGGGCCTACGAGATCGACAACGGCTCCGACTTGGAGAACGGCTCGGCCACCACCACCCTCGCGCCGGGCTGAGCTCTCCCGGGCGAGGCACTAGGTTTGATCCCTCATGGCTGACATCGGTGCCATCTTCAAGGCCTACGACATTCGGGGGTTGGTGCCCGACCAGCTGGACGTTCCGCTGGCCGAACGGATCGGCGCGGCGTTCGCCCGGTTCGCCCTGGGCAACCCCAACGGCGACGGCCCGGTCACCCGCATCCTGGTGGCCCGGGACATGCGGCCTTCGGGGGCCGAGCTGGCCGCAGCCTTCGCCGAGGGTGCGCAGCGCCAGGGCGTCGATGTCATCGATCTGGGGCTGGCCTCGACCGACCTCATCTACTACGCCGCGGGACACCTCGATGCCCCGGGGGCGATGTTCACGGCCTCCCACAACCCGGCCCAGTACAACGGGATCAAGATGTGCCTGGCCGGGGCCCGCCCGATCGGCGAGGACACCGGGTTGGGGGAGATCCGACGCCTCACCGAGGCCGGAGTCCCCGCCGCCGACGTACCGCCCGGTCATCTGAGCCAGATGGATCTGCTCGACGACTTCGCCCGGCATGTCCGGTCGTTCGTCGAGACGCAGCTGCTCACCCCCCTCAAGGTCGTGGCCGACACCGCCAACGGGATGGGCGGTCTGGTCGTCCCCCGGGTGTTCGAGGGTCTGCCGTTCGACCTGGAGATCCTGTTCGCCGAGCTGGACGGCACGTTCCCGAACCATCCCGCCGATCCGATCCAGGTCGAGAACCTGCGTGATCTGCAGGCCCGGGTCCGTGAGGTCGGGGCCGATGTCGGGCTGGCCTTCGACGGCGATGCCGACCGGGTGTTCCTGGTGGACGACCAGGCCGAGCCGCTGTCGGGGTCGACGACCACCGCGATCGTGGCCAAGGGGGTCCTGGAGAAGGAGCCCGGGGCCACCATCCTCCACAACCTGATCTGCTCCAAGGCCGTGCCCGAGGTCATCCGGGAGAACGGCGGAACCCCGATCCGCACCCGGGTGGGGCACTCGTTCATCAAGCAGGTCATGGCCGAGACCGGCGCCGCCTTCGGCGGCGAGCACTCGGCCCACTACTACTTCCGCGACAACTTCCGGGCCGATTCGGGCAGCATCGCCGCGCTCATGGTGCTGGAGCAGCTGGGGAAGTCCGGCCTGTCGCTGTCCGAGCTGCGCAAGCCGTTCGATCGCTACGCCGCGTCGGGTGAGATCAACTTCAAGGTGTCCGATCCACCTGCGGTCATCGACTCGGTGGCCGAGTCGTTCACCTACGCCGATCAGGATCGGCTCGACGGCCTGACCATCGATGCCTGGGCCGGAGAGGGATGGTGGTTCAACCTGCGGCCATCCAACACCGAGCCGCTCTTGCGGCTGAACCTTGAGGTCCGCACGCAGGCCGTTCGTGACGAGCACCTCGCTCGGCTGCGGGCTCTCATCACCGAGGCATGAACATGAAAGGTGTTGCCGGATGACGCTGGATCCACAGCTTCTGGAGATCCTCGCCTGTCCCGAGGACAAAGGCCCGCTGCTCTACTTCGAGGACGAGGACGCCCTGTACAACCCGCGGCTCAAGCGCCGCTACGACATCCGTGACGACATCCCGATCATGCTGATCGACGAGGCCGAGACCGTCGACGACGTCGAGCACGAGCGGTTGATGGCCAAGGCCGAAGCCCAGGGGATCGAGCCCACCTTCGACCTCGACGTGGATGAAGACGGCGCTGTCGAAGCCGGCGACAGCTGAGTCCGGCCCGATGACCATGGATCTGACCGACGCCAAGACCCTGGACTCACTGGACATGGCCGGTGTGACCGCTCGCTTCTACGAGCAGGTGGCCGACGCCGAAAGGGTCGCGGCCGGGATCGGAGGACTGCCCGACCACGACTCCATCGACAACGTGGTGGTGCTGGGGATGGGCGGAAGCGGTGTCGCCGGCGATGTGTTGGCCGCGGCAGGTGGACCGTTCATCCCGGTTCCGGTGGTTGTCTCCAAGGGCTACGCCCCGCCCGGCTTCGTGGGCCCGGGCACGCTGTGCTTCGCCATCTCGTTCTCCGGCAACACCGAGGAGACGGTGGAGGCGGCTCAGGCCGCCGCGGCCGCCGGCGCCCACATGGTGGTGATCGCCGGTGGCGGCGCCCTGGCCGAGCTGGCGCCGACGTGGCAGGCCCCGCTGGTTCCGGTACCCAACGACATCCCGCAACCCCGAGCTGCTCTGGGCGCGCTCACCGTGCCTCTGTTCGTCCTGTTGGAGCAGGTGGGCCTGTTCCCTGGCGCTGCGGGCTGGATCGACTCCGCCGTGGCCCAACTACTGGCCCGCGGGCAGCAGTTCATGGGGCCGAACGACCCGACCGCGGCGGTCGCTCGCACCATCGGCCGGACCATCCCGCTCATCATGGGTGCGGGTCCCCTCGGGGCCGCGGCTGCGCTGCGCTGGAAAACCCAGGTCAACGAGAACCCCAAGGCCCCGGCGTTCGCCTTCGCCATCCCGGAGATGTGCCACAACGAGATCTGCGGCTGGGGCCAGCACGGGGACATGACCCGCCAGGTGTTCACGCTCGTGGAGCTGCGCCACGACGACGAGCACCCCCAGGAGACCCGCCGCTTCGAGCTGATGCGCGACATCCTCGCCGAGGTGGTCCACGAGGTGGTCGAGGTGCGCGCCGCAGGCGACGGTCCGCTGGCCCAGCTGTTCGACCTCACCTACTTCGGCGACATGGTCTCCCTCCACATGGCCTTCCAGGAGGGCATCGACCCCGGCCCAGTCCCCGTCCTAGAAGACCTGAAACGAGCCCTAGCGAGCTAGCGCCCCGACGGGCTACTTGCTCGCCGCAGTCCACAGGCTCGAGACCGGCAACGACCAGAGCCCGGGACCGAAGGGCCTCGGTCGGTCGCTGCAATGGAGTACGACACCGGCGACGAACTGGTCTCCCAGCCGTCGCTGAAGAGAGTCCGCAGCCCGGGGGATTCGAGAAGTTGCCCGGCGTGCGTCGCTGTCGGGCGACTCAGCCCAGCGGCGTCGACGCCAAGGAGGTAGGCGGCGAGTCCGGTATCGACCATGTGGAGCTTCGGTCGGTGGACCACTCTGGCCGACAGATTGCGAGACCACGCCGGAATGACATGGTGCGCGTAGATCGTCTCGAACAGCGGTAGGTAGCGGCGGATGGTCGGGGCGGGTAACGCAAGCTCGCGAGCCAGGTCAGCGATGTTCAGCTCCGTGGCCGTGCGGGCTGCCAGCAGGTTGATGATCGTGCGAAGGCTGGCGGAGTGCTCGAGGTCGGCGAGTTCCTGGACATCCTTCGCGGTGATTGTTCGGGCGTAGTTGGCGAAGAAGTTCCGACGGGCGTCTCCGTTTGCAGCGAGAACCGCCTCTGGGAATCCGCCACGGCATACACGCTTGAACACGTCCTTTCGCGACAGCTCGGGTGGTTCCTGCCGCCCAACCCGGGAGGCATCGGCGAAGATGGCGTCGACGAATCCGTCAGTCGTTCCGTCGATCTCTCCCTGGGAAATGGCCAAAGGTCGACGAAATGCACACGACCGGCGAGCGATTCGGACAATCTCGGCTCGGTCAGGAACCGGGTGGACCCGGCGAGCACGAAGCGACCGCGGCGGTTGGTTCGATCCGCCTCGTATTTGATGGCGAGGACGAGCGGATCACCTCCACGCTGGAGCTCATCGATGAAGATCGGTTCTTCGAAGCCGGTGACGAACCCCGTCGGATCTGTCCTGGCGCTACGAAGATCGACTGCTCGGTCAAGGCTGACATAGGTACCACCGAGCTGACCTCTCAGAAGCCCGAGTACGGCAGTCTTGCCGCTCTGACGGGGACCATTGATGACGAGGACCCGGGCAGCCTGGGTCCCTCTCTCGGCCAACGTCATCGCCCGTCGAGGCACCAGCGGATCTGGGAGCTGGAACGACACATCCCGATCCAGTGAACGATCCGCTACCCGCTGAGTGAACGATCCGCTACCCCCCGAGTGAACTATCCGCTAGGTCCTGGTTATAGAACCGGGGGCTGGTGCCGCTATTGGTGGGTGTGGGGCGAGAATGGGTGGATGGGGGAGACGACGACTGCGTTCAGGACCTGTCCGCTGTGTGAGGCCGGTTGTGGGTTGGAGCTGACGATCGCCGATGGCGCGGTCACCCGCATCCGGGGCGACCGCGATGATGTGTTCAGCCACGGGTTCATCTGCCCCAAGGGGTCGACCCTGCGGCAGCTGCACGACGATCCCGACTGGCTGCGCCAACCCCTGGTCCGCAAGGACGGGAAGCTGGTGCCGGTGTCGTGGGACGAGGCCTTCGCCGAGGTCGAGCGCCTGCTGCTCCCGCTGATCGAGCAACACGGCCGGGACGCCACCGCCATCTACCTCGGCAACCCCAACGCCCACTCGCTGGCCGGGTTGCTCTACCTGCGGCCGATGATCAAGGCGCTGGGGACGACCAACGTCTTCTCGGCCAGCACCGTCGACCAACGGCCCAAGGAGATCTCGTCCGGCCTGCTGTTCGGCGGCGGACTGACCGTGCCGGTGCCCGACATCGACCGCACCGATTACCTGCTGATGCTGGGCGCCAATCCCTATGCCTCCAACGGCAGCCTGGCCACCGCGCCGGACTGGCCGGGCCGCATCGAGGCCCTCCTCGCCCGGGGCGGGAAGCTGGTCGTGGTGGATCCGAGGCGCAGCAAGACCGCCGAGGTGGCCAGCGAGCATGTAGCCATCCGTCCGGGCGCCGATGCGTTCCTGCTGATGGGCATGGTCAATGTGCTCGCAGCCGAAGGCCGGATCGACCTCGGCGCGGTGGAGCCCTATGTCAGCAATCTCGACGAGGTGTTGGCTCTCGCAGAGCCGTTCACTCCGGAGGCCACCGAGCACCTGACCGGGGTCCCGGCCGACATCGTCCGCCGCCTGGCCCTCGAGCTGGGTGCCGCACCCACCGCCTGCGTCTATGGCCGGATCGGAACCACCACCGCCCTCTACGGCACGCTGACCTCGTGGCTGGTGGATGTGCTCAACATCATCACCGGCAACCTCGACCGTCCCGGCGGGGCCATGTTCACCAAGGCTGCGGCCGGCGCCTCGAACACCCGGGGCACGCCGCGCTACGGCCGCGGAGTGCGGCTGCATCGTCGCCGCAGCCGGGTCCGCGGGGTCCCCGAGACCATGGGCGAGCTGCCCGTAGCGTGCCTGGCCGAGGAGATCGACACCCCGGGCGAGGGCCGGATCCGGGCGCTGGTGACGGTGGCCGGCAATCCGGTCCTGTCGACGCCCAATGCCGGACGACTGGACGCGGCGCTGGCCACCCTCGACGCCTACGTGGCCGTCGACCCTTACGTCAACGAGACCACCCGACATGCCGATGTGATCCTGCCGGTCCCCACTGCGCTGCAGAAAGGCCACTACGACCTGGCCTTGTTGCAGTTGGCGCTGCGCAACGTCGCCAACTACAGCCCGGCGGCGCTGCCGTTGGAGCCAGGGCAGATGGACGAGTGGGAGGTGCTGGCCCGCCTGGCCCTGCTGCTGCAGGGGTTCGGATCCGCCGCCGACCCGTCGCTGGTCGACGACCTCGTGGTCCGGACCCTGGTCGAGGCCGCGGTGGCCGACGAGACCGGTCCCATCGCCGGCCGGGATCCGGACGAGATCATCAAAGCGCTGGGGGAGAGGCGAGGACCGGAGCGTCTGCTCGACCTCATGCTGCGGCTCGGGCCATACGGCGAGGGTTTCGGTGCCGGCCCGTCCGATGGGCTGAGCCTCGATGTCCTGCTGGCGAACCCGCACGGCATCGATCTCGGGCCGCTGGAGCCGCGTCTCCCCGATGTCCTGCGCACGCCGACAGGGATGATCGATCTCGCCCCGGAGATCCTGGTTGCGGACACGGACCGGCTGCGCAGCGCACTCGGCAACGGCGCCGGGCCGGACATGGTCCTGGTGGGCCGCCGCGATCTGCGCTCCAACAACTCGTGGATGCACAACGTCGAGGTCCTGGTGAAGGGCAAGCCGCGCTGCACGCTCCACGTCAATCCCGACGACGCCAACCGGCTGGGTCTGGGGGACGGCGCCGACGCCGAGGTCCGCTCCCGCACCGGCAAGGTCACGATCCCGGTCGAGGTCACCGACGCCATCCGTCCCGGCGTAGTGAGCATCCCCCACGGTTGGGGACACGACCTGGACGGTGTCGAGCTCTCCGTGGCCCGCCGTTACGCCGGCGTGAACAGCAACCTCCTCGCCGACGACGAACTGATGGATCCCGTCTCCGGCACCTCGGTCCTCAACGGCATCCCCGTCGAAGTCGCTCCGGCCACCCAGCGGAGCCTTGCGTGAGCGTTGCGGGGGCTGGCTAACCTGAGGACCTGTTCGGGCTGACATGGGTGGTGCAGCAGCACCCAGCTCGATGACGAAATAGCCAGTACCACAACGTCATCAGGAGCTGAATCATGTCCACACTTCTGGACGGCGACTTCAAGGTCGCCGACCTTTCCCTGGCTGCTTGGGGTCGCAAGGAGATCGAGCTGGCCGAGGTCGAGATGCCCGGCCTCATGTCCCTGCGGGCCGAGTTCGCCGACAGCCAGCCGTTGTCCGGCGCCCGGATCACCGGCTCGTTGCACATGACCATCCAGACCGCGGTCCTCATCGAGACCCTGGTCGCGTTGGGGGCGCAGGTGCGCTGGGCCTCCTGCAACATCTTCTCCACCCAGGACCACGCCGCCGCGGCCATCGCGGTCGGACCCGAGGGCACGGTCGATGCGCCCAAGGGCGTCCCGGTCTACGCCTGGAAGGGCGAGACCCTGGAGGAGTACTGGTGGTGCACCGAGCGGGCGCTGCTGTGGCCCGACGGTGACGGACCCAACATGGTCCTCGACGACGGCGGCGACGCCACCCTGCTGATCCACAAGGGCGTCGAGTACGAGAAGGCCGGCGCCGTCCCCGCGGCCACCGACGACGATCCCGAGGAATGGCACGTCATCATCGACGTCCTCACCCGGTCGCTGACCGAGGACGGCAACCGCTGGACGCAGTTGGCCGAGCGGATCAAGGGCGTCACCGAGGAGACCACCACCGGCGTCCACCGGCTGTACCAGATGGCCGAGCAGGGCCAGCTGCTGTTCCCGGCGATCAACGTCAACGACTCGGTGACCAAGTCCAAGTTCGACAACCTCTACGGCTGTCGGCACAGCCTGGTCGACGGCATCAACCGGGCGACCGACGTGATGCTGGGTGGCAAGGTAGCCCTGGTCTGCGGCTATGGCGAGGTCGGCAAGGGCTGCGCCCAGTCGCTGCGGGGCCAGGGCTGCCGAGTCATCGTGACCGAGGTCGACCCGATCTGCGCGCTGCAGGCGTCCATGGAGGGCTTCGAGGTCTCCACGCTGGAGCGGGTGATCGACAAGGTCGACATCTTCGTCACCGCCACCGGCAACAAGGACATCATCTCGGCCGAGCACATGGCCCGGATGAAGCACAACGCCATCGTCGGCAACATCGGCCACTTCGACAACGAGATCGACATGGCCGGTCTGGCCCGGATGAGCGATGTCCGCCGGGTGCAGATCAAGCCGCAGGTCGACGAGTTCGTGTTCCCCGACGGCCACTCGGTGATCGTGCTGGCCGAGGGCCGGCTGCTCAACCTGGGCTGCGCCACCGGGCACCCGAGCTTCGTGATGTCGATGAGCTTCACCAACCAGGTGCTGGCCCAGATCGAGCTGTTCACCAAGACCGGTGACTACCCGCTCGGCGTCTACGTGCTGCCCAAGCACCTCGACGAGAAGGTCGCTCGGCTGCACCTGGATGCGCTCGGCGTGAAGCTGACCGAGCTGTCCAAGGAGCAGGCCGACTACATCGGCGTGCCGGTGACCGGTCCATACAAGCCCGATCACTACCGCTACTAAGAACGCCTGACGAACCTGCCCCCGTTGCGTCAACGGGGGCAGGTTCGCTCGTTCTAGGGATCAGTTGGCCACGAAGTTGCGGACCATGTCGAACACGTCGGCCCGGCTGAGGAAGTCCGAGTGCTCGATGGAGCCGGCGAACGTGTTCGTCGCTCCCGATAGCAGCACGCTGTTGTCCGGGTTGATGACGTCGTCGGAGTTCGACCAGAACGTCCCGTAGTTGGTGGATCCCGGTGTCTCGTCCCCGGCGTTGAGGGCGTTGAGCAGATCCGAGTTGGGGATCATGTCCCGGCAGCCCCGGGAGAAGGGGTAGCACGCGTACGCGGTGTTGGTCCCGTGGTTCGGTCCGGCCAACGACACCCAGTCGTCGACGTTGGCGGTTCCGCCCCGCTCCTTCAGGTACGAGCGGCTCGAGAGGCTCCCCATCGAGTGGGCGATGATGTCGACCTTCACCGCCCCGGTGCTGGCCTTGAGCTGATCGACGGCGGCGGCCACCTGCCCGGCGATGGTCCGGTTCGACGTGTTGCTGTTGTAGGTGAACGCCAGCAACGAGCTGCGCGGATACCCCGCAGCCACGAACCGATCGATCATCGTGTTCCAGGTCGACGCGCTGCTGTTCCAGCCGTGGACGAACACGATCGGGTCCTGCGCCGTCTGCGCCTCGACCGGAGTCGGTGCCGCGCTGATGGTCAGCGCCACGACGAGAACCGTGGCCAACCCTGCCATGCACATCCTGCTCATGTGCATCCCCCCTTGTTGCGGTCAGGCCCCGCTACCCGCACCGCGTTGTCATCGTCTGACGATGCTCTGACGGTTGGATGTCGGCCGCGGCGCATCTGGCAACCCCGCGGGCCAACATGGAGTGATGCGCCACTTCCAAGCGCACTTTCCGCACCAGTCGGGCGTGATCGATCGCAACGCCTGGTGGATGACCTGGAACACCGTGTTGGCCTGGTTACCCGTGGGTCTAGCGCTGGGGTTGTTCCGCCGACGCGACCACGACCAGCCCCGCTCGCCGCTGTGGTGGGTCGGGCTCGGGGTGTTCGTGCTGTTCCTGCCCAACGCGCCCTACGTCGTGACCGATCTCATCCACCTGGGCGACGACGTGCGCCGCGTCCCGGGGAACTGGCCGGTGATCACAGCGGTGCTGCCGGTTTACGCCGTCTTCATCGCCTCAGGCTTCCTGGCCTACTACCTGGCGCTGCGGGAGCTGGGGCGGTATCTCGATCGCGTCGGCTACAGGGCTTGGTGGGGTTTGAGCCTGATCGGCGCGCACGCGGTGTGTGCCGTCGGCGTGTTCCTGGGGCGCTATCACGTCACCCGTCTGAACAGCTGGGAGCCGGTGGTCCAGCCCCGCGGGTCGCTGGAGCGCATCATCGTCGGCCTGTCATGGCGAGGTGCACCGGTGTTCATCCTCTGCACCTTCCTCGTGACCTGGGCCGGCTACTTCGTCACCAAGGCCGTTGTTGAGGCGGCGTGGACCGCGGTTCAGCGGGCGGTGCGGCAGTACTCGCCTTTAGTGGGCCAGGTCGGCCGCTAGCCCCGGGCTGGGTTCGACCTCCACCGGCTGATCGACCGCGAGTCGCGACAGGAAGAACTGGACGTTGGGTCCGATCGTGAACGCGAACAGGACGGTCCCGATCCCGACCCCACCGCCGAGCAGCCAACCGGCGATCAGGACGGTGATCTCCAGACCGGTGCGTACGACCCGGATGGACCCGACCCCGCGGCGGGCCAGCCCGGTCATCAGGCCGTCTCGCGGCCCGGGCCCGAGCCCGGCGCCGATGTAGAACCCGGAGCCGGGACCGAACAGGAACACCCCCGCCACCATGTAGGCGGCCCGGAGCACCATGGAGTCCGGGGTGTCGATGAACAGCAGGACCGCGTCGATGGTCACCCCGATGATCAGGATGTTGAGGATCGTCCCCAGGCCCGGCTTCTCCCGCAAAGGAAGCCAGAGGCACAGGACGACCGCTCCCACCAGGATGCTGACGGTGCCGATCGGGATGCCGGTGTGCTCGGAGATCCCCTGGTCGAGCACCGACCACGGCGCCAATCCCAGGTCGCCGATCACGCTGAAGGCGATCCCGACCCCACACAGCACCAGCCCCAGGATCAGCCGGGGCAGGCGCACACGAGGTTCGACGACTGGCCGGAGGATCCCCACGGGGTGGCACGGTAGGTCCTGAGGCCCGTGTTTCCGCAGTCCATTTGGACCCAGAACGAAAGTGTCAGAGGGCGGCTTTACGGTGGACGGATGGAATGGGTGTCGATCTCGGGCGTGGATGTGTGTCGGGCGCTGTTCGTCTACGACGGGGCGGTGCGGGAGGTGGTGACTCGGCTGAAGTACCAGAACGACCGACGTGCGCTCGGTCGTCTCGCCGACGGGTTGGCCGGGCTGTTGCTGGCTCCGCCCGGCGCGGTGGTCACCTGGATTCCGACCACGGGGGTTCGGCGCCGGCGGCGGGGCTTCGATCAGGCGGGGCTGCTGGCCCGGGCGGTGGCTCGGCGCTGGAGCATCCCGAGTCGCTCGCTGTTGCGGAGAGTCGACGGTCCGGCGCAGACCGGCCGATCCCTGGTCGATCGTCGACAGGGCGTGGCGGTCGTGGCCCGGGCCAGCGCTGCGACCTACCGCGGTCGGCCGGTCATCCTGGTGGACGATGTCGTGACCACCGGCGCGACCTTGCGCAGCGGGGCCGCGGCTCTCCGGCTGGCCGGCATCCCCTGGATCGGTGCGGTGGCGGTCGCCCGCACGCCCCGCAGCCGCTGAGGCCACGGGGCGTACGCCTGCTGCCCCACCCAGGCCGAAGCCTGGTGCTTTCGGCTCAGGGGAGCTGAGCTGGTGGGCGTATGACTAGACGGCTCGACGAAGCGGGCGAGCGCTGTTGCCGTTACTGCTGGTCCCGTTGCTGGTGCCGTTGGTGGTTTCGCGACGGGCAACACTTCGACTGGCCGCGGCGGCGTTGCGGCGACGCATGATCTTGGTCTTTGCCTTGTGGATCTGCTGCTCGAGCTTGGCAGCGGCCCGATCGACAACGACGAACGTGTCGGGTCCGCTCACTCGGCAACGGATGTACTGGCCGTGACCTTCGAGGCTGACCTCGCAGATCTCCCGCTCGGTGATGCGGGGGTTCCGCTCCTCGAAGAAATGCACATCTGCCCGATCTAGCCGGTACGCCTTGCGGGCGAGCCGACCGATCTTGTCCTCGACAGCTTCTCGCAAAGCTGGCGAGACCTCGGTGTTCCGTGCGCTGACCGTGATCTCCACCCAGGAACCTCCTGTGTGCGAGTGCGTGTCGCGGCGACAGTAGCCCCTAGATCGGTCTGTGTCAGCGGTCACTTCCTGACCTGGTTCGTTACCCTCTAGTCAGCGGGTTTCGCAGCAACCAGGAGGTCCAATGGGCACCTACCTCGTCGTGGCCCACCGCACACTGGTCGGCCGTCACTTGCTGGACTACGCGGTCGCCCTGGCTGACCAGGAGGGATGCCGTTTCCACCTGGTGGTGCCCGGCTACCACCCCCACGGCCACGCCTGGACCGACGGCCAGATCGAGGCCATGGCCCAGAAGCGGGTGGAGGAGGGGCTGGAGGCTTTCGCCGCGGCCGGCTTGGAAGCCACCGGCGAAGCGGGCGACGAGAACCCGGTCTATGCCGCCTCCACCGCCCTGCGGAACGTGGATTTCGAATGCGACGGCATCATCGTGTCCACCCTCCCCAGCGGTATTTCCCACTGGCTCAAGGTCGACGTGGTCAGCCGCATGAAACGAGAGTTCGACCTCCCCGTAACCCACCTGACCGCCGAAAGATCCAAAGCCTCCGCTTAGGATCACCGGTGGGTCTGCGTCTGCTCACCCGCTACCGGAAATATTTCCCCAAGGTCACTGTCGACGCTTCGGTTGACCGGCTCCGATCTAGAGGGGGTGGGCCGGTAGACTTTCGTTTCTCATGAGCCTCCTCGATCGCTTCCTCCGCGCTGGAGAGGGAAAGAAGTTGCGGGCGCTCGAGGCGCTCGTTCCCGACATCTCGGCGCTCGAACCGCAACTGGAGCGCCTGTCCGACGGCGAGCTCCAGGCCAAGACCACAGAGTTCCGTGAGCGTCTCGACCAGGGCGCAACCCTCGATGACCTGCTGATCGAGGCGTTCGCGGTCGTGCGCGAAGCCGGGAAACGAGTGCTGGGGCAGCGTCACTACGACGTCCAGCTCGTCGGCGCTGCCGCTCTGCACTTCGGCTGGGTGGCCGAGATGAAGACCGGTGAGGGCAAGACCCTCGTGTCGACCCTGCCGGCCTATCTGAACGGCCTGTCGGGCCAGGGCATGCATCTGGTCACGGTCAACGACTACCTGGCCAGCCGCGACGCCCAGTGGATGGGCCGGCTGCACCAGTGGCTGGGTCTCACCGTCGGGCTGATCATCCCCGGCGACTACGACCCGGACCACAAGCGTGCCCAGTACGCCTGCGACATCACCTACGGCACCAACAACGAGTTCGGGTTCGACTACCTGCGGGACAACATGGCGCCCTCGCGGGCTCGCCAGACCCAGCGGGGCCACGTCTACGCCATCGTCGACGAGGTCGACTCGATCCTCATCGACGAGGCCCGGACCCCCTTGATCATCTCCGGTCGGGTGGCCGACGCCGCGCAGCTCTACTACAAGTTCGCCTCCATCGTCCGGGGACTCCGTCCTGAGTCCGACTACGAGGTCGAGGAGGAGAAGCGCACGGTCGTGCCCACCGAGGAGGGCATCGAGAAGGTCGAGCGGGCGCTGGACATCGAGAACCTCTACGACGGGGTGGCGCAGAACCTCGTCCACCAGCTCCAGGCCGCGCTGCGGGCCAAGGAGCTGTTCAAGCGGGACAAGGACTACGTCGTGATCAGCGGCGAGGTGAAGATCGTCGACGAGTTCACCGGCCGCATCCTGGAGGGCCGGCGCTGGTCGGAGGGTCTGCACCAGGCGGTCGAGGCCAAAGAGGGCGTCAAGATCAAGGAAGAGAACCAGACGCTGGCCACGGTCACGCTGCAGAACTACTTCCGCATGTACGACAAGCTCGCCGGCATGACCGGTACCGCCATGAGCGACGCGGCGGAACTGGCCAGCACCTATGAGCTGCAGGTTGTTCCGATCCCCACCAACAAGCCGGTGGACCGGGCGGATGGCGGCGACCTGATCTACAAGTCCGAGGACGCCAAGTTCGGGGCCGTCGTCGACGACATCGCCGAGCGCTACGAGACCGGCCAACCGGTGCTCGTCGGCACCATCTCGGTGGAGAAGTCCGAGAAGCTGGCACGGATGCTCGACAAGCAGGGCATCCGCCACGAGGTCCTCAACGCCAAGCCCGAGCGGGCCGGCCGTGAGGCCGAGATCGTGGCCCAAGCCGGCCGGCTCCACACCATCACCGTGGCCACCAACATGGCCGGTCGAGGCGTGGACATCATCCTGGGCGGCAACCCCGAGGGCCTGGCCAAGCGCGACATGCGGGCCGAAGGCCTCGATGCCGACGACGAGGCCAACCGGGCCCAGCTCGAGATGCTCACTGGACGCTACGAGTCCGAGCTGGCCAGCGAGGGTCAGAAGGTGCGGGACCTGGGCGGGCTCTACGTGCTGGGCACCGAGCGCCACGACAGCCGCCGCATCGACAACCAGCTGCGAGGCCGCTCCGGCCGTCAGGGCGACCCGGGGGAGAGCCGCTTCTACCTGAGCCTCGACGACGAGCTGATGCGGCTGTTCGCCACCGGCGCGGTCAACTGGGTGATGGGCAAGGCCCTGCCCGACGACGTCCCGCTCGAAGCCAAGATGGTCTCGAAGGCCATCGAACGGGCCCAGACCACGGTCGAGCAGCGCAACGCCGAGATCCGCAAGAACGTCCTCAAGTACGACGAGGTCATGAACGAGCAGCGCAAGGTGATCTACGCCCTGCGCGACTCGGCGCTCGACAAGACCGACCTCCGCGAGAAGATCGTCGAGGAGATCCTGCCCGACGCGGTGAACACCGTGGTCGAGACCTACTGCGTGAGCGAGTACTCCGAGGAGTGGGACCTCGAGGGACTGCACGCCGAGGTGCACACCTTCTGGCCGTCCAAGCTGTCGATCGAGCAGCTCAACCAGGCCAGCAGCACCAATGAGCTCTACGAGATGCTCATGGAGGAGGCGCTCACCTACTACGAGGCCCGTGAGACCGAGCTGACGACCGAGATCATGCGTCAGGTCGAGCGGACCGTGCTGCTCCGCATCATCGACCAGCGTTGGCGGGCCCACCTCTACGAGATGGACTACCTGCGCGAGGGCATCAACCTGCGGGCCATGGGCCAGCGGGATCCCCTCACCGAGTGGCAGCGCGAGGGCTTCGACATGTTCGGCCAGATGATGACCGGGGTCTGGCAGGACTTCATCCGCTACGTGATGCACGTCCAGGTCACCGTGAACCAGCCGCAGCCGGCCCAGCAGGCCGAGTCGTCGGTGAGCAACGTCAGCTACTCGGCCCCGCAGGACCCCTCTGCGACCGGCGGGGCCGCGAGCATGGCTGCCGCCCGGGCGGCCGGCGGTCCGGTCAACGAGGACGGCGGTGGCGCTCCACCGACCGGGGCCGGTCAAGGCAACGGCCGCGGCAACGGGCAGGCCGAGGAGCAGGTCAACACGCCGCTGGTGAAGTCGGAGTGGGAGAAGACCCCCCGCAACGCCCCCTGTCCTTGCGGCTCGGGCAAGAAGTACAAGCAGTGCCACGGCGCCGCCTAGCTCGCGCCGAGCGCCGATGAGGGACCTGTCCGAGCTGATCAAAGGCCTCAGGGGGCGTGTCGACGAGGCCGCCACCTATCTACGGGTGGACGAGCTGCGGACCCGGCGTCCCCAACTCGAGGCCGAGGCGTCTCGCCCCGATCTGTGGGACGACCCCGACAATGCCCGCAAGGTCACGGGTGAGCTGGCCAACGTGGCCGAGGACATCGACCGCTTCGAGGGCATCGCCGGGCGGCTCGACGACGCCGAGACCCTCCACGAGCTGGCCCGGGACGAAGGCGACGAGGACGCCCTGGCCGAGGTGGAGGAGAGCCTGGCCGCGCTCGACCGGGAGCTGCGCCGCATCGAGCTGCGCTCGATGTTCTCCGGCGAGTACGACCAGCACGACGCCCTGCTGACGATCCAGTCCGGCGAGGGCGGGGTCGACGCCCAGGACTGGGCCGAGATGCTCCTGCGCATGGACCTGCGTTGGGCCGAGCGTCGGGGCTTCAGCGCCGAGGTCGACGGCGTGACCGCTGGATCGGAGGCGGGGATCTCCTCCGCCGACGTGATCGTCCACGGCCGCTACGCCTATGGCTACCTCCAGGCCGAGCGGGGCGTGCATCGGCTGGTGCGGATCAGCCCCTTCAACGCCCAGGGCAAGCGCCAGACCGCGTTCGCGTCGGTCCAGGTCGTTCCCATGCTCACCGAGGCCGACGGCCTGGTCGAGGTCGACGACAAGGACATCAAGATGGACGTCTTCCGGGCATCCGGCGCCGGTGGCCAGCACGTGAACAAGACGTCCTCCGCTGTGCGGCTGACCCACATCCCCACCGGCATCGTCGTGTCCTGCCAACAGGAGCGCAGCCAGCTCCAGAACCGTGACCGGGCCATGGCCATGTTGCGGGCCCGGCTGACCGACCTGGAGCGGTCCAAGCGCGAGGCCGAGCTGGACGAGATCCGGGGCGAGGAGCAGCGAGTCGGCTTCGGCAGCCAGATACGCAGCTACG
Source organism: Acidimicrobiales bacterium (assembly GCA_036505485.1). GTDB lineage: Bacteria > Actinomycetota > Acidimicrobiia > Acidimicrobiales > VFJN01 > DASXTK01. Next base: position 23,023 of record DASXTK010000184.1, read on the forward strand.
TTCTCCAGCCCTATCAGATGGTGAAAGATCTACGCTCGGGGCACGAGACAGGAAACGTCGAGGGCGTGCTCGACGGCGACCTCGACCCGTTCATGGAGGCCTACCTACAGTGGCGTCGGGCGGGTTCGTGAGCGCTTGGCTCCACGGGCACGTTCTAATTCTGTAACCTCTCCGCAACATCTCCGCTGGCTGACGCTGGGTCGTCAATCGAGGACTGATGATCACCTTCGACAACGTAAGCAAGATCTACAAGGGCGAGGTCAAGGCGTTGCGAGGCTGCTTCGCCAACATCGAGAAGGGGGAGTTCGTCTTCCTCGTGGGCCCCTCCGGATCGGGCAAGTCGACCATGCTGCGCCTGATCAACCGGGAGGAGACCGCGGATGACGGTCAGCTCTTCGTCGCCGGCAAGGACATAGCCAAGCTGTCGTCCTGGCGGGTGCCGTACCTCCGCCGCAACATCGGCTGCATCTTCCAGGACTACAAGCTGCTGCCCAACAAGACGGTCTACGAGAACGTCGCCTTCGCACTGGAGGTGATCGGGCGGCCCCGCAACGTCGTGCACGCCCAGGTTCCGGCAATCCTCGAGCTGGTGGGCCTGGACACCAAGGCCGACAACTTCCCCGAGGAGCTGTCCGGCGGCGAGCAGCAGCGGGTGTCGATCGCCCGGGCGTTCGTGAACCGGCCGCTGATCCTGCTGGCCGACGAGCCCACCGGGAACCTCGATCCGGCCACCTCGGTCGGCATCATGCGCCTGCTGGACCGCATCAACCGGACCGGCACCACCGTGGTGATGGCCACCCACGACCGCTCGATCGTGGACACCATGCAGCGCCGGGTGATCGAGCTGGATCAGGGAAGCATCGTTCGCGACCAGGCCCGCGGCGTCTACCAGTAGGGAACGGGAACAAGAACTCATGGCCCTCAAGCTCGACTACGTCGTCCGCGAGACCTCCACCAACATGCGGCGCAACGTCACGCTGACGTTGGCCGCCATCGTGACCATGGGGGTGTCGCTGGCGCTGTTCGGCTGTGCGCTGCTGATGCGGTTCGGCGTCGACAACCTGTCGGCCCGGTGGGAGGAGGGGGTCGAGATGATCCTGTTCCTCGACCGCGACATCACCCCCGAGCAGAAGACGGCCCTCGAGCAGAAGCTCAAGGACAACCCCGAGATCGCCAAGTTCCACTACGTCGACCAGCAGGAGAGCGAGGCCGAGTTCCGGCGGCTGTTCCGGCGCAACCCGGCCATGATCGCCCGCATCGATGAGAACCCCGCGATCCTGCCGACCTCGTACCGGATCGACCCCAAGACCTCCAGCAACCCCGGGATCCAGAGCCTGACCGCGCAGTTCGCCGACGTCGAAGGGGTGTTCCAGGCCACTTCGTCGATCGACGCCATCAAGACGGTGGACCGCGTCTCCACATCGGCGCAGAAGGGCATCTTCGTGATCGCCATCGGGCTGCTGGTGGCCGCGCTGTTGCTGATCCTCAACGCCATCCGCATGGCCATGTTCGCCCGAAGGCGGGAGATCGAGGTCATGAAGCTCGTGGGCGCCACCAACTGGTTCATACGCGTCCCCTTCATGTTGGAGGGGGTGGTCCAAGGGATATTGGGTGCGGCGTTCGCTTTGGTGGGCGTCTTCTTCCTCGACCGATTCATGAACCAGATCGGCAGCGACGAGACCAACCTCAACATGCTCACCGGCATGGTCGCCTCGGGCAGCCAGGTGATCCTGGTGATGGTCATCGTGGTCTTGCTCGGCGTCGTCATCGGCGCGGCCGGCTCCGGTTGGGCTGTCAGCCGGTTCCTGAGGGTGTAGAGAGGGACCAGTCCACCTAGTTGCAGATGATGATGGCCTGATTGAGCCCCAGCTCATTGCAGGCGGTCGCTTCGCCCTCCATGGTGCGATTGGCTCCAGGGAGGATCCGCAGGTCCACGGTGATGCGGACCCGCACGGTCACCCGGTTGCCGTCGACCACGACGGTGTAATCCCCGGAATTGCAGGGCTTGTCGATCTGGGCGAAGTAGTCGCAGACGTTGTTGGCGGCCACGGCGGGATTGAGGACGTTGGTCGTCGTTCCGGCCCGGAGCGCCGCGATGTCGATGGCCTGAGCCGCGGCCCGGGCTGCACTGGCGGCCTCGTTGTCGGCCTGGCGCTGGGCGGAGAGCAGTCGTCCGCCGTCGAAGACCAGACCGACAACGAAGATCACCGCGGTGGTGAAGATCGTGACGAAAGCGGTCACGGCGCCGCGATCTCGGGGGGTGGTTCCGGTCATCCCGGACCTCGGAACACATCGATGACCTCAGCGGCCTCGTAGGTGCGCTCCAGGGCTCCAGGCATGTTGAGCCAGAACAGATCCGCCAGCCGGACCTTGCAAGTGACTGCGACGTGGACGAAGTTCCCCGGTTGGAAGCCCACTCCGTGCGATCCGGAGAACGAGACCGCCACCGCGGGGCCGCCGTCCTCGCAGCGGATCCCCTCTCCGGCCAGGGTGGCGTCGGCGGTCTGCTGGGCCATCGCCCGGGCGTCGAAGTCGTTCCGTTGGATCGACGCGGCCCGCGCCGCGTCCCGCGCCGCCGACACCACATCGCTGCGAGCATCGCCGAACCGCCCGGTGAAAACCAGGAACTGCATGAGTATGAGCACCACGGGCGTGATCAGAACGAGCTCGGTGGTGAGTGTGCCCCGGTCGTCGCGCCTCATCGTCAACCCGGGTTCTGTTCCTGGCCCGGACCTCGGAATCGCTCGACCGGACCCTGCGACACCTCGTCCACGTGGAAGTCGATCAGGGGGATGATCCCTTGGATGGTGCCGTGGACCTCGGCGCGAGCCTCCTGGGCGTCGGCCGGGGAGTTTCCGCCGATATAGGTCACCTCGACCGTGGGCGTCGTCTGCCACAGCCGCAGCGACGTCGACCTCAGGAAGTCGTTGCCTCGAGCTTCGGCGGCCGCGGCAGAGCCGTCCTTGGAGCGGGCGATCGAGGCGGCCTCCTGGGCTGCCGTGCTGGCCATGTTCACCGCGTGCAGCCACAGTCCGATGTGGACGAGAAAGAGCATCATGGCGAAGAACACCGGCGAGATGATGGTCAGCTCGGCGGTGATCGCCCCTTCGTCACCTCGGAATCGCTTCGGTTGTCTGCTGGGATGGCGCTGATGCTTCGCCCGTCTAGGGGTTGGGGGCGTCATAGCGGATGGTGTTGGCCTCGTTCCTGACACCGACCACGATGAGACCGGTGACCACGATGGCCAGCGCGGCCAGGGCGGAGGTGATGATGATCGCCTCCGTGGTCATGCCGCGGTCGTCTTCGCGCACTGCCTGCAGACGTACCCACAGGAGCTGCATGAGGGTTATCGCTCCGATGATCATGCCTATCTCCTTTCCATTGTCGAATTAAGCCGCCTCAGAACTCGCCCAGGATTGTGGCCATGGCGGGATAGCCGATCAGGATCAAGAAGCCGATGAACAACATGACGACCGGCATGGCCATGCGCTCGGTGCTGGCCTGGGCCTCGCTCTCCGCGTCGGCCAGTGCGTGGTCACGAAGGGAGCCGGCCTTGACCGCCAGCGATTCCCGCACCTTGGCCCCTTCGGTCCCGGCCAGCGACACGCTCGCCGACAGCTCGGCCAGCTCGTTGATCCCGAGGTCTTCACCCAGACGGGCCATGGCCGCCCACGGGGTCTCGCCGGTCAGGTTGGCGCCCTCGAGCGCGGCCCGTAGTTGAGCGAAGGCCCAGCCCCGGCCGATGGAGGCGGCGTCCCGGAGGGCGCTCTCGACGCCAGCCCCGCCGGCCAACGAGATCACCACCAGGTCGAGGAACGAGCTCAGGGCGTGACGGAACGAGTCGCGTCGATCGTTGGCCTCGGACCGCAGCGTCAGGTCGGGCACGAAGAAGAACAGGATGCCCAGGCCCAGGCTGACCACGAGCGGGATGGTGACGCCGACGTGCATGCCCGCCAACTGCAGCATGAGCATCGTGATCTGGGGCAGGGCCAAGCCGAAGAACCCGACGAGCACCTTCTGGCCGAGGTGTTGTTCGAGGGACCGGCCGACCAGGCGTAGGTCGGGCTCGAGGCTGTCGAGACGCAGGCCCAGGTTGGTGAGTGTCCGCCCGAGTGCGGCGCCGATCGTACGGCCGAGCAGGTCGCTGGCATCGTGCTCGTCGCCGGCTGAGGTGATGCGGGTGAGCTCGTTGCGCCGCTGCAGCCGGGCGATGGCCGCCGAGAGCGGCGGAGCGGGAGGGAACAGCAGCCGCCACGAGGCGAAGGCGGCCATTCCGAACAGGAGTCCGAGGAGCAACGCGGCGGTCACACGTACTCCTCCGCGGTCAGGAACCGTTCCTCGCCCTCGAACTGCGCCGACTTGGCCAGCCAGTAGAAGGCGGTCGAGAAGCAGATGCCGACCAGGGCCATGACCGCTTGGCCTACGGCTGTGTCATAAGGATCGAGGTAGCGCCGGTTGAGGATCACCAGACCGCTGGTGAACACCACGGTGGACACCGTCACCACCTTGACCGAGGCTCGGGTGCGGGCCCGTCCAGCCTCGACCCGCAGCCGCATGTTGACGTCGCCGCGAGCCGATTGGGCCAGCATCCCCAACAGCGCGCCGAGTCGTTTGGGGCTCTTGTCGGCGGCCAGGACGAGCGCCGATACCACCAAGTCGCCCGTCGGATCGTCGATCTCGTTGGCGAACTCGCGCAAGGACGGGGCCAGGCGGTCACGTTCGAGCCGGGCAGCCAACCGCAACACCTCGCGGCGGATCGGCAGTGGCGCCACCCCGGAACAGGCGATGATCGACTGTTCGAGGCCGCCGGCTCCGGCGAGGGTGTCGCGCAGCATCTCGGCCCACGAGGCGATGGCCTCGACCCGGGCGATCTTGTTCTGTTGCGTGGCCCGGCCGCCGACCAGGCTGGGGGCCAGGAACGCCGCGATCGCGAGGAGCAGCCCGGCGATGGGCCAGCGGGTCAGCAGGGTGACGACGAGACCGACGACGACGGCAAGGCTCAGCCGTACCGCGAAGTGCTCGATCTTGATCTCCGCCGAGACGCTGCCGGTCTTGGGCGCCCGATTGATCTGCGGAACTGTCCCCCGGACAGCCACGACGAACAGCACCACCCCCAGCCCAGCCATGATGCCCAGCAGGGCGATCAGGATCGTCACCCGCCGCCACCACCCTGCCCGAGGACGATGGCCTGTCCCTCCGCCACCTCGAGGTTGAAGGCATCCTGGCGGACCACATCGAACGCATCAGGGGCGAGGACGGTGTTGATGGTGTACGTGACGTGCCAGACGATCGTGGCTGTCCCAGCGAACTGACCGCGGTTCTGACCCGCTGACGATTGGGTGTAGATATGTTTGCAGTCCGCCGTCGGAGCGGGGGCAAGACCCTCACACCAAACGGCTTCGGTCCCGTCCCCCATGTTCCACTCGACGCCCGACGCCACAGCCATCGCCGCGATCGCGATGGGAGGCGGGCCCGGCACCGAGATCGGGTCGGCGTTGATCGTGGCCTGGATGCCCGGTCCGACGCTCATCCAGGTGTCCAGGTTGACCAACG
>DASXTK010000185.1:0-33783 GCA_036505485.1 Acidimicrobiales bacterium
CGCGCCCCGCCGCGCAAGGTCCGCCCCTTGAACGTCACCGCTGCGGCCCACACCCGGACCGACCGCTTCGAGACCACGGTCCAGGCCATGCTCGGCGCCGACCTGAGCCGGCCGGAGTACACCTACCTCGTCCGCTACTTCCGCGAGATCGTCTGCTTCTACGGGCTCCCTCGGCGTCCGACCACCGTCCTGGTCACCCACTTGCTGCCCGAGCGGCCGGTGTTCATCAGCGCTCTGGCCGCCACCACCGACCTGGCCTCGCTGATCCCAAAGCCTCGATCCATCCACGAACCCACGCTGGATCGGGTCTCCGGGACGGTGCCCGTGCATCGCCTGTCCCGCAGCGAGTGCGGCGATCCGGAACGGTTGCTCTCGCATCTCGAAGCGTGCGCCGCAGGCCGCCCGGTGGTGCTGGTCGACATCGGCGGCTACTTCGCCAACGCCCTCCCGGAGATCGCGGCCCGGTTCTCCGGCAAGCTGCTCGGGGTGGTGGAGGACACCGAGAACGGCCTCCAGCGCTACCAGCGCATCGACCACCCGCCGTGTCCCATCTACAGCGTGGCCCGCTCCCCGCTGAAGCAGCCCGAGGACCACCTGGTCGGACAGAGCGTGGTGTTCTCGGTCGAGGCGCTGCTGCGGTCCAGGGGCGACATCCTCCAGGGCCGTCCGTCGCTGGTCGTGGGGTTCGGGAAGGTGGGCCAGTCGGTCGCGAGCTTCCTGCGGGGCCGAGGCGTGCGGGTGGCGGTCTACGACAAGAGCCCGACCAAGCGGACCCAGGCGCTGTCGTACGGCTTCGACGTCTACGACTCGATGGCCGAGGCCCTGCGGGACTCGTTGCTGGTCATCGGCGCGACCGGCAACCGCTCGCTGCGGGAGCGGGACCTGCCCTCCATCCGCAGCGGCGCCTACGTGGCCACGGTGACCTCCTCGGACGACGAGCTGGAGATGGCGGCGCTCGGCCGCTACCAGCGGGCCCAGGCCGATGCGCACGTGGTGCGGTACCAGCACGACGACCAGCACTTCTTCCTGCTCAACGACGGCAACGCGGTGAACTTCATCCACGACGCGGTGGTGGGTCCCTTCATCCACCTGGTGCAGGGTGAGATCCTCGTGGCCATCTGGTCTTTGCAGCACCACACCGATACGCCCGGGATCTTCGAGGTGTCGCCCATCCACCGGGAGCGGCTGGCCCGGCTGTGGATGTCGTGCTTCGGCACCCGACAGGTCGACGACGGCGGGATCCGTGGGGTGGCTACGTGAGCTCCTCCCTCACCATCGCCGACGTGGCCCGGACCCTCGCGGCCTACGAGGCTCGCTACGGACCGCCGAGCGGCCACGTCGATGTGCTGCGTCTCGCGGTCGCGGCGGCCAAGCCGCTGACCGCCCGCACCGACTTGCCCGTCCACGTCACCAGCGGCGCCGTTCCCCGTCGGGCCGACGGCAGGCTCCTCCAGGTACGGCACCGGATCCTTGGGACCTGGTTGTTCCCGGGCGGACATCTCGAGCCCGACGACGCCAGCCTGGCCGCGGCAGCCCAGCGGGAGCTGGCCGAGGAGACCGGGTTGACCGGGGCGGTCGACGAGTCTGCTGGGCTGCCGGTGCCCGTCGACATCGACGTCCACGTGATTCCGCCCAACCCGACCAAGGGGGAACCGGAGCACTACCACGCCGATTTCCGCTTCCTCCTCGCGGTCGACGATGCCGCGGCGGTGGAGCTGCAGGCCGACGAGGTGAGCGATTGGCGCTGGGTCGAGCCGACCGAGACCCCCAACCAGGGCCTGGCGCCGCGGCTCCACGCCCTGCACCCGGTCGATGACGACGACCGCTGACCCGACCGGCGAGCTCGAGCGGCTGGTGCGCCGGGGCCTGCGCGAGTTCGATTCGCCCCGCAGCTTCGGGCTCCTGGGCCAGTTCACCTGCCGCTACTTCGTCGACTTCCTCGACGCCGTGCACCGGGAGCCGTTCCTGATCGCAGCGACCGGGGTGGCCAGCCGGCTGTTCAGCCCGGCGGTGCTCGACGGTGCGGTCTCGGTCGTCGGACCCAAGAACGGCAACGCCGTGCTGTGCAACGCGCTGGCTCGGACGCTGGCGCTCCCGTCCGCGTCGGTGCGGGACTATCCGCTGGTCGGGCGGTACATCGAGGGCGTGTTCGAGCCCGGAAGGCGCTCGGTCGTGTTCGACGATGTGTCCTCCGACGGGGAGATCCTCGCCGACGTCGTGCGTCACCTCCGGGCCGCGGGAGCCCGGGTCGACCACGCCGTGGTGGTGGTCAACCGGTTGGAGGGAGACGCCCGCGAGGTCCTCGCCGACCTGGACGTGGAGTTGGTGAGCGGTCTCGACGTCGGCGACGACGAGCTGGCCGCCCTCAGGGAGTGACGCGGTCCACGGTGGCGAAGCTGTCGACCGGACCGCGGCGCAGGCGCTTCGGTTGGCGGACCGGGCGTCCGAGGGCGATCACAGCGGCGAGCGCCAGCTCGTCCGGCGCGCCGAGGAGCTCTTTCACCTCGGGCTCGCGGCGGATCGGCATGGTGGTGATGACCCCGGCCAGCCCTTGGGTCCGGGCCGCGAGGAGGACGCTCCAGGTGAACGGGTACACGGAGGCCCCGCCGGCGAAGGTGTAGCGGTCGAAGTCCCGGTCGATGGCGGCCAGGGCCCGGAGGTCGGCGAACACCGCCAGCAGCACCGGGACGTCGTCGAGGTGCTCGGCGAACCCGCCCGGCTGGGTGGCCGCGTGCTCCGCCAGCGCCGGCGCCTGGGCCAACGCCAGGCTCTCGGTCTCCCGGTCGGTGTGTGGCGCCCACGGCGTGAGCCCGGCCGAGGCCATGGACAGGTACTCGTACCAGCCGTCCAGGTAGAGGTCGCGCAGCCGCCGTCTGATGGCCTGGTCCTTGACCAGGACCACTCGCCAGCCCTGGCGGTTCCCGCCGCTGGGCGCGAACCGGGCGGTGTCCAGGATCCGCCACACCACCTCGTCGTCGATGGGGTCGGGCAGGAACTCCCGCACCGCGCCGGTGCTCCGCAAGGCATCGATCAGGTCCACCCCTGCAAGCTAGGACGAACTTGCCCCCGAAGCCCGTGGCGGGCCACGGGCTTCGGGGGCAAGTTCGAGGTACCGAGGGACGGGCCGCACCGTCCATGCACTACACGGTGCTGCGCCCGTCCCCCGATGTGGCGCTGCGCCGGGCCACCGACCGGGGCGGCACCGGCGCTGGTGGAGCCGCGCCGATCATGCACATGTGCAGAGCCGGGAACCTGCGCCTTGACGCGCCGCGGGCTACAGACCCGCGGCGCGCAGGCGCCGGGCGAACAGCGCCACTCCCCCGCCGACGGTGAGCAAGCCGAGGGCTGCACCTACGAGTGGAAGTGTGCTGTTGGACCCGGTCTGAGCCAAGGCCTGCTGGACCGCGGCCGTGGTCGGAACTGTCGGGCCAGGTGCGGCCGACCCCATCTCCGAGGTCGGAGGAGTCGACGAGGACGGCCCCCCACCGCCGTGCTCCGTGGTCGTGGTCGACCCGTGGCCGTTCCCGTTCCCGTGCTCGGTCGTGGTGGTCGATCCCGGGACGGTCGAGGTCGTCGATGTGGACGTCGTCGACGGTGGGGTCTCTCCACAGCCGCTCACCCAGAACACCTTGTGCTTCACATCGGCGCCCTGCGAACCCTCGGCGTGGATCGTGAGCTTCACGTGCCAGCCCTGCTGGGGGTGGGGCTCGATGGCCGACAGTGGCTCGGTCAGGTCGTACGTGACGCTGGCGTCGAGGTCGGTGCCACCCGAGGCCGCATCCTCGCCGATGAACACATCGGCGGCGGTCAGCTCATCGCCATCGGTCGGGGCCACCGGATCGAACGTCACCGTGGCCTGGAGGTCGCCTTCGTCATAGCCGTAGAAGTCCACCTGGAAGATGCAGCCCACGTGCGGCTCGTTGTCGGGGTGGTCGTCGAAGTCGACCCCGTCGATCTTGACCGTGCCGTTGTTGCCGGGAGGATCGAGCGGACGGGCAGCCGCCGGCGCGGCGCAGGCCAGGAAAAGCACTGCGCTGCCGCCGGCAACGGTCCCCCATCGGATCAGATTCGTTCTCGCCATGAGACCGTCATCGCCGCGGTTCCAGCTAGGGGTACCCCCGAATCTGGCGTCCCAGAGCGCGGTGTCGCGCGCTCTGAGACGCCAGAGGCCGGGTGTCTCAGCTGTGGGCGTGCTCCTCGGCCTCGGGCGGCACCGTGCTGCTCGGGGTGGTGGAGGTGGGTGGCCCGCCCGGCGTCGAGGGCGGCACATGCGAGCCGGCTGGCGTCTCGCCCGCACGGTCCTGGCCGGTCACATCGGGCTGACCGGGATCGGCCGGTGGATCGCCCTGACCGGGATCCGCCGGGCGATGGGCCGCCCCAGGCGCCTCGTCGGAGATCTGGTCCCCGTCCACCCCGTGCTGGCCGTCGCTCTCGCCGGTGGCATCGGACGAGACGCGATCGCCGAAGTTGGACTGCCGATCCTCGGTCGGCGGGTCGGACTCCGGTTCCTGGAACTCGACCGGGCTCACGACCTCGATCGCACCCCGCACGGCATGCGAGGCCCGATCCGGAAGCACCCCAGCGGCGCCGGCGCTGGCGATGCCAGCGGCCGCGATGGACGTCCCCAGCCCGATCTTGGCCAATACGCCCAGACCGGCGACCTTGGCCGCGACCGAGCTCAACTGTCCCTTGACCATCTGTCGTCTCCCCTTGCGAACTAGCGGACGGGCCGCAGGTGCGACGAACAGGGCCGCCAGCGTGGCGGATGCCGGCGGCGCCTGTCCGTCACCCTCCGACTGCACCCGCCGGGCGAACGCGGCCAGGGGTGCAAGGTGGTTGTCCACCTCGTGGCCCTGCACGATCGCCTCGATCGTGTTTTCATCGGAGAGATCTGCGAACCAACCTCGTGACATCTCGAGGCCGTCATCGCCGGTCGTGGTCACAGGGGTACGCCTTCGGAATCGAGCAGACGGCCGACGGCCGAGAAGCCCCGGCGCTGGAGGGCCTTGACCGCACCGGGCGTCTTGTGGAGCGTCGCCGCCACCTCGTCGACGGTGAGCCGACCCAGGAGGCGCAGCAGCAGAACGTCCCGCTGATCGGGGGCGAGCCGCTCGCACAGGGCCCGCACCCGCTCGATCGACAGGGACTCGGCGACGGTGTCCTCCACGTCGTCGGGAGCGGCCGGGTCCAGGTCGACGGGGAGAGGCTCCGGGGGAGGCCGGCGGCTGCCTCGGCGGCGTTCGTCGAGCAGCCGCCGGTGGGCGATGGTGAAGACCCAGGACCGGAACTCGCTCTCGTCGCCCTCGAAGGACGACAGGTTGCGGTGCACCCCGAGGAAGACCTCGCTGGTCAGATCGTCAGGCTCACGGCTGCCCTGCAACCGGAGATAGCCCACGACGACCGGGGAGAGGGCCACGAAGATTCGCTCGAACGCCCAGGGCTCGCCCTGGCGCGCCGCGACCAGGACCGTCCTGAACTGCCCCGCAAACCGATCCCTCCGCATGCCGACGTAGCTGTCATCGCCGCACCGTCCCGAAAGGTGACGGGTTCGTCCGACATCCGTTCTGTGACCTGTATGCCGCGTCCAGACGCGGCATACAGGTCACAGAACGATTGGGAGGGCCGAGGTCAGTTCACCAATCGTCGCCGGTGCGGGGGTCGCAGGTGAGGGCGGTTGTCGGGTCCAGGTCGCGGGTGCGGTCGGTGCGGAGGACCATGATCCCGGCGTCCTCGTCGGGGGTGCGGATCCGGCCGTCGGGTCCATTGACGAAGGTCGGACCCTGCCAGGACTCCCATCCGAGCCGCTCGTAGAAGCTGTGCACACCGGTCGACAGCGCCCCGAGGTCGTAGTCCGCGGCGATGATCTCGTTGATCGCTTGCATGGCCCGGGTGGCGTGACCCTGGTGCCGGTGGGCCCGAGGGGTGCCGACTGCCTCCACGTAGCCGGACTTCAGGCTCCGATCGCCGGCGATGAGGGTCCGGGGCACGACCGCGGCGTGGGCCACCATCGTCCCGTCCTCCATCACCAAGGCATGCCGCCCCCCGAGGGCATTGGCCCAGTCGTGGTCGTCGAAGTTGCCTCGGAACGCGCTGTCGAGCAGGTCCCGCAGGTCCTTCAGCTCGACGGCGTACAGATCCTCGGTCCGGCGTACGACTACTTCGGCCATGGTCCGGAGCATCGCAGGCCAGGTGAGTTTCGTGCTGCATCCTCGTCTGATCCCTTGACGACGCGAAGGAGCATCCACCATGAAGCTGACGATGACGACATTCCTGTCCCTGGACGGGGTGATGCAGGGACCCGGCGGGCCTGGCGAAGACGACAGCGATGGGTTCAGCCACGGCGGCTGGCTCGTTCCATACGCCGACGAGGACATGGGGAACCTGGTCAGCGGGTGGTTCGAGAACGCCGACGCCTTCCTCCTCGGCCGCAAGACCTACGAGATCTTCGCCGGCTACTGGCCCAAGGTCTCCGACGAGGAGGACCCGGTGGTCGCGGCCCGGCTGAACAAGCTGCCCAAGTACGTGGCCTCCCAGAGCCTGGACCAAGCGGATTGGAACAACTCGACTGTTCTCCGCGGCGACCTCGCCGAGGAGGTGGCCAAGCTCAAGGCCCAACCCGGCAACGAGCTCCAGGTCCACGGCAGCGGCAACCTGGCCCAGAGCCTCATGCAGCTCGACCTCATCGACGAGTACCGGCTGTTCGTCTACCCCGTCGTGCTGGGCGAGGGGAAGCGGCTGCTCAACCCCGGCGCCACGCCGGCGGCCCTCAAGCTGGTGGACAGCTCGGTCACCAGCACCGGTGTCGCGGTCCACGTCTATCAGCCGGCGGGCAAGCCGACGTACGGCAGCTTCCTCCTGGAAGACCAGTAGTCCACCTCACCAGGCGCCGTCGCCGTCGCCGAGCACGCTCGGCGGCGGTGGGCGCGTCGGGGTGGTGGTCCACCCGGTGACCAGCCCGGCCAGGTTGCGGGCGCTGCCGAACAAGTCGGCGAACAGGCTGGCCTCCCGCTCGTAGCTCACCAGGCTGCCGAGCTGCTCCATGCCCAGGAACAGCGAGACGAGGAGGAACGCCACCTGGCTGCTGGGGATGGCACCCTCCAGACCGTTGGCCCGTAGCACGCGGTCGACCGCGTCCTCGGTGAACCGCAGCCACGGGTCGACCTCGGCCAACACCGCGTCGCGCAACTCCTCGTCGTGGGCGCTGGCCGCTACCAGTTCGGCCAGGACCTTGACGTGGCCGGTGTCGAAGTCCTCCCGCAGCTCGCTCTCCACCGCGGTCACCAGCTCGAGCAACGACGTCACGTCGGCCAGCGCCCGTTGGTAGCGGTCCCGCTGGGTCCGGCTGCTGTGGGCCAGTGCGGCCACCAGCAGGTCGTTCACCGAGTCGAAGTAATAGAAGACCAGCGCCGGGTTGCTGCCGGCCCGGGTGGCGATGGTGCGGGCGCTGGCGTGGGTGAAGCCGTCCTGGCTCAGGATCTGGAACGCTGCCTCGACCAGCTTCTGGCGGGTGGATGCGGCGTCGAACCGGCCCTTCGTCGTGGAGCGTCGTCCTGCCTTGGCCATGGGCGTCTCCTGAACGATTGGTTTGATCAGTCGTTCAGTAGTGGAGTCCATCGGTGGGATCGGGATCAAGCCCGGTCGGGTGGCAGTAGAAACGCGGCCGTGACCGCCGCTCCTCGAGGCCGATTCGACCTGGTGCTGCTCGGAGTGGCGGTGGTAGCGGTGTCGACATCCGCTCCGCTGATCCGGGAGGCGGATGCTCCGGCGCTGGCGATCGCGTTCTGGCGAACCGGGTTGGCGGTCCCCCTCACCGGTTTGCTGGTCGTGGTGTCCCACCGGGACGAGCTGTCGGCGCTCACACCGACCGCACGGCGGGGATCCACGCTCGCGGGGGTGTTCCTGGCCCTGCACTTCGCTACCTGGATCCCCAGCCTGTCGTACACCTCGGTGGCCTCGTCGGTGGCGCTGGTGTGCGCCATGCCGGTGTGGACCGCGCTTTTGGCCCGGTGGCGGGGATCGCCGGTGGGCTCGTCCACCTGGCGAGGGATCATCCTGGCGTTGTCCGGCGTGGTGCTGCTGACCGGCGTGGACTTCAGCGTCACCCCCCGGGCGCTGTTCGGCGATCTGCTGGCCCTGGTCGGAGGGATCTTCTCGGCCCTGTACGTGGACGCCGGCGCCGGCGTGCGCCGCCAGGTCTCCACCGCGGTCTACGCCACCATCTGTTACGGCGTCGCCGCGCTGCTGCTGTTGTCGGTCTGTCTCGGCGGCGGCCAGGCCTTGGCCGGCTACGACGGCACGACCTGGTTGGTCCTCCTGGGGATGCTGGTCGGACCGCAGCTGTTGGGCCACACCGTGGTCAACCAGGTCCTCCGCACGATGAGCCCCACGACGGTGTCGGTGGCGATCCTGGGCGAGATCGTCGGCTCGGCCCTGCTGGCCTGGATCTTCTTCGGTGAGGTTCCGCCTGTTGCCGCGCTCCCCGCCGGGGTGTTGATCGGGGCCGGGGTGGTGCTCACCCGACGGCCGTCGGAAGTCGATCTGGAGCTGGCCTGATCCCGCCGGACCCCTTGCTTTTGCACACTGCGTGCGAAAACCTGGGCGGCATGGGGGACGCCATCTACAACCCGTTCGAACCGGGGTTCAGCGCGAACCCGTACGACCAGTACGACCGCATCCGAGCGACGTCCCGCACCCAGCGGAACTTCCTCGACAACCTGGTCGTCCATCGCTATGACGACTGCTTCGCCCTGCTGCGCAAGCCCGGCACCAGCGTCGACGACACGAACGCCAACCTGGCGTTGGCCCAGCAGATCCCTCCGGAGCTGCTGAAGGGCCGCGTGGACCGGGGGCGTCGCAGCATCCTGCGGCTCGACCCTCCCGACCACACCCGGATCCGCCGGCTGGTGGCCAACGCCTTCACCGTCCGCCGTGTCGAGCAGTTCCGGCCCCGGATCCAGGAGCTGGCCCAGGAGCTGCTCGACGACGTCGAGGCCGCGGGACGCGACGGTGCGCCGGTCGACCTGATGGCCCGCTACGCCTTCCCCCTTCCGTTCCAGGTCATCACCGAGCTGCTGGGCATGCCCGAGGCCGACCGGGTTCAGCTGCGGGAGTGGTCCCACATGGTGACCAAGGCCCTCGAGCCGTTCTCGTCGTTCGACGAGTTGGAGAAGATCTTCGAGGCCAGCGACAACATGGCGGCCCACATCTCCGACGCCATCGAGTGGAAGCGGGGCAATCCGGCCGACGACCTGCTCAGCGCCATGATCGCAGCCGAAGAGGACGGCGAGCGGCTGACGACTCAGGAGCTGATGGACCAGGTGGTGCTGCTCTACCTGGCCGGCCACGAGACGACCGTGAACCTCATCGGCAACGGCACGGTGGCGCTGCTGGCCCATCGTGACCAGATGGAGTTGCTGGCCGCCGATCCCGGCCTCGACGCCAACGCCACCGACGAGCTGCTGCGCTGGGACTCGCCGGTGCAGCTGTCCCGCCGCATCGCCATGTCGGAGATGGAGGTGGGCGACGAGACCGTGCAACGGGGTGACCTGGTCATCACGCTGCTCGGCGCAGCCAACCGCGACCCAGCGCACTGGGGGCCGACCGCTGACCGACTCGACGTGACCCGCGACGGTGCGGGCGCGCACCTGTCGTTCGGCAGCGGCATCCATCATTGCCTGGGCGCGGCGCTGGCGCGCCTGGAGGGAGCCGAGGCCATCGGAGCACTGGTCCGCCGCTTCCCCCGCATGGAGCTGGCCACCGACGGGCCTCGCTGGAACGGCCGGATCGTGCTGCGCGGCGTCGACACTCTCGAGGTCGCGATAGCGGCGTAGACCGTTCGTATCGTGGGGGCATGGCTGTCGAATCCACGATGCTCCCCCTAGGGACCCCTCTCCCCGACTTCACGCTGCCCGACCCCGACGGCGGTTCCCATGGACCGGCCAACACCCCCGATGCACCGGGGGTGTTGGTGGCCTTCATGTGCAACCACTGCCCGTACGTCCAGCATGTGGCCACCGCGTTCGGGTCCTTGGCCCGGCAGTGGGCCTCGGACGGGTTGGCGGTGTTAGCGGTGAACGCCAACGACGTGTCCGCCTACCCCGACGACGCACCGGAACTGATGGGCCCGTTCGCCAAGCAGCACGGCTGGGACTTCCCGTACCTGGTGGACGAGTCCCAGGAGGTGGCCCGGGCCTACCGAGCCGCCTGCACCCCGGACTTCTTCCTCTTCGACCGGGACCGTCGCCTGGTCTACCGGGGCCGCCTCGACGCCAGCCGCCCCGGCAGCGGCATCCCGGTGACCGGTGAGGAACTAGCCGCCGCGGTCACCGCAGTCCTCTCCGGCACCCCGGTCCCCGACCAACAACGCCCCAGCATCGGCTGCTCCATCAAGTGGAAGTAACCGTTCGATCGAAGACGCCGAGCTAGGCACGGCTGAAGGGAACGTCGCCTCACCGAAGTTCGGGCCGTCCCGGAGCCGGTGAGCGGTGTATGCGTGACGACGGCCTCTGTCGGGCATGGTGATCCCCGAGGTGATCAACATGACTGCCAGAGTCCACGGCGGCGCCTTCAGTTGGCGGCGCCTACTGGCGGTGATGGTTGCGGGCGCCGTTGCCGGGTGGGCCGGTGTCGGATGCGGGGTGAGGACGTTGGGTGGTGGGGGAGGCGACGCGGCAGAGCTGCAACTCCCGAGCCCCACCGGTGACGCTCCACTCGGGACAGTCTCACTCCATCTGGTTGACCGGTCCCGTGATGATCCGTTCGCGCCTACCCCGCAGCCGCGGGAGTTGATGGTGCAGCTGTGGTACCCGGCAGAGGAGTCCAGTGACCGGCCGCGTGCCCGGTACATGGATGCCGGAGCGGCGCAGGAGCTCGAGAAGGCGGCCAACCTGCCCCACGGTGTGCTCGGAGCAGCCCGCTCGCATGCCCGGGAGACCGCCGCAGTGGCGAGGAGCGACTCCGATCCCTATCCGGTAGTGCTTTATTCGCCGGGCTCCACGTCGGCGCGCGGCTTCGGCACGACTGTGGTCGAGGAACTGGTCAGCCAGGGGTATGTGGTCGTGACCGTGGACCACCCTTACGACGCGGCCGTCGTCGAGTTTCCCGACGGGAGGCTGGTGCCAGCCAGGCAGGTCGATGTCCCGGAAGGGGGCTGGGACCTGGCGACGTTGGATGTTCTCGCTGAGCCGGATCGGGCGGCTCGAGTAGCCGACATGCGCTTTGTGCTCGACACGTTGCAGCAAATCCAGGATGGAGCCAATCCGGACGCCGAAGGCAGGGCTCTGCCTGACCGTCTGGCCGGTGCGCTGGACCTGTCACGGGTCGGCATGCTGGGCCATTCCCTGGGTGGAACTACGGCCGCTCAAGTCCTGCTGGAGGAGCCTCGCGTGCTGGCTTCCTTCGCCATGGACAGCGAGATGCCACCCCCGGTGCGAGCCGCAGGTTTGGATCGGCCGATCCTGCTCATGCGTTCGGACGAGCCCCAGCTGGCACCGATAACCGACGCGGCCTGGAAGGAGCTCCAGACTCGGGGCTGGCATCGCAACCTGCGTATGGTCGACGCCGGTCACATGAGCCTCACGGACCTGTCAGTGCTCTGCGCGCAGCTTGGCGATGACTGTCCAAAAGAAGTGAGCGCCATGCTGGGCTCGATCGACAACGAGCAGGCCGTCGCCGCAACCCGCGCCTACACCACGGCCTTCTTCGACCAGCATCTGAAAGGCCAAAGCCGACCGCTCTTGGATCAGCCCTCGTCGGACCATCCGCAGATCGAGTTCTTGCCTTAGCGAGCTTGGAGATGGCTTGCAGGGTCGCGCCTATCCGCAACCCGAACAGCGCGATCGAGCAGAGGCGATGAAGCCGGGGGGACGCTGGCGTCTCAGAGGCGCCGGGATCGGCCCGACCCCGGCGGCAACCAGGTAGCCAAATGGGTCGGGTGGGGGCATGGGCACGTTCAGGCCTGAGCCGGATCAGCTGCCTTGGCTGCCTGCTCGATCTTCGCGCGATGGTTGTCCCAGAAGGCCGTGTCTCGCTCCTGCAGGGCCGTGCTCCCCGCGTCCGTTCCCACCGCGCCGTCCAGCTGCTCGCGCAGGATGTCGGCGTGCCCGGCGTGCCGATTGGTCTCGGTGAGCACGTGGACCAGGATGTTGAACAGCTTCACGTCCGGGCGTGGCCACCAGGGCACATGGCCGGGCGCGTCGATGTCAAGGGCGGCGATCGTCGCGTCCGAGTGCTCCCACACCTGCCTGTAGCGGTCAACGATCTCGACGCGCGACTCGTCCTCAGTGGCCCACTTGTCGGCGTCGTGGTCGGCGTCATCATCCCACCAGGGCAGTCGTTCAGGGAACGGTCGCCCGAACACCTCGCCGAAGTACCAGGCCTCCGTGATCGACAGGTGCTTGATCAGGCCGAGGAGATTGGTCCCAGTGAAGGTCAGAGGGCGGCGAGCGTCATACTCAGCAAGCCCTTCCAGCTTCCAGAGCATCGTCTCTCGCACCTCGCGCAGGTCGCTGTGCAGGTACTCCTTCGCGAAATCATCGATCATGGGAAACGAGCCTGCCACCCGGGGGCAATGGCGCGCCTGTTGGTGGGTAACGCCTCTCGCATAGCTTTGGCCACCATGTCGGTTGACGAGTTCGGAGCCGAACGCGGGGACTTCGACTTCCTCATCGGCCGGTGGCGCGTGACCCACCGGAAGCTTCGCGATCGTCTCGTGGGGTGCGATGACTGGGACGAGTTCAACGCTGACTACGAGGCATGGAGCCATCTCGATGGTGCCCTCAGCCTGGATGAGTTCCAGTTCCCCAGCCAGGGCTACTCGGCCTGCTCGATCCGGCTTCTCGAGGCCGAAGCCCACCAATGGGTCATCTACTGGACGACCGGCACGAGCGGGACGCTCGACTCCCCTGTCCGGGGCGGTTGGTCGGGACATCGTGGCGAGTTCTACGGCACGGACCAATTCCGAGGTCAGCTCATCGACGTGCGTTACCTGTGGCAGCGCCATCCGGGAACCGCGCCTCGATGGGAGCAGGCCTTCCGCGTCAGCGACGGGCCGTGGGAGACGAACTGGACGATGACCTTCGGGAGCAGCGGGGAGCGTTAGTGGTCGGGGTCCCAGCGGAAGGCGTTGACGGCAAGGGCCGTCGTGCCGAGCGCCCACAGGGCGAGGACCGGCCACACCCGGGCGGGGACGCTGCCGCTGTGGTCGAGGGAGCCGTGGAACGCCTCGGTGAGGGCGGTCGACGGCAGTGCCCGGCTGGTCCAACTCAGCACGCTGGGGAGGCGGTCGAGCGGAACGACCATCCCGGAGAGCACCAGCAGGCTGACGAACACGGCGTTGGCTGTGGCCAGCGTGACCATGGCGCTCAGCCGGCCGGCGAGCAGCATGGCCAGGCCGCAGAACGACACTGTCCCCAGCCCGATGGCGACCAGCAGGGGCGCCGTCTCGACGTCGGGCCGCCAACCCAACCCGAGGGCGATCGGCACCAGCACCGCGGCCTGCAGGGCGAGCAACGTCACGGTCGCCAGCGTCTTGGCGGCGACGAGTCGGCCCCGGCCCAGCGGCGTCGACCCGAGCCGTTTGAGCACCCCGTACGACCGGTCGAACCCAGTGGCGATGGCCAGGTTGGCGAACGCCGTCGACAGCATGGCCAGCGCCAATACGCCGGGGGTCAGGAAGTCGACGGCGTCGCCGTCGGTGGGCAGCACGTCAACCAGTGTGAAGAACACCAGCGTGCCGATCGGTACGCCGAGGGTCACCAGCAGCGACTCGCCGTTGCGTAGCGTCACCGCCAGCTCGACTCGGGTCTGGGCGAGGAGAGGCCTCATCGGTCCCAGTCCCACGAGGGGTCGTAGGTCAGCTCCAGACGCTCCCGCTCCCGCTCAGGCTCGAGCGCCGGCGCCCGCGGCCGGGCCGGCTGTGGCGGCAGCACCTCGGGCCGGCCGCTCCGGGCTCCGGTCAGTTGCAGGAACGCCTCCTCGAGGCTGCGACCGCGGGTCCGGACGTCGCCGAGGGGCAGGTCGTAGTACGCGAGCCAGGTCGTCAGCGCGTAGATCAGCTCCGGTGTCGCCCCCGCCCCGACCCGATACTCGCCCCACGCCACCTCGGTGACCGGTGCACGGTCCCAACCGCCGAGGTAGGCGGACAGCGCCGCTGTGTCGAGGCCCGAGGGGGCCCCGAAGCGCAGCTCGTCGCCCCGGCCGGCTTGGCTGGTCAGCTCCTCGACCGTTCCCTGCGCCACCAGCCCGCCCTCGTGGATGATCACCACCCGGTCTGCGATCCGCTCGGCCTCGGCCAGGTCGTGGGTGGTCAGCAGGACGGCCACGCCGTCGGCCCGCAGGTCGGCGATGATCCGACGGATCACCTGGCGGCCCTCGGGATCGACCGCCGCTGTGGGCTCGTCCAGGAACGCCACCTGCGGGCGGCCCACCAGGGCGAGCGCCAGCGCCACGCGTCGCTGCTCACCGCCCGACAGCTGGCGGTAGGTGCGGCGCTGGAGGGCCGACAGCCCCATCTGGTCGAGCAGCTCAGCGACGTCCACCGCCGCCGGGTACAGCGCCGCGGTGCAGCGCACGATCTCGCCCACCCGCACCGCTGGCGAGATGCCGCCCTCCTGGAGCATCACGCCGATGCGCAGCACCAAGGCGGCGTGGTCACGGTGCGGTTCGAACCCCACCACCGACAGGCGTCCCGACGTGGGGCGGCGCAGGCCCTCCAGGGCTTCGATGGTCGACGTCTTGCCCGCACCATTGCGGCCCAGCACGCACGTCACGTGGCCGGCCTCGGCGGTGAACGAGAGCCCATCGACCGCCACGACGTCGCCGTAGCGCATCGTGAGCCCGGATACCTCGATCGCAGACATCCCAGCTCCCCCGAAGAATCATGACACCCTGGGGGCGGTTGAAGCTGTAGAAATCAGTCACGCAGGCCTGGGCCGAGACCGATGAAGCTCACGCGCACCGTGGATCCGACGGCCGGCGTCGACTCTTCGGAGCTTGGCGGTCACCGGGTTCCCGCCTACGGGCGCCTCCGTATCCTTGGAGGATGCTCCGGTCCGTGGTGATCTGCGCCGTCCTTGTGACGCTGATGGCCTGCTCGGGAGACGACCCCGCGATCGAGTCGGGGACGACGACCAGACAGCGGCCCACGACGGCTTCGACGTCCACCACGACGACCACGGCACCTGCGCTGACGACGACAGCGCCTCCTGCGCCGGCGGAGCTCGTCCGCCCTGTGCTCGCCGACGATGCTGCCGGAGTCGCCGACCAGCTCGTGACCGCCGAGCGGGCCGTGCGCGACCCGGCCACCGCCGCGGACGCACTTCCCGGCTGGGCGCACCTCCAGCAGGTCGCCTACCGCAAGTTGGGCGTGACGCCGGAGTGGGATGCCGAGGTGTTCGCCCGCGTCCCTCCCGATCTGCAGGACGCTGTCGGACTGAACCTCGAGGCCCGGCGGGAGCTGCGTCGGCTCGTCACCACCGTGCCCGACACGGTGCCGGCATGGCGGATCATCGATCCGCCCGCGGCCGACGTGCTCGTCTCGGCGTACCAGGCGGCCGAGGCAGAGTTCGGGGTGCCGTGGGAGTACCTCGCCTCGGTGAACCTCGTCGAGTCGGCGATGGGACGGATCCGTGGCACCAGCGAGGCGGGCGCCCAGGGGCCGATGCAGTTCCTTCCCGCCACGTGGGCGGCGTACGGCGAGGGCGACATCAACGACCCCCACGACGCCGTACGCGCCGCGGCGCGCTTCCTCGCCGACTACGGCGCCGCCGATGGGAACCTGCCCGCCGCGCTGTACGCGTACAACCACAGCGACCACTACGTCGCGGGCGTGACCGCGATCGCCCAGGTGATCGAAGCGGACGTCGCCGCGTTCCGCGGCTATTGCCACTGGCAGGTGTACTACCTGGCGACCGCCGGCGACGTCTGGTTGTCCGTCGGGTACGAGGCGACCGAGCCGATCCCCGTGTCGGAGTACTTGGCGACCCACCCGCAATAGCGGTCGGTCGACGCGGGTCACACCTGCCGCCGGTTCAGGACCACGCGGGATGTCAACGTCCGAGGAGGCGGATTCGTTGGTTTCGTGGCAGGCGACTGACGACGAGCTCGTAGGAGTGGTCGATCATCTCTCGAAGCTCGCCATCTTCGACGGTCCCGTCGAGCTCGACGGTGTTCCAGTGGCGCTTGTTCTGGTGGTACCCGGGACGAACAGCCTCGTGTATGGCCCGCAGCTCGAGGGCCCAGTCCGGGTCGCACTTGAGGTTCACGCTGCCGGGTTCGCCTCCAAGCGAGACGAGAGCGAACATCTTTCCCGCGATCTTGAACACGGCGACGTCATCTCCGAAGGGATAGTCCTCGGCCGCGCCCGGCAGGCTTGCGCACAGATCGAGTACCTGGTCCCTTGTCACCGCATCAACCTTTCGCTGGTGTCGGCGCTCATGCCGGGCTCGCATACACGCGAGTGGGAGAGACGAAAACTGCGGTGCGGTGCTCCTCGCGCATCACGCGGTCGTAGGTTGCCCAATCGTCGTGGTTCCCGCCCGCTGCGCTGAAGATGTCGCGAAGCAAGAGCCGGAGCCGCTCGTCGTCCACCTCGGGGTGGGGGTCGTCCGGTCCAATGAGCTGAGCCTGGCCTTCGACGGCGACCCAGCGCCAGCCTGCACGGACGACGACTGCGGTTGTCGGGTCGGTGCGGAGATGGGCAAGCTTGCGGGTCCCGCCCGCGGAAACGAACGCGACGGCGCTGGCACCTGTCGCCGGATGGGGCAGGACGCCAGCGTTGACGACGGTGGTGTGGGGGGTGTGGTCGGCGCGGAGGGTGACGACAACGCTGAGGCCGTGGTCGAGTGACACCAGGTCGGCGAACTGTGCGAGGTCGGTCATGTTCATCTCCGGTGGGTCTACCGAAACGTCATTCGCGGCGCCGGTCGGCTGGTCGTGTGCTGATGGCCTCGTCCCCAGTATGGGTGGTCATGATGGTCGGATCGCGAAGCGTGTTGGTCAGCAGGGGGGCTCCCTGGACTGTGGCGAGCATCGTCATCGCGAGGCCCGGCAGTCAGCCGAGCGGTATCAGTTGATCTGTGCGCCCCTGGCGGTCCATCAGTGGTCCGCCTCGGGATCGTCTACCGGCCGCTTGCGGCCGGCCGGGTGTCGGCACCTTCCTGTGGTAGCAGGCTCCGTTGGTCGAGGATGTAGAGGAGGGCGAGCGACGGCAGGATGACGACGGTGGCGACACCGAACACCACGAGCACGGTGGTGAGTGTGGCCTGGGGTGCCGCGGCCGCCGACACCTTGAGGCTCGTTGGGAGGATGTACGGCCATTGCGCCACGCCCCAGGCCCAGATGAGGCTCGCCACCGCGCCGATGGCGAGCAGGCGTGCTCCGCGAGGCGACTGCCGCAAGAGCAGGACGAGCGACCCGATCCCGCACAATGAGGAGAGCGCGACGAGCGGAAGCGCTCGCGAGGTCAACCCGTCGAAGACGTAACGGGAGTCGGACCGGAGCACGAGGATCCCGATGAGGGCCACCGCCCCGGCGACGACCGCCGCGGTGATGGCGCGCCGGCGGAAGTACTCGACCATCGCGTCGTCGGTCAACCGGCGGGCGTCCCAGATGAGGTAGACGGCGGCCAGGTAGGCGCTGACCGTCACGGCGAGCACGCCGCCGACGATCGACGTCGGGTTGACCCAGCTCGACCACGGATCACCCGCCTCGCCGGCTGCAGGCACCCGGCCCGAAGCGATCGCGCCGGCGACGGCACCCATGCAGTAGGGCACGAGAACCGAGGAGAACGCGAAGATCGCGCCGAACGCCCGCCGTTGGGATGTGGAGAAGAGGCTCTTGCGGAACGCGAAGCTCGCGCCGCGCAGCACGATGCCGAGGGCGACGAGCGTTAGGGGAACGAAGACGGTGAGCGTGATCGCGGCGAACGCCTCGGGGAACGCAGTCCACACGACGACCAACGCGAAGATCAACCACACGTGGTTGGCTTCCCACACCGGCCCGATGGAGTGATCGACGAGCGCGCGCGGTCGCTCGCCACGCGCCGCTCCCCCTGCGACGAGGTCCCAGAACCCGGCGCCGAAATCGGCGCCACCGAAGACCGCGTAGGCGGTCACCGCGACGAACAGGACCACGGCCAGCGCGTCATCCACCGAGCTGCTCAGCTTCCTGCGCGGGTTCGGGGGGGGAGCTCGTGCGGACCGTAGGGGACGTCGGTGTCGACGAGCTCGGCCTGCTGCCGGAACCGCCGGCTCATGCTCCGGAGGACGAGGACCACGGTCGTCGCGAGGGCGAGGTAGACCGCGACGACGGCGATGAACGTGATCCAGACGCCGCCGTTGGTGGTGGCCGCGTCCTCGACCTTCATGTGGTTGCGGACGATCCAGGGTTGGCGGCCCACCTCTGTGACCGTCCACCCCGCTTCCATGGCCACGACTGCCGCAACACCGGCTCCCGAGGCGGCCCAGAGGAACAGTCTCGACCTCGGCATGTCGCGCCGGAAGATCCAGGTGAGCCCGTACCACGCCGACAGCAGGAACAGCAGAGTTCCGAGGCCGACCATCATGTCCCAGGCCAGGTGGACGGTGTTGACCTCCGACGTCGTCGGTCGTTCGTCGGCAGGAAAGGAATCGAGCCCTTGCACGACCGTGCTCGTGCCGGTGCTGGGGTCGGAGAGCCGCGAGGCGAGCCCAGGTATCGCGATCCCGCCGCTGACCTGTCCGTCCGAGTCGAGCCGGCCGAGCAGTGTCTCGGGAACGTCGCTGTCGGTTTTCGGCACGAGCTCGATCGCCGCGAACTTGGTCGGTTCGTTGTTGTACACCCAGCGGGCCAAAGTGTCGCCGACCACCATCTGGATCGGCGTGGCGATGGCGGCGACCGTGAAGGGGATGAGGAAGCCGAGCCGGTGATACCGGTCTCGGCGGCCCTTCAGCATGCCGACCGCGTAGACCGAAGCGACGAGGAAGCCGCCGACGAGATAGGCAGCGACCAGCATGTGCGACGCCTCGTATGGCCAGGCGTCGTTGAAGATCACCTTGAGTGGATCGACGTCCACAACCTCGCCGGCTTTGTTCAGCGTGAACCCCGAGGGCTCGTTCATCCAGGCGTTGGCCGCGACCACCGCGAGCGTGCCGCCGATGCCGGACACGACGATCGGTACCCCGGTCCAGAAGTGCGGCCATGGCCGCAGCCGCTTCCAGCCGAAGATGTAGATCGCGATGAAGATCGCCTCGACGAAGAAGAACAAGCCTTCGACCGAGAACGGGATCCCGAACGCGGCACCCCACTTGCCCATGAACTTCGGCCACAGAAGCCCGAACTCGAACGTGAGAACGGTGCCCGTGACCGCGCCAACGGCGAACGTGACAGCCATGTACTTCGACCAGCGCTGGGCGAGCAGCAACGCGTCCTCGTCACCACGCTTGATCGCCTTCCAGTTCGCCACCAACGTCATGCACGCCCAGGACACGCCCAAAGGGACGAGGATGATATGGCACGCAAGCGTGAACGCCATCTGTGCTCTGGCCCACGGCACAGGGTCAACCGCCAACATGCTCCCTCCGGAGAGGGAGAGAGTGCTCATGTCGAGACGCCCAGCCGTTCGAGCAGGTGATCGCCGACGCGGAGCGCGTTGGCCATGGCGGTGAGCGCCGGGTTCACCGCGCCGATGCTGGGGAAGAAGCTGGTGTCGACGACGTACAGGTTGTCGACCTCGTGGGCCCGGCAGTTGACGTCGAGCGCCGAGGTGGCGGGGTCGGTGCCGAACCGGCACGTGCCGGCCTGGTGGGCGCAGCCGGCCACGGGGATGGTGGTCTTGAGGTAGGCGTGGCGGGGGATCAGGTGGTCCGGGTGCATGCCCAGGTGGGCGAGCATGGACTTGAGCTGGTGGTACAGGCGATCGCTGGCCGCTTGGTTGCCCACCTCGTAGCTGAGCCTGATGTTGCCGTCGCGTTCGAGGGTGACCCGGTTGTCAGGCCGGGGCAGGTCCTCCGTCGACAGCCAGAAGTCGACGGCGTGGGTGGCGATGTCGCGCAGGGCCCGCGTCGGCGCGAACTTCGTCTCCAGCGGCTTCTCGCCGCGGTACATCTCCTCGGTCGACTTGCCCACCATCTGGATGTTGCCCATCGGGTACTCGAAGTCGTCGGTCCCGAAGTAGAAGTCGTTGACACCGAGGGTCTTCTGGAAGACGGTCGGGTTCGGTTGGCGCGAGAGCGCAAGCACCGCCTGGCTGTTGTGGAACACGAAGTTGCGTCCGACCTGGTCGGAGCCATTGGCGAGGCCGTAGGGGTGCTGATCGTTGGCCGACGCCAGGAGCAGCTTGGCCGTGTTTGCCGCCCCACACGAGACGACCACGATGTCGGCGGCATAGGTCTCGCGCTCACCTTCGTGGTCGACCTCTACCTCGGTGACGGCGATGCCGGACGGGTTGGTGGCCAGCCGTACAGCCGTCGCCTTGGTCAGCAGGGTGACGTTCGGGTGCTCCAACGCCGGGCGCACGCCGTGGACCTCGGCGTCTGACTTGGCGTGCAGCGGGCAGGGGAACCCATCGCAGAAGGCGCAACGGACGCAGGTGCTGTAGGGCAGGTTCGCCTCGTCGAGCATCACGCCGCACGGCGCGTGGAACGGGTGGTAGCCCGCGGCGGCGAGGTCGTCGGCGAGCTGCTGGATCCGGGGTTCGTGCGACAGCGCGGGGAACGGATAGGGGGCGCTCGCCGGTGGCTCGGTCGGGTCTTCACCGCGGGCGCCGTGCACCTGGTAGAGGTGCTCGGCCTGCGTGTAGTAGGGCTCCATCTCGTCGTAGGAGATCGGCCAGGCGGGCGAGATCCCGTCGTGATGTCGCAGCTCGCCGAAGTCCTCTCGGCGTAGGCGATAGAGCGCGGCGCCGTAGAGCTTGGTCGCGCCGCCCACGAAGTAGTGGATCTGTGGTTGGAACGCCTTGCCCTTGGCGTCGTACCACGTGTCAGGCGAGATGTAGCGGCCGTCGACGAACACGTCCTGCGCCGACCAGTTGCGGGGCTCGCGCGGCAGCCAGTCGCCGCGCTCGAGCAGCAGGATGCGCTTGCCCGAGGGGGCGAGGTGCCGGGCGAGGGTGCCGCCCCCGGCCCCGGTGCCGATGATGATGACGTCGTAGTCGTTGGAGTCGGAGGTGGAGCTCATGTCAGCTCCGCCATCCGCTCCAGCAGGATGATCCGGGCCGCGGCCTCGATCAGCGCCAGGTGCGAGAAGGCCTGCGGGAAGTTGCCGAGGTGGTGGGCGGTGTCGGCGTCGAACTCCTCGGCGTACAGCCCCAGGGGCGAGGCGACGCGGAGGAGCCGCTCCATCAGGTCACGGGCCCGCTGGTCCTCGCCGATGATCGCCAGTGCGGAGACGAGCCAGAAGGAGCAGATCAGGAAGGTCCCTTCCTTGCCCGACAGCCCGTCATCGGTCTCGTCGGTGCGGTAGCGCAGCACGAACCCGTGCTCGGTGAGCTCGTCGGCGATGGCCAGGACGCTGTTGCGCAAGCGCTCGTCGTCGCCGGGCAGGAACCCGAATATCGCCGCCAGCAGCGTCGAGGCGTCGAGCGCGTCGGTGTCGTAGTGCTGGCGCAGGACGCCTCGGTCGTCGATCCCGTGCTCCAAGATGTCGGCTTTGATCTCGTCGGCGACGTCTCGCCAGGTGACCGCCAGATCGGCATCACCCCGGATCTCGGCCAGCTTGGCGGCGCGGTCGAGAGCCACCCAGCACATGAGCTTGGACGACACGTACTGCTGTGGCTTGCCTCGGGCTTCCCAGATGCCCTGGTCGGGATCGCGCCACACCTTGGTGGCGCACGCGGCTTGCGACTGGACGAGCGGCCAGAGGCCCCTCGGCAAGCGCTCGCTGCGCCGGGTGTGGAGCAGGATCGAGTCCAGCACGGCGCCGTAGACATCGTTCTGGCGCTGGTCGAACGCCCCGTTGCCGATGCGCACGGGCCGGGCCCCCCGGTAGCCGGACAGGTCGTCCCGGGTGGATTCGGTGAGGTCTCGCCGGCCGTCGATCCCGTACATGATCTGGAGGCCGCCGTCGTCGACAGGTTCGAGCTCGGCGACGAACTGTAGGAACTCGTCGGCTTCCCAATCCAGGTTCAAGTAGTGCAGCGCCTGGAGGGTGAAGGTCGAGTCACGCATCCAGGTGTAGCGGTAGTCCCAGTTGCGCTCGCCGCCCGGGGTCTCGGGCAGCGAGGTGGTGAGGGCGGCGACGGTCGCCCCCGTCGGCATGTAGGTGAGGCCCTTGATGGCCAGCGCCGATCGCTCGAGCGCGTGGCGGTAGGGGTGATCCACGGCCCGCGCCCGCCCGAGCCAGGCCCGCCAGAAGCGCGTGGTGGCTTCCAAGCACTCGGTGGCCTCGTCGATGTCTCTTGGCGCGGCGAGCCCTGCCGCCCACGACAGAGCGCAGTACACCTGGTCGCCCGGCTTGAGGATGTGGCGGGCCCGTACCCGGTCGCCCTCGATGCCGAGCGCCATGTCGGTCTGCAGCCTGATGGTCTGGCCCGCGCCGGTGGCGTCGGCGGTGTGGCGGCTCCCGTCGACGAGCGCCCAGTGGGCCGACGTGCGGCCGTAGTCGAACCCCGGCTCGCAGACCAGCTCGACCTCGACCTCACCGTCGATGCAGACGGCCGTCCGGACCAGGGTGTGGTCGGCGTCGTCGTCGGCTGGTGGACGGGTGTGCGGCGTGACCTCGTCTTCATCCTGGCGGGCGCCCATGGTCAAGGCGTCGCGGACGATGACCCAGCCGGTCGGCGTGTTCCACGTCGTGGACAGGATGTTGGTCCCCGGCTCGTAGGCCCGGGCTGTGGGGACGTTTATGCCGAACGGGCCCAGCCGGAAGTATCCGGCCTCGCGGTCGAGCAGGGTGCCGAACACGCTGGGCGCGTCGAAGCGCGGCACGCACAGCCAGCCGACTCCCCCGTCGGGAGCGACCAGCGCACCGGTGTGGCAGTCGGAGAGGAACGCGTAGTCCTCGATAGGCGGGAAGGGCGAGGGCATCGCTGCGCTCTGCGCGCGCCGCGCCGGGGGTGCTGTGGCGGTGCTCATGAGGCCTCCCATGGGGTGTGCCAGCGGCTGTGACCAGCGACGATGGCGTCGGCGGCGTCGGGGCCCCAGGACCCCTGCGGATAGCTGTGGACCGGAGGCGGCGCGTCGAGCAGCGGCTGCATGATCCGCCAGGTCTCCTCCACGCCGTCCTGGCGGGTGAAGCGGGTGCTGTTGCCGACCATCGCTGCGTGGAGCAGCACCTCGTACGGCGTCGCGCCCTCGCCACCCTCCTGCGCGAACTCCATGTCGAGGGTGATGGTCTCCGGGCCGTCCGCATCGGCCCGTCGGGCGTCGACGCGGAGCCTGATCCCCGTCGTCGGGTCGAGCTTGATGACGAGCTGGTCGGGCTCCGGTGCACGATCGCCGGTGAAGCCGAAGCCCAGCTTGGGCGGGCGCTTGAAGACCAACCTGACCTCGGTCTGCGTGGCCGGCAGGTGTTTGCCCGTGCGGATGAAGAAGGGGACACCTGACCAGCGCCAGCTGTCGATGTCCAGGCGTAGGGCGGCGTACGTCTCGCTGGTCGAGTTCGCCGCGACCCCCTCGGTGTCGAGGTAGCCGCCGTACTGGCCGCGCACGTAGTGCGCCGGGTCGGCCGTCACGACGGCCCGGAAGACGGCGAGCTGGGCGGCCTTGATCGTCTCGGGGTCACCCCCGGCGGGCGCCTCCATGGCGGTGGCCGAGACCACCTGCATGAGGTGGTTGACCACGACGTCGCGCAGAGCGCCGACGGGGTCGTAGAAGTGGCCGCGGTCCTCGACCCCGAAGCTCTCGGCCATCGTGATCTGGACGCACTCGAGGCTGTTCCGATCCCACACCGGCTCGAACATCGTGTTGGCGAACCGGAGGTAGAGGAGCTCCTCGAGGCCCATCTTCCCGAGGAAGTGATCGATCCGGTAGATCTGAGACTCATCGAGGTGCTGGTGGAGCTCAGCGGCGAGCGCCCGGGCCGAGGCCTGGTCGTGACCGAACGGCTTCTCGACGACCACCCGAGCGTTGTCCGTGAGACCAGCGTCGGCCAGGCCCTTGACGACGGCGCCGAACAGGAACGGCGGAATCTCCAGGTAGAACACCGGCTGCTCTGCGGCCTTGATCGCCGTGCCCACCCGCTCATAGGTGGCGGCGTCGGCGAAGTCACCCTGCACATAGGACAGCCGGGCGGCGAAGCGATCGAACACCTGCGGGTCGACGAGCTCGCCGGTCCCCTGTATCGCCTCGCGGGCGCGTTGCCGGAGGTCGTCGTAGGTCCAGGCGTCGACCGCCACCCCGACGATCGGGCACGACAGCAACCCACGTCGCTCGAGGCGGTACAGCGATCGGAACGTCATCACCTTGGCCAGATCGCCCGTGATCCCGAAGACCACGAAGACGTCCGCTGGCTGTTCCCCCGAGCTCTCTCGGCCATCGGGTCTTGCCATGGTCGCTCCTCTCGTTCAGTCCTGATCGGTTCTGACCGAGATCCGGCCGGCGCGCTCGTGGGTGAACCCCGCCCACGTCCAGTCCACGACCGCCTTGGCCCGGTCCTCGCCTGTGGACAAGAGCGTGAGGTGGACTGCACCCCAGGCCAGCGAAGCCGCCTTGCCCTTGATCGTGTGCCCCCCGTGGGTTTGGATCACCGCGGTGCCGCGTCCGATCGTGGCCATCGTGCCCTTGTCGTGATAGGCGAACGGCTCGGTGGCCTTGCCGGCGACGAGCCGGGCGACGTTCTCGCCGGCTTGCTCTCCGGCCTGGAGCGCGACCGAGCCGAGCTGCGGAAGCACGTCGTTCGTCGTCGTGTCGGTGATCCAGGCGATGTCCCCGATGGCGAACACCTCGGGATGGCCGGCGACGCTGAGATCGGCTTCTACAGGGACTCGGTTGCCGTGTTGGAGCTCGAGGCCGAGCGATTCGACCAAGGAGCTCGCCTGCAGGCCGGCACCCCACAGCAGCGTGTGCGCCTTGATGACCGTCCCCGATTCGAGGGTGACGCGCGTCGGGCCGATCGAGGCCACCACCTCGCCCAGCAGCACCTCCACGCCGCGCTTCTCCAACGCCTTGCGCGTGTAGGAGCGGATGTCGGACTTGAACATCGCCATGAGCGCCGCGCCGGCCTCGACCAGGACGATGCGCGCCTGGTCCTGCGCGATCCGGGGGTAGTCCTCGGCGAAGTTGCTGCGATACAGCTCAGCCAAAGCGCCGGCGCTCTCGATGCCCGTGGGCCCGCCGCCCACGACGACGACGTTGACCGCGCCGTCCTCCACCAACGCCGGGTCCCGGTCCGCCGCCTCCCATCTCCGTAAGACGTGCTCCTTCAGGCGCACCGCATCGGCGAGCGTGTACATCGGAAAGGCGTGCTGCTCTGCGCCGTCAACGCCGAAGAAATTGACCCGGGCGCCCAGCCCCAGCACCAGGTAGTCGTAGGTGAGGGGTGCCATCTCGGCGAACTGCACCTCGCGCCGGGCGAGGTCGATGCCGGTCACGGTGGCTGCGTGAACGACGACGCACGGCGCCTCGTGGAACAGGTCGCGCAGAGGATGACCGCACGCGGACGTCTCGAGCAGGTCGGTAGCAACCTGATACAAGAGCGGCTGGAAGGTGTGGTAGTCGTTCTGGTCGACGAGCGTGACATCAACGTCGGCGTCCTTCAGCTTCCGGGCCGCGGCAATGCCACCGAAACCGCCCCCGAGCACGAGCACATGCGGACGCCCGGCCTCCGTCTCGATCGAATTGGTCGGCGTCTCGCCGCCGGGAGATGACACCACGCTCTCCCTCCTGGTGCCGTACCGAGACGAAGGTAAGAAATCGCCACGAGCCCGGCCTCACCCCAGCGGGATGAGAGTGCCTTCGGAGCCGGCGGCGAACTCATCCCCTCGGGGTGATGGGCGCCTCCGGCCAGTGGTGATCCGATGGCGGTCCGCCTCCGCGTCGAAAGGTGGAGCCGCCATGCCTGACGGGTCGATCATCAGCGACGTCGCTGTCGGCAACTTCACGTTCACCGGCGACTTCACGGCCATCGACCTCATCGCAGCGACCACGAACGCCCTGAACGGAGCCCTGCTCGCCCGTCGACCCGACCACTACCGGAACTTCACCGTCGTCGGCGTCCTCCTGATGGCCCTGCTCGGCGGTCTCGGCGGTGGCATCACGCGGGACGTGCTCGTCAACGAGGTCCCAGCCGCTCTCACCAACCCGGCCTACATCACCCTCTGCCTGGCGGCCGGCGTCATCGGGTACTCCATCGCGTTCGCATCCGGACAATTGTTCCGTGAAGGCCTGTTCCAGTTCATGACGTCGTTCTCGCTCCCTTGGTACGCGATCGTCGGCGCCCAGAAGGGCGTCGGCGTGGGCCTGCCCGTCTTGGGCGTCCTGCTGCTCGCCGTCGTGGGGCCGACCGCCGGTCGCTACTACATCGACATCACCAGCGGGGTGACCCCGAAGCAGTTCATACGCGGCGAGTGGTTCGTCGGTGTCGCGCTCGTCACCGGAGTCGTGTGGGTGCTCTGCGATTGGGCCGGGCTCGACACCTGGGTGTCGGCAGGCATCGCCTTCGCCGTGGGCTACACCGTCCGGGTCGCAGCCCTGTACCGGGGCTGGGAGGAGCCACTGGCCAGGGAGCCGGCCGGCACCTACCAGCACGACGACGGCCGGCCCTTGCTAGGCCGCAAGCTCAAGGGCAAGTCGGAGCGCGAGCTGTCGGAGTTGGGATTGCTGGTGGAGGAGCCCCCCAACCCCGACGATGGCGGTCAGACGAAGGCGCCGGTACCACCACACAAGCGGCCACGCTGACTCTCGGGGCGATGCCGGCCACAAGAAGCAATGATCCGATCCCCGGGGTAGCCAGGCGCTGAAAGGACAGCCATGCCAACGACTTGGGAGTCAGGCGCGGAGGTGACCGTGTCCTCGGGCCGCCTCGACGCCACCTTCTTGCCGGAGCTCGGGATGCTGGGGATCTCGCTCCGCCACCGCGGTGAGGAGCTCCTCGCGCTCCCAGGCGGACTCGAGAGCTACCGGGCCGGCGGCAACGTGACGGGCCTACCGCTGCTCGCCCCCTGGGCGAACCGGCTCGGCGCTCGGTGCTACGAGGTGGACGGTGTGACGGTCGACCTCGAAGGTCTCGCGCTCCACACCGACGAGCGAGGTCTGCCCATCCACGGCACCATGTCCGCCCAGCCCGGCTGGGAAGTCGTCGCCGTGGGCGAGGAATCCTTGGCGACCCGCTTCGACTTCGGCGCCCACCCGGAGCTGCTGGCCTCGTTTCCGTTCCCTCACGAGCTCAGGATCGACGTCGCCGCCCGCGCCACGACACTGGGGATGGCGACGACGGTCGTCCCAACCACCGACCGGGCGGTCCCGGTGGCGTTTGGCTACCACCCCTACCTCCGCCTCCCCGCCCCGCGCGGCGACGTCCAGCTCTGCCTTCCGGCCCGCCGGCACATCGAGCTCGACGATCGGGGGCTTCCGACCGGGGCGTCGCATGCCGAGGATGCCGCCGACGAGCCGCTCGGGACACGGAGCTTCGACGACCTGTACGAGCTCGGCGACGATCGGCGGATCGTGCTGAGCGGCGGTGGCCGCCGGGTCACCCTCGTGGTGGGCGATGGCTACCGCTTTGCGCAGGTGTTCGCTCCGGCGGGAGCCGACTTCGTCTGCCTCGAACCGATGACGGCGCCGGTCAACGCCCTGGTCGACGGCGGCTACGCACTCGTCCCGCCGGGCCAATCGTTCACGGCACGATTCGCCCTGCACGTCGAGGACGCCCGTTGACCGATCCGTTCCAGAGCACGGTGTCAGCGGCCGGGGCCGGCGACGACGCCCGATCTCGTCCGTTCCGGGTGATGCCGGGTCGATGTGGTGCTGGGTCGAATGGCCCCTGTGGTCGAGGTGACCAGCCATGCCGACGAGGCAATGGACAGCGACCGCGAGGCCCGCGCCCTTCGCCGCTTGCTCCGCTCCTTCCGGTCGACCGACAGCTACGGGCTGGTTCTGTTGATGATCGTCGCCACCTACGTGCTGGCGGTCACGTTGTCGGAGCGGTGGGGCGCGACGATCCTTGTGTTCGCCCAGATCGGCACGGTGCTGCTGGCCCTTCGCACGTCTCAGGCCCGGCGCGGTCTGGTTCTGGTGGCGAACGTCCTTTTCGCCGTGGCCGGCGTGAGCGCGGTCGTCAATCTGTTCACCGACCGCGACTCGGATCTGAGACCGTTCGTCTTCGTCGCTGCGAGTCTCCTGTACGTAGTGGCCCCCGTCTCCATCGTCCGGCACATCGCGTACCGCCGGGAGGTCGACCAGGAGACCATGCTGGGCGCACTGGCCGCCTACCTGTTGATCGGGATGGCCTTCGCTTTCGCGTACCGGTTCGTGGGCGCGGTCGAGACGGCGCCGTTCTTCGGTGTCGAGGGCGCGGGCACGTTGAGCCAGGCCCTGTTCTTCAGCTTCGTCACCCTGACGACGACCGGGTACGGCAACCTCGTTCCGGCAGGCAACCCCGGCCAGAGCATGGCCGTGCTCGAGGCGCTCGTAGGTCAGCTCTTCCTCGTGACCGCGGTGGGCAAGCTCGTGACGGCCTGGCGGCCCCGGGCCTGGCGGGAGCCCTCCGAAGATCCTGACTCACCCTCCGAGCGCTCTGCGGGGAGGCATCTGTGAAGGCGCCGTGTACGACGACGTCGTTCCGAGGGACGATCACGCGGCGTCGAGCCATACCGAGATGAACCTGGTCATCGCCATCCTCACTGTGGTCGGGGCCACCGTGGTCGCGATCACGGCGATGCTGCTGGTGCGACGGAAGGCGCCGGATGGCAGCTACTTCCACGACGGGGATCGCGCCGCGGGCGTCTTCGGCGTGTTGGCGACCGGCTTCGCGGTCCTGCTGGGTTTCGTGGTCTTCCTGGCCTTCACCAGCTACGACGCAGCCCGCGCCGGCGCCGAGGCAGAGGCGCTCACAGTGGGACAGCAGATCGAGACGGCGCAGTTCCTTCCGCCGGCGACGGTCGACGAGCTGACCGGCGAACTGGTCTGCTACGCCCGCTCGGTGGCCGGCGTGCAATGGGAACGCATGGAGTCCGGGACCCTGGGAGAACAGGTCAATCCCTGGGCCGTCGAGCTGTTCCGGACGCTGCGTACGGTCGAACCGCAGACCGCCACCGAACAGTCCGCCTACGAGAAGTGGCTCGACCAGACCTCGGAGCGAGAGGAGGCCCGCAACGATCGGATCCACGGCGCCATCGGAGTGATCCCCACTCCGCTGTGGCTGGTGCTCTTCTTCAGCGCCGGTCTCATCTTCGTGTTCATGCTGTTCTTCGCTGACAGCGGGGAGCGGGCGCTGGTCCAGGCGATGCTCATCGGCGCAGTCGTAGCGGTGATCACAGCGATGCTGCTGCTGCTGAGCTTCCTCAACCACCCGGTCCACACCGGCCTCGGCGGCCTCCGCCCAGTGGCCATGGAACGGACGTTGGAGATCATCGAGCAGGAGCTGACGATCGTCGGCCATGACGCGCCACTACCGTGCGACGCCCGCGGGAACCGGCTGTAGGCCAGCCGCGTGGACTGGCTGACATCGCTACCGGCTGGGCTCCTCGTCGTCGGTTGGCTCGCGTTCGCCCTGCTGGTGGCTTTCGGTGCCCGGCTCGCGGTACGGGTCGTAGCGCCGGCCGGCGAGCACGCCCAGGTGCAGCAGATCGCGTCACCCCTCATGCCCGCCCTCGGGGCTGCCTTCGGGGTCTTGATCGCGCTCACGCTGGCCGGCGAGGCCGGCTACCTGAAGTCGGCGCAGGACATCGTTGCCGATGAGGCGGCGGCATCGTCCCGGCTGGCCTGGGCGGCGACAAGCCCAGGCGTCCGGACCGAGCCAATCCACGCCGCCCTGCGCGACTACCTCCAGGCGACGCGAGCCACTGAGTGGCGCGGCACACCCGCCGCGCAAGGCGACCCAGGCGTCGCCGAGGCCATCGCGACGCTGGAGGAGGTCGTGCGGGCCGAGGCGGCCCGTACCGAG
Organism: Acidimicrobiales bacterium; assembly: GCA_036505485.1. Taxonomy (GTDB): domain Bacteria; phylum Actinomycetota; class Acidimicrobiia; order Acidimicrobiales; family VFJN01; genus DASXTK01. The sequence goes on from DASXTK010000185.1 coordinate 30,016, forward strand.
CTGAGCACGCCGACCAGCACCGAGCTCCTCGTCTCGTTGGACGCGGTGACCAGCGATCGGCGGCAGCGCATCGCCGCTGCATCACGTCAAATCCCGGTGCTCTACGTCGTCACCCTCGTCGTGGGTGGGACGGCGTTGATCGCCAACGCCGGCGCCCTCGGGCTTCGCAGCAGCGTACGAACCTCGCTCCTGTTCGTGGGCCTGGCCGTCGTGGTCGGGCTGAGCCTCGCCCTCCTCTTCTCGCTCGGCGCGCCGTGGCGGGGACCGCTGGTTGTCAGCGGGCACCCCCTCGACGCCGTCGTCCATGACCTCCAGACCGACTACTTCAACTAGGCGACCCCGCCGCGTTCACCTGGGTGAGGAGCTGACCGTTACCGAGCTGGACGTCACGGGGACCATCCCGGAACACCTTGATGGCCGCTACTTGCGCAACGGGCCGAACCCGGTGACCGCCCCCGATCCGGCGAGCTACCACTGGTTCTTGGGCTCGGGCATGGTCCATGGCGTGCGTCTCCGCGACGGCAAGGCCGAGTGGTACCGCAATCGCTGGGTCCGTTCCGCCGACGTCGCCGCCGCCCTCGCGGAGGATCCGCACCCCGGACCGGTGCACGCGGGCCTGGACTTCTCCGCCAACACGAGCGTGATGAGTCAGGCCGGCCGCACCTTCGCCACCGTGGAAGGCGGGTTCCGGCCCTACGAGCTGACCGACGAGCTGGACACCATCGGGCCGAGCGACTTCGACGGGACGCTGTCGGGCGGCTACACGCCGCATCCGAAGCGGGATCCAGACACCGGCGAGCTCCATGCCGTGTCCTACTTCTGGGGCTGGGGCAACAAGGTCCAGTATTCGGTGCTCGGGCCCGACGCCAAGGTACGCCGCACGGTGGACATCGAGGTCACCGGTAGCCCGATGATGCACGACTTCTCCCTCACCGAGAACCACGTCGTCGTCTACGACCTGCCGGTCACCTTCGGCGTGGGGAAGATCGAGACGGGCGCCCCACGGCTGATCGACCCGATGGTCCGCTCGGTCCTGTCCCGTGCTATCGGCCGGTGGCGCATCCCGGAGTGCTCGATGTGATCCGGTGGCCGAAGATGTTCGCCACCGACCACCGCGGCCCCAACGAGGGACTCCCCCTGCTCGACCGCTGGACGGTCGACCTGCCCGGCGGCAAGGTGATCCAGGAGCGACTCGATGACCGGGGCCAGGAGTTCCCCCGGATCGATCCCCGTCTGACCGGTCGGCGCCATCGCTACGGGTACACGGCCGGCTCGCTCGATGACGACCCGACCAACTTCAACACCAGTCGCACAGGGGTGGTGAAGCACGACCTGGAGGCGCAGGCCGTCTACCAGGCGAAACGCGATCGCAGCGACCTGATGCTGCTGGACGCCGAGAGCATGGAGACCCTGGCCGCGGTGCACCTGCCGGCCCGGGTCCCGCACGGGTTCCACGGCGACTGGATGCCGACGCCCGTCGCCTGAGGACGAGCGTTCTTGCCCAGAACGCCGCACTAGCTTTAGCCAGCAGTGCAGATCGTCTTCCAGGACGGCGAGGGTCGCCGGCGGGAGTTCGACGTGCGGGTGAACAGTCCTTCGGCCACGGTGGCCGATCTGTCGGTCGCACTCGACCCCGACCCCGACAGCGACGAGGCGCGGCCGCTGCTCATCAGCGGCCAGACCGCCGACCCCGAGCTCGAGGTCCGCGAAGGCGGACTCCACGAGGGTGCCATGGTCAGCTTCGCCGCCGGGCCGACCGAATCCGGCCCCGCCACGCCGGCGGCTGAGATCACCAAGGAACTGGTGGTGGTCAACGGGCTGGACGCCGGCCGGCGTTTCCCCCTGACCCCCGGTGATGCCTTGATCGGCCGGTCGGCCGGCTGCGAGATCTTCCTCCACCACGGCACGGTGTCGAAACGGCACGCCCGCCTCACCGTCAGCGACGACGACGAGATCACCCTCACCGACCTGGAGTCCCACAACGGCACGTGGCTCGGTGAGGACGCGGTCCAGGACAAGCCGGTCACGCTGCAGGACGGCCTGTCGGTGCGGATAGGGGCGCTGGAGACCGAGGTCCGGCCCACCCGCGACGACGACCGGCCCATCGCGGTGGATCCGCTGAGGCACGCCAACGCCGCCGGAACCATCCCGTTCAACCGTCCGCCTCGGCCAGCCCCACCTCGTCCGATGGACCAGGTCCGAGCCCCCAAGCCACCTACACCCAACAATGGCAAGGGCACCCTGTCGGCCATCACCATCCTGGCGCCGATCATCTTCGCCGGCGTCATGTGGAAGATGATGCACTCGCCCCAGGTGCTGATGTTCGCCGGGCTCAGCCCGATCATGGCCATCGGCAACGCGGTGGACAGCCGCCGCAAGGGCAAGAAGAGCGACCGCAGCGAGAAGGAACGGTTCCGCAAGGAGCTGGATGAGTTGCGGGGCTCCTTGGCCACGGTCGCCGACGAGGAGCGCGAGCGCCGGGAATCCGCCTATCCCGATCCGGCCGAGATCATGCGCCGCGTCACCCTGCCCAGCACGGTTCTGTGGGAACGGCGTCCGGACCACCAGGACTTCCTCCAGCTGCGGGGCGGTGTGGGTGACGTCCCCTGGCAGCCGCCCGTCACCGATCAGCAGGGCACCGGTCAGCCGCCGCCCGAGGAGCTGACCGCGGTCCTCAAGCAGGCGTCGATCCTGACCCATTCGGCGGTCCCGATCGACCTGGCCAAGGGTGGGGTGGTCGGCATCGTGGGCGACCGGTCCGCGGCGCTGGCCTTGGCCCGATCCCTGGTCTGCCAGGCCGCGGCGCTGCACGGTCCCGCCGATGTCCCGGTGATGGTGCTGGCCAACCCCGAGAACGCCTTCGACTGGGACTGGACCAAGTGGCTGCCCCACACCCGCGACACCAGCGGCGTGACCCGGGCCCTTTCCAGCCACGTCGACCTGTCGACCCGTCTGGTCGAAGCCCGGTTGAAAGCCCGACGCAGCCAGGACCGAGTGGAGCGAGCCCTGGCCGAGCACGAGCAGACCGGGCCGACGGTCCTGGTGGTGGTGGACGACGAGTCCCTGACCGCGGGACGCAAAGCCCCGACCCGCAACCTGCTGCGGGGCGAAGGTGGACTCGTCGCGGGGATCGTCATCGCCTCCACCGCCGACCGGCTGCCCGCGGTGTGCACCACGGTCATCCAGATGCAAGGGGAGGACGGCGAGGCCGATCTGCGGTTGCCCCAGAGGGGCGAGCACATCGAGGGCCTGCTGGCCTGCGGGTTGAGCGACGACATTGCCCGGGAGTGCGCCCGCAGCCTGGCCCGCTTCGAGGACCCCGAGCTCGACCTGGTCGGCGTGGGGCTGCCCGAGTCGATCCGCCTCCTCCCGCTGTTGGAGCTGGAGGAATGCACGGCAGAAGCCGTCCTCGCCCGGTGGAAAGCAGGAGGCATCGACCCTCGCCCTGCCTCGCCCATCGGCGTCACGGAGAGCGACGTGTTCTCCGTCGACTTCCTGGCTGACGGACCCCACGGCCTGGTCGGCGGCACCACCGGCGCCGGCAAGTCCGAGCTGCTTCGGACCATGGTCGCCGGCCTCGCCGCCACCGTCGATCCCGACCATCTGACCTTCGTGCTCGTCGACTTCAAGGGCGGCAGCGCCTTCGACGAGTGCGCCAAGCTGCCCCACACCGTCGGCATGGTCACCGACCTGGACGAGCATCTGGCCGAACGGGCCTTGCGATGCCTGGAGGCCGAGCTGAAGTACCGGGAGCGCATCCTGCGTGAC
>DASXTK010000186.1:0-2677 GCA_036505485.1 Acidimicrobiales bacterium
GAACGCTCCCGCCCGCTCGATCCCGGCCTGGCGCAGCACGTCCTCGTCGAAGCCGTAGCCGTGGACCTTGGTGCCCTTGAAGTCGAAGCGCAGCATCCGGAACGCGATCTCGCGCTTGTCGATGACGGAGACCGTATGACCCCGCCCCTCGAGCCGGTCGGCCAACTCCGAGCCGACCCGGCCACAACCCATGATCACGACGTGCACCGGGCACCTTCCTGTTCGAGCGACGGGCGCCATCGTATCCGACAGCGCGACGGTGGCTGCCGACGCCACCGAGGAGCGCCTGCGCCAGGGGTGAGGCGACGCGTCACTAGGGCGATCTGATGGCCATGAACTCGCTGGTGTCGTCGCCCTTGCGGCGTTCCTCGCCGGAGACCCGCTGGTCGCCCAGGCGGCGGGGACGGCCCTGCTCGCTCCAGCGCTCGATCAGGTACGGCTTGGCGGCCAGGAACACCTCGGCGAACGCCTCGATCCGCTCCTCGGCCTGCTCGGGGGTGTCGTCGGCGGCCTCGTTGACGAAGGTGGCCGTGCGGGCGAAGTACAGCGGGATCATCGAGGAGACCAGCCGGTCGTGGTCGATCGCCTGGGCGTTGTAGGCCAGCAGGTAGTCGTAGCAGATCCGGGCCCACAGCTCGACCGGCAGCACGAACCCCTCCGGCCGTTCGCTCGCCCGGTGGATGGCCTCCTTGACCCCGTCGAGGTGCTGGGCCGCCAGCACCTCGCGCCACAGCTCGTGCTCGTCGACATAGCCCTCCACGAACCGCCACACCAGCCGATCGAGGTTGACCCGGATCTCCTCGGTCGAGCTGGCCGTGCGGAAGCCGAAGGTCGGGACGTCCTGGATGCCGTCGGCCTCGATCCAGCGGTCGACGTAGCGGCCGGCGAGGGCGAACAGGCTCCCGACCACCTGGCGGAACATCGGCCCGAGGTCGCGGCCCGGGTCCTTGGCGTCGTGGAGCTTGGCCCCGAGCACGCTCTGGCAGACGCTGAACCCCTCGGACAGGGCCACCGTCGTCATCCAGATGTCGACCCCGAACCGGGCCACGTCGGTGCTCCACACCTGCTTGCCGGCCCAATGGGCGGCCAGGCGGCCCGAGAAGCCGAAGTCGCCGCCGATCGGCTGGCGCAGCCGCCGCCCGTACAGGGCCGCGGTCAGCGGGAAGGCGATCGAGTTGGTGATGGTGCCGTCCAGCTTGTGCCGCGCGTACAGCGGCGTGACCAGGTCGTAGCCATGGTCCAGGACGGGGCCGACCAGGCGGTCGATCCATGCCGGGCTGACCGAGCGGAGGTCGGCGTCCAGCACCGCGCAGCTCCGGGCGCCGACGGCGGCGGCCAGCTCGAAGATGGCCCGGAAGGCCGAGCCCTTGCCGGACAGGCCGATGTAGGTGAGGGCCAGCTTGTCGGGACGCTCGACCTTCGGGTCGAGCAGCAGCAGCTCCTCGTCTCCTTCGGTGGTCGCGGCCATGGCGGCCTGCACCGTCCCGTCGGGCGAGCTGCCGTCGGAGACGGCGATCAGGCAGCGGCGGTCCGGGAAGTGCTTGCGCAGGCCGGCCTCCACGGCCCGGACGACATGGCCGATCGTCCGGGCGTTCTGGAACGACGGGATGCCGACCAGGACGTCGACGGGACGGTCGCCGTCAAGCAGTGCTGCGGCGTCATCGCTGAGCACGCCGTGCGACAGGCGCTCCAAGAGTGGCTCCCCCCTCGGGATTTGGGCTGGTGGCCGCATTCTCCCTCACCCAGAGGGGACCGAGCGCAGAAGGGGCCGCCGGCCCAGGCGGAAGGGCACGATGGTGACGTTGACGCCGTCCATGCTGCCGAGCGCCCGGACCAGCCCGGCCGAGGAGTTGTCGTGCAGCACCCGGCGCCACAAGGTGGCGTAGCGGCGCTTGGGCACCAGCACGGTGACCTCGGTGTCTGGCCGGAGCAGTTCGGCGATGGTCGCCTGGGTGGTGGCCAGCAGGTTGCGGTCGGGTGCGTCGACCACCTCCAGCGGGGCCGGCATGTTCACCCGCGCCCACAACGACGACAGCTCCCGCGCCCGTTCCGGGTCGACGGCGATGTGCAGGGCGGTGAGGCGCAGCGGGTTGAGCTGGCGGGCGTACTGCAGCGCGCCGATCGTCGCCCGGTCGAGCGCCTCGACCAGCACCACCACCTCGTGGCGGGGCTTGGGCGGGGCCAGCCGGTGGCTGACCTCCACCTCCAGCTCGCCCAGCTCCCCCCTGTAGGTGCCCTGGGTGCGCAGCAGCAGCCAGACCAGCAGCGGCACCGCGACCACCACCATCCAGGCCCCGTGGGTGAACTTGGTGATCGTGATGACGATCAGGACCAGCAGCGTCACGGTCGCCCCGACGCCGTTGACGAGCAGGCCGTTGCGCCAGCCCGGCTGCCGCAACCGCAGGTGGCGCCGGGTCATGCCCGCCTGGGCGAGCGTGAACGAGGTCACCACCCCGATGGCGTACAGCGGGATCAGGGCGTGGACGCTGGCGTGGAAGGCGACGACCAGGAAGACCGCGCCGGCGGCCAGCACAAGGATCCCGTTGGAGTAGACCAGCCGGTGCCCGCGCTTGCGCAGCTGCCGGGGCATGAGCGAATCCTGGGCGGCGAACGAGGCCAGGATCGGGAAGCCGTTGAACGCGGTGTTGGCCGCAAGGACCAGGATGAACAGGGTGGC
>DASXTK010000187.1:0-22337 GCA_036505485.1 Acidimicrobiales bacterium
AGGTACCGCTCCAGCAGGGCGTCGTCGGCGACCACGATGCCTTCGACCAGGTTGTCGTGGACCTGGTGCTCCAGCTCCTCCATCTCGTCGGGGATGTCGGTCTCGGTGGGCTTGCCGTCCTCGTAGATGTGGGCCCGATCGGTCAACAGGTCGGCGATCCCCCGGAAGGACGCCTCCTGGCCGATCGGCAGCTCCAGCGGGGCGATGCCGGCGCCGAGCTTGTCCCGCAGCTCGGACAGGGTGCGGTCGAAGTTGGCCCGCTCCCGGTCGAGCTTGTTGACGAACACCATCCGCGGCACGCCGAGCTCGGTGGCCAGACGCCAGATGGCCTCGGTCTGAACCTCCACGCCGTCGACCGCGCTGACCACGAAGACCGCCAGGTCGGCCACTCGCAGGGCCGCAGCGACATCGCCGATGAAGTCGGCGTAGCCCGGGGTGTCGATCAGGTTGATCTTGTGGTCCTGCCACTCGAACGGGGCTACGGAGAGGGACAGCGACAGGCCTCGCTGCTTCTCCTCGGGATCAAAATCGCAGGTGGTGGTGCCCTCCTCCACCCGTCCCATCCGGGTGATGGCGCCTGCGCGGTGCAGCAACGCCTCGGCCAGGCTGGTCTTGCCTGATCCGCCATGGCCGACGAGAGCAACGTTGCGGATCTGCGCCGTCGCATGCTTCTTCACGGGCGCCCCCTTGGAAGTGGGTGGGTGTACCGCCGAGGGTAGTGGTGGCGGACGTCACCGCGCGCTGGTGCCGATCGGGTGGGCCTGGTCGTGTCCGGGCACACCGTGTGGTTAGCCTGACGGCAACCCGATCCAGGAGACAACGATGTTCGACGGACGGTGGCGCAGCACCTTCGAAACCGGATTGCGACCGATCGGTCAGCAGATCCGACGCACCGGGGTGACCGCCAACCATCTCACCACCACCGGCCTCGTGATGGCGGCCGCGGCCTCGGTGACCATCGCCAACGGCTACCTGTCCGCCGGGCTGGTCCTGCTGGCGCTCACCGCCCTGCCCGACGTGCTCGACGGAGCCGTGGCCAAGGCCTCCGGCACCGCCTCGCCTCGGGGCGCGTTCTTCGACTCGGTGGTCGACCGGGTCAGCGACGCCCTGCTGTTCGGCGGCGTGGCGTGGTACCTGGCCTCGACCCAGCCCGGCCGGGTGGCCGTGCTGCCCATGGCGGTCATGGGCGCCTCCATGCTGGTGTCCTACGAGCGGGCCAAGGCCGAGGGGCTGGGCTTCGAGGCCCGCGGCGGGCTGATGGAACGGGCCGAGCGGCTGTTGATGCTGGGCTTCGGTCTGCTGTTCGAGAGCCTGCTGGTGCCGGTGCTGTGGGTGATGCTGGTGCTGACCGTGTTCACCGCGGGCCAACGCTTCGTGCGGGTGTGGCAGCAGGCGTCGGCGCCACCGCCTTCCCGTCCGCTGCGGGGTCGTTGGCGTTCGCGCCGGGTCGCCCGCTCGACCCGACAGGTCTGGCGACGACGCCCGGCGCTGTCCCGCGGCGTCTCCCGTCGCGTGCGCTGACCTAGCCACCGGGCCGTGGACTTTGCGACCCCGGCCTACAAGACCGCGTCGGCACTGGCTCGGCATCTGCCCCGCCCTCTGATCGAAGGCGGCGGGACCCGGCTGGCCGGGCTCATGGCCCGGCGCCACAACGAGCGGCGCCGCATGGTCGAGTCGCACCAACGCCGGGTCCAGCCGGACCTGGACGCCTCCGGACTGCGACGGCAGGTCACCGGGGTCTACCGGTCCTATGGGCGCTATTGGGCCGAGTCGTTCCGCCTGCCGTCGGTGTCCGAATCCGAGCTCGCGGCCCGCATGACCGTCGACGGCTACGAGCACTTCGAGGCGGCAACATCCGGGGAGCTGGGTCCCATCGCGGTCTTGCCGCACCTCGGCAGCTGGGAGTGGGTGGCCTACTGGCTGGCCCGGATCAAGGGGTTCGAGATCACCGCGGTGGTGGAACAGCTGGAGCCGCCGGCGCTGTTCGAATGGTTCCAGGAGTTCCGGCGCACCATCGGCATGCACGTCGTGCCCCTGGGGCCCGAGGCCGGAGGGGCGGTGAGCCGGGCCATCAAGGCCGGACACGTGGTGGCGCTGCTCAGCGACCGCGACATCGCCGGCGGGGGCGTGATGGTCGAGTTCTTCGGGGAGAAGACCACGCTGCCGGCCGGTCCGGCCACGTTGGCCCTGCGCACCAGGGCGCCGCTCCTGCCAGTGGCGGTCTACGACGACGGCAACGGGATGCACCGCGGCGTGGTGCGCCCACCGCTGTCCACCGAACGGCGCGGCTCCTTGCGCGAAGACGTGGCCCGGCTCACCCAGGACATCGCCGAATCGCTCGAGGAGCTGATCCGAGCGGCCCCAGAGCAATGGCACCTCATGCAACCCAACTGGCCCAGCGACCGCACCCCGGTGAAGCTCTGATTCGTTCGGTCACGGGGAACGGCGGGCACCGGTCTGGGGCGGGGTTGGCGAGTACGATCGGGGCGTGCGCATCGGGCTTGTCTGCCCTTACAGCCTCACGATTCCGGGGGGTGTGCAGGGTCAGGTCCTCGCCTTGGCCCGTACGTTGCGCGCCCTGGGCCATGACGCTCGGGTGCTCGCGCCGTGCGACGGTCCGCCCCCCGACGCCGGGGTGACGCCGTTGGGCAAGAGCGTGCCCACCGCGGCAAACGGGTCGGTGGCGCCGCTGGCTCCTGATCCGGCGGCTCAGCTACGGACCATCCGGGCCCTGCGCGACGAGGCCTTCGATGTGCTGCACCTCCACGAGCCGCTGTGCCCGGGTCCGACCATGACCGCGCTGCTGTTCCACAACGCCCCGGTGATCGGGACGTTCCACCGCTCCGGCGACAGTGCCGCCTACACGGTGGGCAAGCCGGCCGTGCGCTGGCTCGCCCGGCGGATGGAGCTGCGCTGCGCGGTGTCGCCGGCCGCGCTGGAGACCGCCCGGCGAGCCTTGGGCGGCGAGTACGACCTGCTGTTCAATGGCATCGAGGTCGAGCGGTTCGCCAAGGCCGAGCCCTATCCCACGGAGGGTCCGACCATCTTCTTCGTGGGTCGTCATGAGGAGCGAAAGGGCCTGGCCGTGCTACTGGACTCCCTGCGTCACCTGCCCGCCAACGTGCGGGTGTGGGTGGGCGGCAGCGGTCCGCAGACCGAGGCGTTGCAGGCCCGCCATGGCGCCGATCCCCGCATCTCCTGGCTGGGGCGACCCAGCGACGAGGAGGTTGCGTCCCGGCTGGCCGCCGCCGACGTGTTCTGCGCCCCCTCGCTGCACGGCGAGTCGTTCGGCGTGGTGTTGCTGGAGGCCATGGCCGCCGGCGCCGCGGTCGTCGCATCCTCCCTGGAGGGCTACTGCAACGTCGCCACCGACGGCGTCGACGCGGTGCTCACGCCCCCGGGTGACGCCGACGCGCTCGGCGCGGCGCTGCGCCGGGTCCTGGCCGACGATGTCCTGCGGGCCGATCTGGTGGCTGCGGGGGAGCGGCGGGCCCAGAGCTTCTCGATGATGCATCTGGCCGAGGAGTACGTCGAGCGCTACCGCCGCCTCGTGGCCTGACCGCCCGACCGCCCGGGCTCGGCCACCCACGGTCGGTCGATAGGATGCTGCCGTGCTCATCGCAATCATCCTGTTGGTCCTCGTGGTGCTCGTGGCGGGCTACGTCATGTTCACGTACAACGGTCTGGTCTCCTTGCGGAATCGCATCGAGAACGCCTGGGCCCAGATCGACGTGCAGCTCAAGCGGCGTTACGACCTCATCCCCAACCTGGTGGAGACGGTCAAGGGCTACGCCTCCCACGAGAAGGACACCCTGGACCGGGTGATCCAGGCCCGCAACGCCGGGATGGGCGCCAGCGGCCCGCAGGAGCAGGCTCAGGCCGAGAACGTGCTGACCGGGGCCCTCAAGTCGGTGTTCGCGCTGTCCGAGGCCTATCCCGACCTCAAGGCCAACCAGAACTTCATCCAGCTCCAGGAGGAGCTGACCGGGACCGAGGGCCGCATCGCCTACGCCCGCCAGTTCTACAACGACACGGTGTATCGCTATAACACCAAGATCCAGAGCTTCCCGGCCAACATGTTGGCCAACAGCTTCAAGTTCTCCGAGCGCGAGTACTTCCGCGCCGACGACGAGGCCCGCGGTCCCGTCGACGTCGAGTTCTGATCGCCGGCTCCGCCGCTAGCTGGGTCTGAGTCTCCGTGTACGACCAGGTTGCATCGAACAAACGCCGTAGCTGGGCGCTGGTTGCCGGCTTCGCCCTCTTCGTGGCGCTGATCGCGCTCATCTTCAGCTACCTCATCGTCGGTGGTGGTCCGGTCGGCCTGATCATCGCCGCCCTCATCGCCGGGGTCACCAGCTTCGTGGCCTACTGGCGCTCCGACGCCGTGGCTCTGCGGGTCAGCCGGGCCCGGGAGGCCTCGGTCGAGGAGTACCCCCGCTACCACAACATCGTCGAAGGCCTCTGCATCGCCTCCGGGCTCCCCAAGCCCCGGCTCTACGTGGTGGACGATCCGGCGCCGAACGCCTTCGCCACCGGCCGGAACCCCAAGCACGCCGCGGTGGCGGTCACCACCGGGCTGCTGGAGCGGATGAACCGCATCGAGCTCGAAGGTGTGCTGGCCCACGAGCTGTCGCACATCAAGAACTACGACATCCTGGTGTCGACCCTGGCCGTGACCATGGTCGGCGTGGTGGCCGTCCTGGCCGACCTGGGGATCCGGTTCATGTGGTGGGGGATGGGTCGCAACAGCAACCGCGACTACGACCGCAACAACGGCAGCGACGGCGGCCCGATGGCCATCCTGAGCATCGCCGGTTTCGTATTGCTGGCCCTGTCCCCGGTGATCGCCCAGGTCATGCGGCTGGCCGTGGGCCGCAAGCGCGAGACGCTGGCCGACGTGTCCGGCGTGGAGATGACCCGCTATCCACCCGGGCTGATCTCGGCGCTGGAGAAGCTGCGCGACGACTCGACCGTGGTCCATGCCACCAGCCACGCCACCTCCCATCTGTGGATCGAGGAGCCGGCGGCCCAGACCCCCGACGAGGGCAAGATCTCCTGGGTGAACCGGCTGTTCGCCACCCACCCGCCGATCGACGAACGCATCGCGCTGCTGCGCGAGATGTAGTTGGACCTGGACGTTTCCCTACCAACTGCAGGGGAATTGGCCATGGGGCAGCGAGCGGGCCAGCCGTAGACTGAACCTCATGACCGAGGCTGCTGCAACCCCCCTGACCTCCCGCGATACCGGCACCATGCGGGTCAAGCGTGGCCTGGCCGAGATGCTCAAGGGCGGCGTGATCATGGACGTCGTGACCGCCGACCACGCCAAGATCGCCGAGGACGCCGGAGCGGTGGCGGTGATGGCGCTCGAGCGGGTGCCCGCAGACATCCGACGTGACGGCGGCGTGGCCCGGATGAGCGATCCCGAGCTGATCGAGGGGATCAAGGCCGTGGTCACCATCCCGGTCATGGCCAAGGCCCGGATCGGGCACTTCGCCGAGGCCCAGATCCTGGAGTCGCTCGGCGTCGATTACGTCGACGAGTCCGAGGTGCTCACCCCGGCCGACGAAGCCCACCACATCGACAAGTGGGCCTTCACCGTGCCCTTCGTCTGCGGCGCCACCAACCTGGGCGAGGCGCTGCGCCGGATCAGCGAGGGCGCGGCCTTGATCCGCTCCAAGGGTGAGGCCGGCACCGGCAACATCGTGGAGGCGGTGCGGCACCTGCGCTCTGTCATCGGCGACATCCGCAAGATCACCCAGGCCGACTCGGCCGAGCTCTACGACTGGGCCAAGCAGCTGCGCTCGCCCGTCGGGCTGGTGCAGGAGATCGCCGAGACCGGCACCCTTCCGGTTCCGCTGTTCTGCGCCGGCGGGATCGCCACCCCGGCCGACACCAGCCTGGTCATGCAGCTGGGAGCTCAGGCGGTGTTCGTCGGTTCCGGGATCTTCAAGAGTGACGATCCGGCCCGCCGGGCCAAGGCCATCGTCGAAGCCGCCGCCCACTACGAGGACGCCGCCATCCTGGCCAAAGTCAGCCGCGGCCTAGGCGCGGCCATGCCCGGCCAGGAGATCGACAAGCTCGAAACCAAGCTCGCCGACCGGGGCTGGTGAACACCCGAAATTGAGGCGTCTGCCGCGCTATAAGCGCGAGAAACGCCTCAATTTCGGCAGTTCAGCGGTCGAGCTGGGTGGTTTCCCAGATGGCTATGCCAGTCTGGTCCTGGCCGACGATGACGACCCGGTTGCCGGCGACGGCCATGGACTCGACCGTCTGCTCACCTGGTCCGGCCAGCGAGGGCTCGCCGTGGTCGCGTCGGGTGATCTTGCCGTGCTTGTCGATCTGCCACAGGGCCACATCGCTGTCGCCTGAGGTGGTGTCGGTCCCCGCGACCAGCCAGCCGCCGTCCCGCAGCGGGGCAACGGCGTCAGCCGCCTGGTCACCGACGCCTCCGAGGGCACCGGCGGGAATCTCCTGCCAGTTGACGCCGTCGGACGAGGACCACACGCGGGCGTCGTCGTTGCCGCTGCGCTTGTCGGTTCCGACCACGAGGAATCCGTCGTCGCTGGCGGCGCAGGCCACGGCCTGCTGATCGCCCGGTCCGGCCATCGTGGGATCCGAGGTGGTCGGGCCGCCCCAGATGCCGTCGACGCCACGATGCCTGATCGCCACATCGCTCTGGCCGCTGGTCTCGCTCATGCCCACCGCCACCACCGAGCCGTCCTTGCCGACGCATACGTCGAGGAGCCGCTGGGCCTCCAGACCGTTGAGGACAGGATCCTCGGCGGCGATGCTCACCCCATCGCCGGACACCGCCACCAGGGCGTCGGTGTCGGGCGGGGTCTCGGGGATGCCGTCGTTGTTGTTGTAGACCGAGCCCACGGCGATGAACCCATCCCCCAGCGGAGCCACCGCGGACAGGGTGCGGGAACCGGGTCCGCCCGCCGGAGGGAACGTCACCTTGCCCTGCTCGAGGGCCAGCTGGGAGGCCACGAGGGCCGGAGCCGACGCGTCCTGGTCCGCGCCGACCGGCACGAACCGGGGGTCCGGCCGGGCGTAGTCCGCGGCTTGGCGGGTCCAGGTCTTGCCGTCGGCCGAGGTCCACAACAACCCGTCGGGGAGCGAGTCCCCGTTGACGGGATCGACGTTGCGCACGTCGGCGACCGAGAAGTCCTCGAAGCCGACCGCCACATAGCCGCCCTTGAACACAGCGAGGTCGGTGATCTGACCGGCGCTCAGGTCGGGGAGCTCTTCGCTCGGTTCGACCACGTTGATGTCGCCACCGTCGCGGCGCCACAGCCGACCGGTGTAACGCTGGCGCTGGTCGTCGCCTTGGGACGCGGTGTAGTCCCAGCCCGCGGCCAGCAACGTGTCGTGGTCGGCCAGCACCGAGCTGACCTGGGGTCGATGGCCGCCCTTGGGGAAGGCGTCACCGGCGACGTCGACCCAGCGATCCCGGCGCAGACCCATCACCGTGGGTTCCGAGCCGATGGCCACGATCCCGCCGTCGGCGGTGGTGGCCGCATCGACCAGGTCGACGCCATCCTTCAGGACCGCGTTGCCTTTCACCGGATCGTCGTAGAGGTTCCAGGTGGCGCCGGCATCGGGCGAGGCCCACAGCATGGGCTGGGGTCGGCTGCCGCCGATGGCGACCAGGTTCGTACCGGCGACGGAGAGCGCCCGAACCGACAGGTTGTTGGCCGCAGAGCGTCCGGTGTTCAGGGGTATCTGCGTAGGACCCGGGGTCCACCCTCGCCCGTCCGTGGAGGTCCAGATGACCGGCTGGCCTTGGCCGAACTGGTTGTCCTGGTACCCGCCGGCCACCAGCATCCCGTTGATGGCCACCGCGCTCTGGACGCTCTGGCGACCCGGTCCACCCATCAGGGTGGCGTCGGCCGGCTCCCAGGTGATGCCGTCGGCCGAGAACCAGGCCACCCCGTCCTGCTCGCCCTCGACGTCGCGGGTGCCGACGGCCACGAACCCGGTCCCGAACGGGGCGATGGCGTTGACGGACTCCTCGCCGGTGGTGTCGAGCGGCCCGCCCGGTCCGCCGTCGACGCTCTGCCAGTTCTCGCCGTCGGGGCTGAACCACAGCCGGGGGTGGACGTCGCCCCAGATGCTCTCGCCCCCCGCGACCAGCACTCCACCATCGCCGACGGCGAGGTCGAAGGCCCACTGCTCGTGTCGTCCGCCCATGACCGCGGGGGTCAGGGGCCGCCAGGCGTTGCCGTCGTTGCGCCAGATGGCGGCGTCGGAGTTCGCGCCTTCACCGATGCGGCCCACGGCGAGAAGACCGCTGCCGACCGGTGCCACCGCCGCCATGGACTCGCTGACATCGGAGTCGGTCGGGTCGACCTTGGTCAGCTTCCAGTCCGGTGGCGCGGCCGCTTCCCACACCGCGGCCTGGGTTTTGCCGGACTCGGGGTCGAGGATGCCTCCCACGATCCGCCAGGGCTGGTCCGGCTGCACCGGAGCCATGACGTCGGAGACCTCGGACAAGGGCTTGTCGAAGCGCAGGGCCTCGTTGCGGATCTGGTGGAAGGTGGGCGAGGCGTCGGCGGCGTCGGTATCCCGCCCGCTGGAGCATCCGGCGACCAGTGCGATGGCGAGGCACACGGCCGTGGCTGTTCTTGGGGCACGCATGTGTATTCCGGGGCTCCTTCGATCCTTGTCCGTGTCCGTCCGCCACCGGGGGCCGCAGCGTCGTAACACTATTGCAAACTGACGGGGGTCGTGGGGCCGACCCCACCACGGATGGGATCGATGCCGGATTCTCCCGACGAGCCGACCGACCGTACAATCAGGTCCTCATGCGAGCAGCAATGAGGCCTCCAGGTGAAGGTCGGCGTTCTCGCCCTGCAGGGCGCATCGGCCAGGCACGCCGTCATGCTCGCGCGCCTCGGCGCTGAGGTTGTCGACGTACGCACCCCGGCTGCCCTCGGCCAGGTCGACGCCCTGGTCATGCCCGGTGGCGAGTCCACCACCATCTCGATGCTGCTGGAATCGTCGAGCATGTTCGACCCGCTGGCGGAACGCATCGACGACGGACTCCCGGTCCTCGGCACCTGCGCTGGCATGATCCTGCTCGCCGACGACATCCTCGACGGACGCGACGATCAGCGTTGCTTCGGGGCCATCGATGTCTCGGTTCGACGCAACGCCTTCGGCCGTCAGGTCGATTCGTTCGAGGCCGATCTGGCCGTGGCCGGGCTGGCCGACCCGCCGTTTCGAGCGGTGTTCATCCGAGCCCCGGTGGTCGAGCGGATCGGTCCCGATGTCGAGGTGCTGGCCACGGTGGCCGGTCGAGCCGTCCTGTGCCGCCACGGCACTGTCCTGGTGGCGGCGTTCCATCCCGAGCTCGGCGACGACCTCCGTCTGCACGAGCTGTTCCTTGCAAAGGTGAAGTGATGTCCGGCCACTCCAAATGGGCCACGATCAAGCACAAGAAGGCCGCCAACGACAAGGCCCGGGCCAAGGTGTTCGCCAAGGTGCTGCGCCAGGTCGAGGTGGCGGCCCGTGAAGGCGGGGGGGATCTCGACTCCAACGCCACCCTGCGCACCATGTTCCAGAAGGCCCGGGACAACTCGATCCCGCTCGACACCATTGAACGGGCGGTGAAGCGGGGCACCGGCGAGCTGGAGGGGGTCACCTATGAGGAGGTGACCTACGAGGGCTACGCCCCGGGTGGGGTTGCGATCCTCGCCCAGGGGCTGACCGACAACCGCAACCGCACGGGCGCCGAGGTGCGCAACCTGATCACCAAGCTCGGAGGATCCCTCGCGGAGCCCGGGGCGGTGTCCTGGCAGTTCGAGCGCAAGGGCCACGTCGTCGTCCCCCGTTCGGTGGACGAGGACGAGCTGATGCTGGCCGCGGTCGACGCCGGAGCCGAGGACATCGCGGATGAGGGCGACGTCTGGCGGGTCACCACCGCGCCAACCGATCTGCCTGCGGTGCGCACCGCGGTCGAGGCCGCGGGCATCACGGTGGATTCGTCCGAGCTGACCATGGTGCCGACCATGACCGTGCCGCTGGGCGACACCGAGTCGGCCAAGAAGGTCCTGCGGCTCATCGATGCCTTGGACGACCACGACGACATCGGCGAGGTCCACGCCAACTTCGACATACCCGACGAGATCATCGAAGCGATGGAGACCTGACCCATGAGCGCGTCACCAGCTGAGGGCGACCCGGCCCCGGACTTCACCCTGTCAGGCACCGAGGGCGGCGAGGGCGGCCACCGCGACTTCACGCTGTCGGACTACCGCGGCGAGGTCGTGGTCCTGGCCTTCTATCCCGGCGACAACACCCCGGTGTGCACCCGCCAGCTCAACACCTACACCGCGGAGATCGACCAGTTCCGGGAGGTCGACGCCCAGATCCTGGCCATCAGCCCGCAGTCGGTGGAGAGCCACGACGGCTTCATGGACAAGCAGGGAGGCTTCGCCTTCCCGCTGCTGTCCGACGAGGCCAAGCGGGTCGGACGCCAGTACGGCGTTCTCGGGCCCGTGGGGTTCTACCGGCGCTCGGTGTTCGTCATCGATGCCGAGGGTGTCGTCCGTTACACCCACCGGGCCGTGGCCGGATTGTCCTTCCGCCCCACGGCCGAGATCGTCGAGGCGGTCCGCAAAGCCAAGGGCTGAAGCTCGGGCTCGCTGGTAACGAGGCTCCAACCCTGAAACTGAGGCGTTTGCCGCGCTTATGGCGCGAGAAACGCCTCAATTTCGGGAAGTGGGACCCCAGGATGCTCGGGTCGCAACTTGACCGTCGGGTCAAGTACCGTGCCGGCATGACCCTCACCGATGCCGAGCGAGAGGTCGCGGGGGACGAGGCTCGGGTGCTCGATCTGTGCCAGCAGCTTCTGACCGAGCTGCCCCCGCGCTCCACCGATCCCAAGACGTTCCTCGGCCGTCAGTTCGACCTCGGCCTGGCGTGGGTGCACTTCCCGGAGGGGCGCGGTGGTCTGGGGCTGTCGCCCAAGATCCAGAAGCTGATCAACGAGACCCTGTGGTCGGCCGGGGCTCCGGTCGCCGGCGCGCCCAACCCCATCGGGCACGGCATGGGGGCGCCGACGGTGCTGACCCACGGCCGCGATGCCCAGCGGGACCGGTACCTGCGGCCGTTGTTCACCAACGAGGAGATCTGGTGCCAGCTGTTCTCCGAGCCCGGTGCCGGCTCCGACGTGGCCGGACTGTCGGCCAAGGCGGTGCGCGACGGCGACGAGTGGGTCATCAACGGCCAGAAGGTGTGGACCACGCTGGCCCACGTGGCCCGGTTCGGGATGCTGGTGGTCCGCACCGATCCCGGCGTGCCCAAGCACAACGGCCTCACCTACTTCGTGGTGGACATGCACGCCCCCGGCGTCGAGGTCCGGCCGCTGTACCAGATCACCGGTGAGGCCGAGTTCAACGAGGTCTACTTCACCGATGTCCGCATCCCCGATGCCGAGCGGCTGGGCGAGGTCGGCGAGGGATGGCGGGTGTCGATGACCACGCTCATGAACGAGCGCGTCGCCATCGGTGGGCAGATCCCCCGCAAGGGCACGGGTTTCGTAGGCGAGCTGGTCAAGGTGTGGAAGGCCAACACGCCCGCCGATCCGGCCGAGGCCAAGGTGAAGCGGGACGAGCTGATGCGCCTGTGGATCCGGGGAGAGGTGCTGCGGTTGACCAACATCCGCGCCGGCCAGCTGCGCACCCAGGGAACGCCCGGGCCCGAAGGCTCCATCGGCAAGGTGGCCATGGCCGAGCTGCACAAGGACCTCAGCTCCTACGCGGTGACCCTGCTCGGCGCCAACGGGATGGTGTTCCCCGACGGCTACCCCATGGAGCGGCCCTCGACCACCGCGCTGTGGCGCAACCCCCAGCAGGCCTTCCTGCGCTCCCGGGCCAACTCCATCGAGGGCGGCACCACCGAGATCATGAAGAACATCCTGGGTGAGCGGGTGCTCGGACTCCCCGGCGACGTCCGCGTCGACAAGGAGAGGCCCTGGAGCGAGGTCCCTCGCTCCTAGGAGCCGAGCGGATAGGCCCGTTCGTCCGAGCAGCGGTGACCTATCCGCGCAACTCCTAAGGTGGTCCGATGACTTCGGGGGGATGCGGCGACGCGCCGAAGCGCCGCGGGCGGCCGCCGGCGCAGAGCAGCGAGGACACGCGGGACCGCGTGCTGCGGGCAGCCCGGGTCTGCTTCGGCGAGGCCGGCTACGCCCAGACCTCGATGGCCGACATCGCCCAGGTCGCCGGAGTCACGCCGCGGGCCATCTACCACTACGTGGATTCCAAGGCCGAGCTGTTCGGACAGGCCGCGGCCGCGGCGTATTCACGGTTCTTCGCCGAGATCGCCGACCGGGTGTTCCACTACGAGAAGGCCCGGGAGCGGCTGAAGGGCTTCATCGACGTATTCCGCTCCCTCTACCAGGAGGACCCGAGCGTGGTGGCGTTCATCAGCCTGGCGGTCATCGAGGCCAGTCGGAACCCCGAGCTCGAGGACTTCATGCCCAGCCACAGCTGGACCATGAGCCCCAACGAGATCCTGGTCCAGCAGGCGATGGAGCGGGGGGAGATGGCCGAAGGCATCGACCCGGGGGGAGCGGTGGCCCTGCTGGACGTGTTCGGCGCCGGGCTCACGCTGGTGGCCACCGCCGACCGGGGCGCCGCCTACCTGGCCATGCTCGACGTCATCGACCGGCTGATCGACGGGGCCCTGTTCGTCGATTGATCTTCTCTCAAAATTCCACCGCCCGCCCGACCCCCCGTCCAACCACCCCGCCACCACCCCAAGCGGCGTCGGCCATGGCCGACCCGTGCCTACTCGAGCCGCCCTGTGTGGCGTCGGCTTTGCCGACTCGCCATTATTCGGCGGAGAATGAATAATTCTGTGCGTTTCGGGGGTGAGGGGGGTCCAGTGAAGGCTTGGATGCGGCACGCGTGCGTGCCCTTGGCGGTAGGCGCAGTCGTCATTGCCGCCGCTTGCACGTCCGATGACGACGGGGGCTCGGCGGCTGACCAGGAAGCGGTGAGCGAAGAGTCGTCGGTCGCCATCGAGGTCGTCTCAGCGCGGCCCGAGTACGTGACCGGGGGCGACGCCCTGGTCGCGGTGTCCCTGCACGACGACGCCATCGACGCCGGCGATGTCGAGGTCAGCGCCGGCGGGGACGACGTCACCTCGGCGTTCGCTCCCGATCCGGACGACGATCGCCGCCTGGTCGGGCTGGTGGACGTGGCCCACGAGGGGGAGACCGTGATCGTGGCCCGGGCCGACGACAACCGCGCCGAGGTCACCGTGACCGACAACCCCGTCGAAGGGCCCTTGTTCTCCGGCGAGCACCTGCCGTTGGCCGCCTGCACCACCCAGGTCTTCGGGCTCGATCCTTCGACCCCGGAGGACGACTGCTTCGCTCCGACCAAGGTCACCTGGCGGTACGTGGACACCGCGGGCCAGATCAAGGACCTAGCCGATCCCTCCGCGCCGCCGGCCGACGCCGAGATGGTCGACGTCGACGGCACGCCGGTTCCGTTCGTACTGCGTGACGAGACCGGTGTGCTCAACCGGGCGGTGTACCGCATCACCCTGTTCGAGCCTCATCCCGACACCGGGGATCCGCTCGAGACCATCGACGTGAGCGCCTGGAACGACCGGCTCGTCTACCGCTTCGGCGGAGGCTGCGGGGCGTCGTTCACCCAGGGATTCAGCTGGGCCGGGGATCCCGCGCTGGAGGTGCTGCGGCGGGGCTACGCCACGGCCACCGCCACGTTCAACACCTTCCAGGTGCTGTGCAACGACGTCATCTCGGCCGAGACCGTGGAGATGGTCAAGGAACGGTTCATCGAGGGCTACGGCGAACCAGAGCACACCATCGGGGAGGGCGGCTCCGGCGGCGCCATCCAGCAGATCCTGCTGGCCCAGAACTACCCGGGCCTCCTCGACGCCATCGCCCCGAGCCTGCCGTTCCCCGACGCGCTGTCGATCGGACCGGGTGTGTTCGACTGCGCGTTGCTGACCAACTACTACGGCAGTCCGAGCGGCGGTCAGCTCACGCCGGAGCAGCAGGTGGCCATCAACGGGCACGCGGTCCCCGGAACCTGCGCCCTGTGGGACGCGTCGTTCGCCCAGACCATCGACCCGTCGGCCGGCTGTCGCTTCAACGTGGCCGAGGCGTTCGGGGCCGGCGCCGCGCCGATCCCGGGCATCCCCGACGCCGAGATCTACGACCCGGAGACCAACCCGGACGGCTTCCGCTGCACGGTCTGGGAGACCAATGTGGCCATCACCGGGAGGGATCCGGACACCGGCCACGCCCGCTCCGGCTATGACAACGAGGGCATCCAGTACGGCCTGGAAGCCCTCAACGCCGGGACCATCACCGTGGACCAGTTCCTGGACCTCAACGAGCACATTGGTGGGTTCGACCAGGACGGTCAGCCCCAGACCGCCCGTTCGTTGGTGCCCGACGAGCTGGTCGCCCGGGCCTACGAGAGCGGCCGGGTGACCGGACCCTGGGGCGGGCTGCCGGACACGCCGATGATCCTCACCAACCTCTACACCGACGGGCTGGGCGACATCCACGATCGAGTGCGGTCGTTCTCGCTGCTGGACCGGTTGTCCGACGATGACCAGCACTGGCCGGCCACGACGTCGTTGTGGACCATCGGCGTCGCCGAGGGAGCCAGCCTGTTCCAGACCCTGGGCGGGGCCATCGGAGAGCGGGCCGCCAACCCCACGTTCGCCCTGGACGAATGGTTGACCGCGGCCAAGGAAGCCCAGGCCGAGGACGGTGGCAGCTGGCAGGAGGCGCTGGCCGCGACGAAGCCGGAGGCGGCCCAGTCGCGCTGTCTGATCAACGGACAGGATCCGATCGTGGGACCGGAGGCCAACGACGACCCGGCGTGTGTCGCCGCCTATCCGATCCACGAGGAGCCGCGCATGGCCGCCGGCGGACCCCGGTCCGGCGACATCCTCAAGTGCCAGCTGGTGAAGGTGGACGACGCCGCCGACCTGTACGAGGTGGAGCTGAGCGACCCCCAGATCGACCGGCTGGCCGACATCTTCCCGGACGGGGTCTGCGACTACTCCAAGCCCTCGGTGGGCCAGGCCGAACCCGACGGCACCTGGCAGAGCTTCAAAGACTGAACGAAAGCGAAGACGACGCACGTAGGGAGAGGTGGGGGTCGAGCCCGTCTTTGCGAGGCAATGGTGCCCACAAGTGAGCGGCTGAGGCGATGGTGCCCGCATGCGGGCACCATCGCCTCATGCTCGCTCTTGTGGGCACCATTGCCTCGCCTGGGATCCCGCTAACCGAGTTCGGGGAGGTATCGGGCCGGCAGTAGCCTCGGTCGGCTATGGCTGCCGAGACCTTCCGCGCTCCGATCGGCACACAGGATGTGCTGCCGCCGGAGTCGGCGCGCTGGCAGGAGCTGATCTCCCGGTTCGCCGGGGTGGCCGCTCAATTCAGCTACGGCCTGGTCCACGGGCCGCTGTTCGAGGACCTGGGCGTGTTCCAGCGGCTGGGCGCGGGCACGGATGTCGTCCGCAAGGAGATGTACGACTTCCGGGACAAGAGCGACCGTCATCTGGCGCTGCGGCCCGAGGCCACCGCGTCGGTGGCACGTGCCTTCGTCCAGCATCGGCCGCCGGTGCCGTGGAAGGTGTGGTGCGTCACTCCGGCCTTCCGCTACGAACGCCCCCAGGCCGGACGGCTGCGCCAGCACCACCAGGTCGACGTCGAGGTGTTCGGGGTGGCCGATCCCGACGCCGATGTCGAGGTCATGGCCCTCGGCGCCAGCTATCTGCAGCGCCTGGGTCTGCAGCGCTGGCGGCTGGCCATCAACTCGATGGGCACCCCGGAAGATCGCTTGACCTATGTGGACCGGCTGCGGTCCTGGTTGGCTCCTCGCATCGCTGACCTCGACGCCGAAGACCGCGACAAGATCGAGACCCATCCGCTGCGGGTGCTGGACTCCAAACGACCGGCCACCCAGGCCGTGGTGGCCGACGCGCCCCGCTTGCTGGACAGCCTCGATCCGGACTCCCAGGCCCAGTTCGATCGGGTGCAGCAGGGCCTCAAGGCGTTGGGCATCGCCTTCGAGATCGACACCCGGTTGGTCCGGGGTCTCGACTACTACACCCACACCTTGTTCGAGTTCCAGAGCCTGGCCCTCGACACCGCCCAGTCCACGATCATCGGCGGTGGCCGCTACGACGGGTTGGTGGAGCAGCTCGGGGGTCCACCGACCCCGGCCACCGGGTTCGGCTCCGGCATCGAGCGGATGCTGCTGGCCTGCGCGGCCGAGGACGCCGATCTGATCGGCGATGCCGCGCCGCTCGATGTGTTCGTGGTGGACACGACCGGCGGCGCCGAGGCTCGGGACCTCAGCCACCAGCTGCGCGGCGCCGGACTGCGGGTGGACCGGGCCTTCGACAGCCGGTCGATGAAGGCTCAGATGAAGGCCGCCGGTCGCTCCGGCGCCCGCGTCGCGGTCATCGTCGGCGAACAGGAACAGAGCGACGGGACGGTCGTCGTGCGCGACCTGGCCCAGGGCGAACAGCAATCCGTGCCGCGCGGCGACCTGATCGCCCATCTGCACGATCTGATGGAGGACGCGTGACCGAGACGGACCAGACCTACCCGCCCGTGTTCGGGTCGCGGACCCAGTGGTGTGGCGCGCTGCGGCCGGCGCAGGTCGGCGAGACCGTGACCCTCTGCGGCTGGGTGGCTCGGCGGCGGGAGCACGGCGAGCACCTGGCGTTCATGGACGTGCGGGATCACACCGGCATCGTGCAGTGCGTCATCGACGGGTCGGTCGACGTCCGCTCCGAGTGGGTGGTGCAGGTGACCGGCACCGTGCGCACCCGCCCGGAGGGCACCGCCAACCCCGCCCTGGCCACCGGTCAGGTCGAGGTGGCCGACTGCCAGGTCGAGGTGCTGGCCAAGGCCGAGGCGCCGCCGTTCCCGCTCGACGACCGGGTGGAGACCGACGAGACCATCCGCCTGCGCCATCGCTACGTCGACCTGCGCCGCGACCGGCTGCAACGCAACCTGCGAGCCCGGGCTCGGGCCAACAGCGCCATGCGGGGGTCCCTCGAGCAGATCGGGTTCGTCGAGATCGAGACCCCGATGCTCATCGCCTCGACCCCCGAGGGGGCCCGGGACTTCGTGGTGCCGTCGCGGCTTCACCCCGGCCAGTTCTACGCCCTGCCCCAGAGCCCGCAGCTGTTCAAGCAGCTGTGCATGGTCGGCGGCATCGACCGCTACTACCAGATCGCCCGCTGTTTGCGCGACGAGGACCTCCGGGCCGACCGCCAGTTCGAGTTCATGCAGCTCGACCTCGAGGCCAGCTTCGTGGGGCAGGAGGAGATCCTGGCCGTGACCTCCGCCGCGGTGCGGGCCGTGGCCGAGGAGCTGGCGCCCGACCGCCTGTCCGACGACGACTTCCCCCGGATGACGTGGCACGAGGCCATGGAGCGCTACGGCTCGGACAAGCCCGACGTCCGCTTCGGTATGGAGCTGGTGGAGTTGACCGAGACCTTCGCCGGCACCGGGTTCAACGCCTTCCGGGGCAAGTGCGTGAAGGGCATCCGGGTGCCGGGCGGAGCTGAGTTCTCCCGCAAGCGGCTCGACGAGCTCACCGACCAGGCCAAGCAGTGGGGCGCGGCCGGGCTGGTGTGGATGCGGGTGCAGACCGAGGGCCTGGACAGCCCGGTGGCCAAGTTCCTCTCCGAGGCCGAGCTGGCGGCGCTGCCCGGAGCGCTGGAGGCCGAGCCCGGCGACCTGCTCCTGCTGGTGGCCGACGAGCGGTCGGTGGCGCGCCATGTGTTGGGGCTGCTGCGGTTGGCCCTGGGCCGCCTGCCGGTGGGCGAGGGCACGCTGCACTTCCTCTGGGTCGTCGACTTCCCGCTGTTCGAGGCGCTGGGCGACGACGGCCGGCCGGTGCCGGCCCATCACCCGTTCACCATGCCGCATCCCGACGATCTGAAGCTGCTGGAGTCGGGCACGCCGACCGAGCTGTTGGATGTCCGGTCCCAGTCTTACGACCTGGTGGTCAACGGTTGGGAGCTGGGCTCGGGTTCGGTCCGAATCCATCGGCCCGACATCCAACGGACGGTGTTCGGCGTAATGGGCATCGACGACGCCGCGGCGGAGGCCCGCTTCGGGTTCCTGCTCGATGCCTTCCGCTTCGGGGCGCCACCGCACGCCGGCTTCGGTATGGGCATCGACCGCCTGGTCGCAGCCCTCGTGGGCGAGGAGAGCATCCGCGAGGTGATCGCCTTCCCCAAGACCCAGTCGGGTGGTGATCCGCTGACCCGGGCCCCCAGCGAGATCGACCCGGCGCAGTTGGCCGAGCTCGGCCTGCGCCTCCTACCTCGCAAGAGCTGACATGCACGTTGCGTGGGCGCCGGACGCGTAGCGTGCCCGGCCGTGCAGCGTCTGTCGCGCCGGGCTGTGGCGCTCTTGCTCCTGGTCGTCGGGTGCCTGGCGACGGTGATCGCCAACCTGGCCGTGTGGTCGGACCGCGAGCTCCTCGACACCGACAACTTCGTGGCCACCCTGGCGCCGCTGGCCCGAGACCAGGTGGTGATCGACGGGGTCGCGGTCGAGCTGACCGATCGGATGGTCAAGGTCGCTCCTCGGGTGCCGCGGGACCTGGTCGACGAGGTCCTGCGGACGGTCCTGGATACGTCGGAGTTCCAGACCATCTGGACGACGGCCCTGCGGCGGGCCCATCAGGAGCTGCTGCGGATGGCCGACGAGGGCATCGATCAGATCAAGCTGGACCTCGAGGACGTGCTGGAGAGGGCCGACACGAGGTTGGAGCGCTTCGGCATCGACGTTCTCGACGACGCCGGCATCGAACGCATCGACGACATCGTGCCCTGGGACTCGCCCTGGCTGCGGCGGGTGCTCCAGGGCATCAACCTGATAGCGAGGCTGGCGATCATCCTGCCTCCGGCCTGCCTGGCCTTGTTCGTCGGGGCGGTCGTGCTGTCCGACGACCGCCGTCGCGCCATCGGCCGGATCGGTGTGGGCGTGGGCGGAGGGATGATCCTGACCACCGTGGGCCTGTGGCTCGCCCGGTTCTACCTGATGGGGCGGATCGGCACGCCCGTGACCCGCCACGCTGCGGCCGACGTGTGGGACAGCCTGATCAGCACCTTGCGCTGGCAGACCGCCCTGGTGGGCGCGGTGGGCGCTGCGGTCGCGTTAGGCGGCTGGTTGGTGGGTCGGATGACGAAGGCACCCGCCTAGGCTTCCGGCCGGGGTTGGACCGACGAAGGGATGGATATGGACGACGAACAGGTCATCGCCCGGATCGGCGCCCTCGTGGACGAGGAGCACCAGCTGGAGAAGACCATCCAGCAGAAGGGGCCCGACGAGGAGGCCGAGGCCCGGATCCGCAAGCTGGAAGTGGCCCTGGACCAGTGCTGGGACCTGTTGCGCCAGCGCCGGGCTCGCCGGGACAGCGGCGGCAATCCGGACGAGGTCGACGTCCGTCCCCCGGAGATCGTCGAGCGCTACCAGCAATAGTCGCTGGAGCTCAGCGCCTCGGTTGGTCCAGGCCATCGAGGACCGCGGCCAGGACCTCACCGATCTGCTCGCCGCGGCGGCGGCGCCAGCGTCCTCGTACACCGAACCCACCCAACGCCATGGCGCCTCCGGCGGTGCTGCCAACCAGGAGCACCGCCGGTTCGCGTGTGACCAACGCGACCAGACCGGCGATGCCGGCGACCATGACCCCGGAGCCGCTGGCGGCGACGACGAGCGGAGTCAGGCCAGGCCGCAAGGTCGCGACCATCCGCACCATGGCACCGCCGCCATCCCCGCCCACGGGTTCCACTGTCACTTCAATCGCATCGACCCCGGTGACCCGCCGGACACCGCCGACGTTGAGCAGCCAACGCCCGTACGCCACGACGTCGTAGCGAGCCCGGTAGATCGCCTTGTTGAGGAGTCGGCGACGGCACTCGAAGTTGTGATGGCGGAGGAACTGGTCCAACGCCGCATGGGTGACCTCGGGTGTCGCTCGCACCATGCGGGTCTCGACCACGCTGCGGGTGCCGACCAGCCGGGATCCGGGTGCGACTCGGCGCGGGCTCGGGGCTACCTCAGGGAGTGCTCCGGCCCGCAGCTCGGCCAGGGCCCGGCGTACCGCGAGCGGTGACAAACCGACCTCCGACGCCGCGGCCTCGACCGCCTCGATGTCGAAATGATCGGTGACTGAGCCGCCGAGGCGGCCGCCATCGTCCTCGAGCTCGGCGGCGCGCCGCAGGATCAAGGCCAGTTCCGCCTGGTTCAACCGTTGAGGGGGTCCGCCTCCCGTCGGCATGCCCAACATCGTCGCACGGACAGTTGGTCTTGACACTCACGTCTGCTCGAACTCGGCGGCAAGCCGCCGAGAGCAACGACGTCACTGTGTTTCCCGCTCTTGCCGCCAAGGCGGCGGGCCGCTCGGGCCACGGTGCGGCCTGAGGCCGCACCTCTGAAGACACCAGTACGCTCGGCCGCAATGACGCCGTCCCGATCATCGTCGACGGGTTCGGACACCCTCTTCGCGGCCGCGGCCCGCGACCGTCTGGAACGGCAGGCTCCACTGGCCGCCCGGCTCCGTCCGGCCAGCCTGGACCAGATCGTGGGGCAGGACCACCTGGTCGGTCCGGGCCGACCGTTGCGAGTCCTGGTGGAGTCCGACCGCTTGTCGTCGGCCATCTTCTGGGGACCGCCCGGCACCGGGAAGACAACGCTGGCCCAGGTCATCGCCCGCCAGACGGCCAAGGCCTTCGAGCAGCTGTCGGCGGTCTCGGCCGGGGTGAAGGACGTGCGGGAGGTGTTGGCCCGGGCCGAGCAGCGGCTGGGGGAGCGGGACCAGGGCACGATCCTGTTCCTCGACGAGGTCCACCGGTTCAACAAGGCCCAGCAGGACGCGCTGTTGCCGTCGGTCGAGAGCGGGCTGCTGATCCTCGTCGGGGCAACAACCGAGAACCCGTACTTCGAGGTCAACGCGCCACTGATGTCGCGCTCGACGCTGTTCCGGCTGAACCCCCTGACCGAGGAGGCCATGGCCGAACTGGTGGCCCGGGGTCTGGAGGCCGAGGACGCGGTGGGGGAGCCCGACGCCATCGCGCTACTGGTCGAACGGGCCGGAGGCGACGGCCGTCAAGTCCTCACCAGCCTGGAGGTGGCGGTGGCGCTGGCCCACGGCCGGGCGGCCAACGCCGAGGACACCAAGGAGAACCAGCCGGTGACGGTGACCGAGGCCGATGCGGAGGCGGCGCTCGGAACCAGCATGCAGCGCTACGGCCGCGACGATCACTACGACGTGATCTCGGCCTTCATCAAGTCGATGCGGGGATCCGACCCCCAGGCCGCGCTCTACTGGCTGGCCCGGATGTTGGAGGCCGGCGAGGACGCTCGGTTCATTGCCCGGCGCATGGTGATCCTCGCCAGCGAGGACGTGGGCGAGGCCGATCCGATGGCCCTCGTGGTGGCCACCGCGGCGGCCCAGGCCGTCGAGTTCGTGGGTCTGCCCGAGGCCCAGCTCAACCTGGCCCAGGCCGTCGTCCATCTGGCCACCGCGCCGAAGTCGAACCGTTCGGCCACCGGAATCTGGCAGGCCCGACAGGCGGTGCAACAGAGCCGGGTCGGGGAGGTTCCGTCCCATCTGCGAGACGCCCACTACTGGGGGGCGCAGCGGCTCGGGCACGGGAAGGGCTACGAGTATCCTCACGACGATCCACGGGGCTGGGTACCCCAGCAGTACCTCCCCGACGAGATGCAGGATGCGGTGTTCTATGCGCCGTCCCCGCATGGCTTCGAGCAGGAGATCGCCACGCGCATGGAACGTCTGACCGAGATGCCGGAGCCGGCGGACGGGGCCGAGGAGACGTGAGCGCCACCGACCTGGCCGCCGTGATCGTGGCGGTCGCCAGCGTGACCGCGGTCGTGCTTCTGACCGTGGCGCTGGTGGCCCTGACCAGCACGATGCGGGCGGTGCGCGAGGTGGCAACGCTCATGCGGACGGAATCGCTGCCGGTCCTCCACGAGCTCCACGACACCGTCCGGGCCGCCAATCAGGAGCTGGAGCGGTTCGACCGGTTGGTGACGACGGCGGAATCGGTGACCGGCACGGTCGACTCGGCGTCCCGGTTGGCCTACCTGGCCATGGCCAACCCGGTGATCAAGGGCGTGGCCTTCGCCAGCGGCACGGCCAAGGCGGCCCGCCGGCTGCGGCGCCGCGAGGACGACGGGGCAACCGCTCGCTAGCGGAGTGCCGTGGCCATGAACGTTTGCGCTCGCCACGACGGCCAGGGACGCCGCTCGCTGTGTCCCGCCACCTTGAAAGGGATGGCCC
>DASXTK010000188.1:0-16067 GCA_036505485.1 Acidimicrobiales bacterium
CAGCTGGCCGATGCGCAGCTGATAGGGATCGGGACCCTCCTCGCAGCGCATGGGGTAGTTGGCGTTCACTGCCCCCAGCCGCTCCAGCAGGGCCTCGCGGCCGCGGCGGTAGTTGGAGTCCTCGTGGTCGAGGGGCACGCAGCGCTCGTCACCCCAATAGACGTCGACCTTCCACCAATCGATCTGGTTGCCGGCATCGTCGGCCAGGCGCTCGTAGCAGCGCGGAGCGGTCTGCCCCCCGGACAGGGCGATGGAGAAGCCGTCGTTGGGGCGCTGGTGGAAGGCTTCGATGACGCGCTCGGCGAACTCGCCCGGAACATCATCGACCACTACGAGCTCGCCGTTCATCTCACCTCCCCTTGCGGCTGCGTCCTTGCGGCTGCTTCTCGTCCTGAACGGCTACAGAGTGTCGCGCTTGGCTTCCAAGGCGCTGATCAGCTCGTCGAAGCTCTTGGCGAAGGCTGCGACTCCCTGATCCTCCAGCACCGCGCTGACGTCGTCGAGATCGACACCGACCCGGGTCACCTCTTCGAGAACCTGCCGGGCCGCCGGGATGTCCGCATCCACCGTGCGGGCCAGCGTGCCATGGTCTTCGAAGGCTTCGAGCGTGACCTCGGGCATGGTGTTGACGGTGTCGGGTCCGATGAGCGGATCGACGTAGAGCGTGTCGGGATAGGCCGGGTTCTTGGTGGAGGTGGAGGCCCACAACGGGCGTTGCACCCGGGCACCACGGGCGGCCAACGCCTCCCAGCGCGGACCCTGGAAACGCTCCTGGAAGATCCCGTAGGCCGCCTGGGCCTGGGCCACCGCGGTCTTGCCCCGCAACCCGAGCGCCTCGACCGAGCCGATGGCCTCGAGTCGCCGGTCGACCTCGGTGTCGACCCGGCTGACGAAGAACGAGGCCACGCTGGCCACCCGGGACAGGTCGCCGTCGTAGGCTTCGAGCCCCGAGATGTAGGCCTCGATCACCTCGTCGTAGCGGTCCAGCCCGAAGATGAGCGTGACGTTGATGCTGCGACCCTCGCTGATCATCTGGCCGATGGCGTCGACCCCTTGGGCGGTGGCCGGAATCTTGACGAACAGGTTCGGTTCGTCGATGCGGCTGTGCAGCTCCCGGGCCGAGGCGATGGTGCCGTCACGGTCTCGGGCCAGGTCAGGTGCGACCTCGACCGAGACGTAGCCGTCTACGCCGTCGCTGGAGTCGTAGACCGGTCGCAGGATGCGCAGGGCGTCCTCGATGTCGGCGATGACCATGTCCCAGTAGGCCTTCTCGACGCTCTCGCCCTGGCCGACCAGGCTGCCGAACTGGGTGTCGTACTCGTTGCCCGACGAGATGGCCTTCTGGAAGATCGTGGGGTTCGAGGTGATGCCCCTCACGCCGCGCTCGACCCAGCGCTCCAGCTCACCGCCGGTGATCCAGCCCCGGCGCAGGTTGTCGAGCCAGGGACTCTGGCCGTGCTCGGCATAGAGATCGACGAGCTTGGTCATGATCTCTATCTACCTTTCTTCCTCGGCGAGGTCGCTGATCAACTGGCGGGCCCGGTCGGCCACGTTCTCCGGCGTGTAGCCGAAGTTGGCGAGCGCCACCGCACCGGGCGCCGATGCCCCGAAGCGGTCAATGCTGACACTGTCGTCGACCCACCGGTCCCAGCCGAAGCTGCTCCCGGCCTCGACGGCCAGGGTGGGGACGGCGGGCGGGAGGACTGTGGTCTGGTACTCCTCGGTCTGGGTGCTGAACAGATCCCACGAGGGCATCGACACCACCCGAGTCGAGGTTCCGTCGGCGGTGAGGAGCTTGGCCGCATCCACGCACACCGACACTTCGCTGCCGGTGCCCACCAGCACCACGTCGGGCTGGGCTCCGGTGGCTTCGCCGGCCAGGACATAGGCGCCCTTGGCCACCGGTGCGCCCACGGTGTTCTCCAGCACTGGGAGCTTCTGCCGGCTCAAGATCAGGCCCGTGGGACCGTCGGAGGCGATCGCAACCTTCCACGCCTCGGCGCACTCGTTGGCGTCGGCCGGCCGGATCAGCCGCAGCCCGGGCATGGCCCGCAGCGACGCCAGGTGCTCGATGGGCTGGTGGGTGGGTCCGTCCTCGCCCAGCCCGACCGAATCGTGACTCCACGAGTAGATGACCTTCGCCTGGGACAGCGCGGCCAGACGCACCGACGGGCGCATGTAGTCGGAGAAAATGAAGAACGTTCCCCCGAACGGCATCGTGCCGCCGTGCATGGCCATGCCGTTGAGGATCCCGCCCATGCCGTGCTCCCGGACCCCGAAGTAGATCTGCCGTCCGGGATGCTCGCTGGTGAACACGCCGTCCTGGGCGAACAGGGTGCCCGTGTTCTCGGTGAGGTCGGCGCTGCCGCCGATCAGCCCCGGCACCTTCTCGGCCAGCGACTTGAGACAGGCGTTCGAGGCGTGACGGGTGGCGATGGACTCGCCTGGCTGCCAGGTGGGCAGGACGTCCTGCCAGCCGGCCAGCCCCGACCGGGACCAGCAGGCGTCGAACACGGTGCGGTCGCCGGTCCACTCGGCCAGACGCTTCTCCCACGCATCCCGGTGGTCGCTGGCCCGGCTGCCGGCCTCGCGGTAGTAGGTCAGCACATCGTCGGGAACCCAGAAGCCCTCCTGCGGCGGCAGGCCGAGGATCTCTTTGGTGCGGGCCACTTCCTCGGCCCCGAGGGGGTTGCCGTGGGCCTTGGCCGTGTCGGTGAAGTTGGGCGACGGCCAGCCGATGTGGCTGCGCAGGATCAGCATCGACGGCTGGTCTTCGACTGCGGCGGCCCGGCGCAGCGCGGCCTCCAACGTGTCGCAGTCGTTGGCCACCTCACCCAGGCTCTCGACATGCCAGCCGTAGGCCGAGAACCGCTCGGCGACCCGGTCGGAGTAGGCCAGCTCGGTCTCACCGTCGATGGTGATGTGGTTGTCGTCGTAGACGTAGACCAGCCGGCCCAGACCCATGTGCCCGGCCAGCGACGCGGCCTCGTGGCTGATGCCCTCCATGAGGTCGCCGTCGCTGCAGATCACATAGGTGCGATGGTCGACGACCTCGGGACCGAAGCGGGACCGCAACCAACGCTCGGCTGCTCCCATGCCCACCGCGTTGGCGAAGCCCTGGCCGAGGGGTCCGGTCGTGACCTCGATCCCCGGGGTGTGCCCGGCCTCGGGATGCCCCGGGGTCAACGAGCCCCACTGCCGGAACGCCTTGAGGTCCTCCAGGGTGAGCCCGTACCCGGTGAGGTAGAGCATGGAGTACTGGAGGATGGAGGCGTGCCCAGCGGACAGCACGAAGCGGTCGCGATCGGGCCATTGGGGGGCCGCCGGGTCATAGCGGAGGATGCGGGTCCAAAGCACGTGCGCCAGGGGGGCGAGAGCCATCGCGGTGCCCGGATGGCCGCTGTTGGCCGCCTGGGGGGCATCCATGGCCAGGCCGCGAATGACGTTGATGGCGCGCTGCTCGAAGACAGGGTCAGCGGTCATGCGTCGCCCACCCTACTGCGCCTCCACCATGGCCCCGCGGCCCCTCCGCGACGCACCTCATCCGGGAGGTGAAATCACTGCGCGCGACCGATTTGCCTACCCCAAAACCCGTTCCCTACCCGGGCATTCTCGCCCCATGCAGCCCCGCCTCATCCATCCAGACGAACACGTCACGGACCACGATCCCGAGATCCTCCTCGGCGTCGTCGGGCACCGCCTGCGGTGTGCCGTCCACGGAGCACGGGGTGGCGAAGTCGTGCCCGACCCGGTCCCCCGTGGACGAGTCGGCGTAGTCGTACCGGTTCACGGCTCGGCACCAGCCCACATCCTCGGCCGTTATGTCGAGGACGGTGCCATCCCGAATGTCCACGCCCAGGAGAGTCCCGTCGTCCTTGGTCAACGCGAAGCTTGTCGGGCTGAGCCGAACCAGCGGCCGCTCGTCGTCCCACAGCGCGGAAGCGGCACCAGTGTCGACGGACCAGACGGCCGCGCCGGTCGCGGGATCGAAGCCCTCCAGGACATTGCTGGTGAGGGTCACCGACTCCAGCTCGTCGTCGGCCAGGATGGCGGTGCCGGTGGGTCGGCACCGCAGCCAAGGTGATGACCGGAGCGGTGCGTCGCGGAGGTCCAGCCGGTTGAGTTGCTCGCAGCCGATGTACCCCTCGGTCAGCCAGCGGGTCTCGCCGGTCGCCTCGTCGATCCCGGCGATGTGCTCCACCGGGATCTCCACCTCGCCGTCGGACTGCTCGGCCACGACGCTGCCCAGCCAGCCGACGATCAATCCTCCGGACTCCCGGAACGACCAGCCGAAGTCGGGGGAGACGTCTGCGCCCCCGAACAGGTCGCGGGCCGGCCGCCGCCAGACGACCTGACCAGCGTCCATGCGGACGATCTCGTCGCTGTCGTACACGTGGAACAAGCCGGCTCCGAGCGCCCGGCCCTCACCGACGGTTTGCCGCGGGCGGGCTCTCAGCGAGACGATCCCGTTGGGCCCGGTCGTCACGCCGGTGTCCATGTCGATCTGCCAGCCCCCCGAGTCTGCGTCCTCGCCTCCCGCCGTGACACACAAGGTGTCGGTGTCGGACTGGCAGAGATAGAGCGGGTCGTTGAACCCATCGGGGGACTCCGGTGTGGTCCAGAGCGGCTCGCCCGTGGTGACGTCGACGGCCTCGATCAGGTCGCCGCCGTCCGGACCGGGCGCCAGATGGAAGATGGCCTCGCGTCGGCTCGGGATGACGAGCTCGACACCCAGGGTGACCTGGGAGGCGGTGGAGGGCCGGGTCCAGAGCTCCTCACCGGTCTCCATGTCGTAGGCGTGCAGCTCCAACCCTCCATCGACCGCGGCGAGTGCCACGACCGCGTCGGCGGAGGGGAACCCGATCGGTCCGGTGGCGAACCGCACGCCCTCCGTAGACCAGAGCAGCTCCATGGAGTCGGGCGGAACGGTGGTCGTCGCCCGCGCCTCGGCTGGCCACTCCGCCTCCTTGGCGCAAGCCCCGCCGGCCAGAACCAGCCCTACGGCAGCCGCGATCCAGTACTTGCGTCCCCAGCCCATCGTTCGCCTCCCCCGGTGATCGCCAGCGGCGACTCTAGGGCTGGGTGACGAGCAGGGCGCAGGCGGTGAAGCCGTGGAGGAAGCTGCGGGTGCCGACGGGTCCGATCTCCCCGGCGCAGAACATGCCGGCGACCGCGTTGTGGTCGCTGACGATGTCGGCCACCAGCCGGGCGTCGTGGTGCGGAGTCCCGAAGAGGTGGCGCCCCCGGCCGTTGCAGGTGAAGACGAGCGCACCGTCGGCCCGATGTCCGGCCAGCAAGGCCCGCAGGTCCTCGTCGGCAGTGGCGGCGTCGCGCACGTGGAACTGCACGGTGGTGCCGACCTCCACCAGCGCCCCCACCGACAGGGCTCCGGTCTCCCGGTCGGCGCCCACGACGCTGCGCACGAGGAAGTCGCCCCGACCGAAGTCGGCCTGGTGCTCGTCGGCGACGACGCCGAGATGCACCCCGCCCGACGCGAGCAGACCGCGGTCGTCGGGCGGCGCGCTGCTGGCCAACTGCTCCAGGCGGGAGATGGCCGACTGTCCGGCCAGCTCCATCACCTGCATCCCCTCGGCCTTGGTCACGATCATCGGCGAGCCGACCGGCCGGCAGCCCTGGGACACCACGATCCCTTCGACGATGTCCTGGTCGTCGAAGAGCACCCCGACCGAGCCGTCATCGAACACCTCGTCGTCCAGCACCAGCCTGTTGGTGCCCGGGCTCATGCCGGCCGAGGCCAGCCCTCCGATCACCCGCATCGGGTTGGGACCGGCGGCGAGCACGTCCAGGACGTCGGGCACCGGCACCGAGAACGGATCGGCCAGCAGCAACAGCGTCTGCGGTTCCGAACCAGAACCGGCCGGATGGGGCAGCCCCTGCAGCGTCGTGCCCGCCGGCGTCGAGGCTGCGGTCAGCCGCACGGCGTTGGGGACCGTGCCCAGCTGGGCCGCCCACAGCGCCACCGCGGGACCGTCCTCGATCTCCTGGGCCCCGCCCATGATCCCTCCGGCGGTGACACCGATCAGCCGACCGGGCTCGAGCGCGGCCCGGACGGTGGCGGCGATCTCGGCGAACTCGTCCCGATGATGGGCGCTGGTGAACAGGACCACCAGGTCGGCGCCGCTCCCGCCGTCCTCCAAGGCTTGGCCGATCACTTCGGCGGTGGCGTCCGCCCCTTCGGGGTGTTGCGAGATAGCGGCGATCGGCATGCCCGCCTCGTTCTGTTCAGCTCGGTTCGCCAGCGTCGGCCGGCGCGGGGACGAGGGTGTAAGGAACCACCGTGGCATGACCGGTACCGATACGGCAATGCGCCTCGATGGTGCCGTAGTCCGCCATCTCGAGCTCGGCCCGCACCAACCGGTAGGTGAACCGACCCGCCTCGACCTGGAGCGGCTGCACGTTGCGGGCGATCTGTTCGCCCGTGGCGTCCCGGAACACCACCTCGAGGACGCCGCTGCTGTCCTCGTCGGCCGGACCGCGGACCAGCACCACCAGGTGAGGCGCCACCATGACCGGCGGCGGAGCTGGGGGGATGGCCGAGAAGTGCACGCCGGTCAGGTCGATGCGCGTAGGTCCGCCCGGGAAAGCCGCATTCAGTTCGATTCCCTCGAAGAAGAGGGCGGCCACAATGTCCATGCTCCGAACCTAGCCACCTGGCGATCTCGGCCCGGCTATCCGCCCCCGGCGGCTGCCGGACAGGCGGCGGCCAGGTCCTGGCTGAGTTGTTGATCCCCGGAGACGAAGCTGTTCGCGACGGCCTCGGTGTTGCTCTCGACGAAGTTGGCCACGCAGTCCTTCGCTTCGGCTGAGATCTCCTGTCCGGCGGAGGCGACCAGGATCTCGGTCATGGCATCGGGACAGGCCGCGAAAGCTGGGCCTACGAGATCCTCGAAAGCCGTGGCCGAGTCGCCGACGAAGGTCAGCGCCACGGCGTCGATCAGCTCGTCGTCATCGATGTTGTCGGTGAGGCAGCTCTCGGCCCCGGGGCTGAAGCCGTCGCCGCTGTCGGCCATGAAGCCGGTGGTCAGCGCCCCTTCGACGTCGCCGGCCACGTCACAGGCCTTCAGATCCTCGCCCAGCCCCGTGGCGGCGTCGGCGGGAACCTCGATGTCGAGCGACGTGACGTCTTCGGTCTCGGCGAACTCCTTGGGCGTGATGTCTGCTTCCTTCAGCTTGGCCGCGTCGAAGGTGTCGACGACCGCGGTGGCGACGCAGGTCGCAGCCTCGTCGTCCAGTCCCAAGCCCGCCTGGTCGTCCTTCATGGTGTCGGCCAGTGCCTCGATGTAGGACTCGGCATCGCTGCCGCTGCTGCTGCTCGACGCGCCGTCCCCACCGTCATCGTCGTTGCACGCGCCGGTCAGCAGGAGGAACCCCGCCAGCGCCATTGCCCCCATGCCTCTCATGCTGGCGGAACGTACTACGCGGCCCGAGCGGGTGGAGCCTGGTGCTGGGACGGGGGGTGCTCGTGGCGGACGGTGGCCCAGCCCACCTGACGGAGCAGGCGGATCACCGGCCAGGCCGGGTCGATCTCCCAGGCCCGGAACGACAGCTTGGCCGTGGTCGGCGCGGCGTGGTGGTTGTTGTGGAGTCCCTCACCGCCGGTGACCCAGGCCAGCCATCGCAGGTTGGTGGCGGAGTTGTCGTTGGGCTGGCGGCCGAAGGTGTGGCCCAGGGCGTTGACCGCGGCGTTGAGCGACAGGTAGCTGGCCACGTGGACCAGACCGGCGACCACGCCCCAGACCGGACCGAGGGCCAGGATCAGCAGCACGACCCCCAGGCTCAGCCCGAGCCAGGAACGGTCGAACAGCACCCGATCCCAGCGGTCGGCGGGAAGATCCCGGGCGTAGCGGGCCACCGTGATCCCGTCGCGGGCGGTCCGCCGATAGAGCGCAGCGTTGGTCAGCTGCACCCGCACCCATCCCATCAGGCGGGGGGAGTGGGGGTCGCCCGCGGTGTCGGTGAAGGCGTGGTGGCGGCGATGGACGGCGGCCCACTCCCGCGGCCGGATCCCGGTGGTCATCCAGATGAGGACCCGACAGGCGAACGTCAGACGGACGGACAGATTGAGGGCTCGATGGGCCACGGCGCGGTGCAGATAGATGGTGGTCGCGAAGGTGGCGACCTGACTGACGGCGAAGCCCACGGCCAGGGAGAGGAGCAGCCGTACCATCGATTGACCCTACCTACCGACCGGTAGGTAGGGCAACGGGGCGAGTCGTCCATCACCCCAGTTCAGATACTCCCCTGCACACGCGGCGTGGCCCAGTACCCTGCGGGCGGTGGTGAACGAGGGTGAAGCGGGCTCGACTAGAGAGGCGATCCTCGTGGAGGCGCGTCGCTGCTTCTCCGACGAGGGCTACGACGGCACGTCGCTCAACGACATCGCCGCCGGCGTGGGCATTCGCCGGGCGAGCCTGCTCCACCACTTTCCGTCCAAGGAAGCGGTGTACCAAGCGGTGTTCGAGCGGGCCCTGTCGGACTGGGCCATCCGCATCGAGGACGCCATCGAGCGGCCTACCGCCGAGGGCTGGGACTACGTCGAACAGGTCCTCACCACGGTGGTCTACTGGTTCGCCGAGAACCCGGACTTCGTCCGGCTGGTCCGTCGGGAGTCCCTGGCCGCGGCCAACGACCACCTCGGTTTCGACTTGGGTGAGGCGCTACGGCCGTGGTTCCAGCAGGCGGTCAACTACTTCGACCGGGAGATGGGGGAGGGGCGGTTCCGCAAGCACGACCCCGAGCAGCTGATCATCAGCGGCTACGGCGCCATCCTCAACTACTTCAGCGAGGTCCACTTCATCCACAGCCTGCTGGGACGTGATCCTCTGGCCGAGGATGCGCTCGAGGCCTGGCTGCAGCACATCCTGGCCTGGTTCCGCACCGCGCTCGAGCCCTAGGGAGGGCACGGGTCGGCGGAGCCGAGGCCGCTTGGGGTGGTGGCGGGGTGGTCGGATGGGGCCGACTGTCGGTCCCTCGAAGTACCGTTGGACCACAGATCGCGAGCGACCCAGGAGAGACGAAGTGGACATCCAGAGCCTGCTCGGTGCCGATGCGGAGAGCCTTCTCACCCACGAAGCCAAGGGAATCCCCAAGGAGGATCTGAACCTCCCGGGCCCTGACTACATCGACCGGGTCTTCTCCCACTTCGATCGCACACCGCAGGTCCTGCGCAACCTCCAATCGCTGTTCGACCACGGCCGTCTGGGCGGAACCGGCTACGTCTCGATCCTGCCCGTCGACCAGGGCATCGAGCACTCGGCGGCGGCCAGCTTCGCCCCCAACCCCAAGTACTTCGATCCCGCCAACATCGTGGAGCTGGCGCTGGCCGGGGGGTGCAACGGTGTGGCCAGCACCTTCGGTGTGCTCGGCGCGGTGTCCCGCCGGTACGCCCACCGCATCCCGTTCATCGTGAAGCTCAACCACAACGAGCTGCTGACGTTTCCGAACAAGTTCGACCAGGTCATGTTCGGCTCGGTCGACCAAGCCTTCGATCTGGGGGCCGCCGGCGTCGGCGCCACCATCTACTTCGGCTCCGACGAGGCCACCCGCCAGCTGCAGGAGGTGGCCGAGGCCTTCGCCCGGGCCCACGAGCTGGGGCTGTTCACCGTGCTGTGGTGCTACCTGCGCAACAGCGCGTTCAAGAAGGACGGCGTCGACTATCACAACGCCGCTGACCTGACCGCCCAGGCCAACCATCTGGGGGTCACCATCGAGGCCGACATCATCAAGCAGAAGCTGCCAACGGTGAACGGCGGCTACAACGCCCTCAACTTCGGTAAGACCAGCCCCCTGGTCTACGAGTCTTTGACCACCGACCATCCCGTGGACCTGTGCCGCTGGCAGGTGGCCAACAACTACATGGGCCGGATCGGGCTGATCAACAGCGGCGGCGAGTCCAAGGGAGCCTCCGATCTGGCCGAGGCGGTGCGCACCGCGGTGATCAACAAGCGCGCCGGTGGCATCGGGCTCATCTCCGGCCGGAAGGCGTTCCAGCGACCCATGGCCGAGGGTGCCGAGCTCCTCAACGCCATCCAGGACGTCTACCTGGACGCATCCATCACGATCGCGTAGGTCCCGGGCCTCGTCCCACGCAGGGTGGGTGGAACGGGCATCCGGATGCTCACCCTGCGTCGAAAACCCTGCAAGGCTGCTGCGTGTCACCAATCAGGTAGGGATAAGGTCGAAGGACCACAAAGCGCCAAAGGGGGCGCCGTGTCAGACACTGCCAAGCGGACGAGGGATACCGAGACCCTCCACCGCGTCGTCATCAGGTTCGCGGGGGATTCCGGCGACGGGATGCAGCTGACCGGTGATCGCTTCACCACCTCCAGCGCGCTCTACGGCAACGACCTGGCGACGTTGCCCGACTTCCCGGCCGAGATCCGAGCACCTGCTGGGACGTTGGCCGGGGTGTCCGCCTTCCAGGTGCACATCTCCGATCACGACATCACCACACCCGGCGACGCGCCCACCGTGCTGGTGGCCATGAACCCGGCGGCCCTGCGCAGCCAGGTGAGCCGGATCGCCACCGGCGCCACGATCATCGTCAACTCCGACGCCTTCGACGACCGCAGCCTGGCCAAGGCCGGCTACGACGCCAACCCGCTGGAGGACGGCAGCCTCGACGCGTTCAGCGTGTACGAGGTGCCGATGACCAGCCTGACCAAGGGCGCGGTCCAGCCGCTGGGGGTCAAGCCCCGGGACGCCGAGCGGTCCAAGAACTTCTTCGCCCTGGGGCTGGTGTCGTGGATGTACACCCGGCCCATCGACCGCACGCTCGACTGGATCCAGCAGCGCTTCGCCAAGAACGAGCAGATCGCTGCCGCCAACACCGCCGCCTTCAAAGCCGGTCACGCCTTCGGTGAGACCGCCGAGCTGTTCGACCACCCCTACGAGATCAAGCCGGCGCACCTGCCGGCGGGGACCTACACCAACATCAACGGCAACACCGCCCTGGCCTGGGGGCTGATCGCCGCCAGCCAGCTGTCCGGGCTGCCGTTGTTCCTGGGGTCATACCCGATCACGCCGGCCAGCGACATCCTCCACGAGCTGTCCAAGCACAAGAACTTCGGGGTTCGCACGTTCCAGGCCGAAGACGAGATCGCCGGCATCGGCGCCGCCCTGGGTGCGGCCTACGGCGGCCATCTCGGCGTGACCACCACCAGCGGACCGGGCATGGCCCTCAAGGCCGAGACCCTGGGCCTGGCGGTCAACATGGAGCTGCCGCTGCTGGTGATCGACATCCAGCGCGGTGGGCCTTCCACCGGTCTGCCGACCAAGACCGAGCAGGCCGACCTGCTGATGGCGTACTACGGCCGTCACGGTGAGGCCCCGCTGCCGATCCTGGCCCCCAAGAGCCCCAGCCACTGCTTCGAGATGGCCATCGAGGCCGCCCGCATCGCCCTGACGTGGCGGACACCGGTGATCCTGCTGTCCGACGGCTACCTGGCCAACGGGTCCGAGCCCTGGCTGCTGCCCGACGTGGCCGACCTGGCGCCGATCGACGTCACGTTCGCCACCGCCCCCAACCATGTCGACGAGGCCGGCAAGCCCGTGTTCTGGCCCTATCTGCGGGACCCCGACACCCTGGCCCGCCCCTGGGCCCTGCCCGGCACGCCGGATCTGATGCACCGCATCGGGGGGCTGGAGAAGGCCGACGGTTCCGGCAACGTCGACTACGACCCGGCCAACCACGAGCAGATGGTGCACATCCGCGAGGCCAAGGTCGACGGCATCGCCAAGCACATCCCCGATGTCATCGTCACCGGCGATGTCGCCGATGCCGATCTCCTGGTCGTCGGATGGGGCTCCACCTGGGGCGCCATCGATGGTGCGGTGGGCCGGGTGCGGGGCATGGGTCACAAGGTGGCCTCCACCCACATCACCCATCTGCACCCGTTCCCGCCCAACCTGGGCGATGTGGTGCGCAGCTATCCCAAGGTCCTGGTGCCCGAGCTCAACCTCGGCCAGCTCTCCCACCAACTGCGGGCGGAGTTCCTGGTCGACGCCAAGACCGTGAGCAAGGTGCGGGGCCTGCCGTTCACCGCCGCCGAACTGGAGCAGGCCATCCTGGATCATCTGGGAGGTCTGCTGTGAGCGAGACGTTGATCCCGATAACCACCCGCAAGGACTGGACCAGCGACCAGGAGGTCCGCTGGTGCCCGGGCTGTGGGGACTACTCGATCCTCACCGCGGTTCAGCTGCTGATGCCGGACCTCGGCATCCGCCGCGAGGACGTGGTGTTCGTCTCCGGCATCGGTTGCGCGGCCCGGTTCCCGTACTACATGAACACCTACGGGATGCACACGATCCACGGCCGGGCTCCGGCCATCGCCACCGGTCTGGCCCTGGCCCGACCCGACCTGCACGTCTGGGTGGTCTCCGGCGACGGTGACGCCTTGTCGATCGGCGGCAACCACCTGATCCATGCGCTGCGGCGCAACGTGAACATCACCATCCTGCTGTTCAACAACCAGATCTACGGGCTGACCAAGGGCCAGTACTCACCGACGAGCGAGGTGGGCAAGGTCACCAAGTCGACGCCGTTCGGCAGCCTCGACCATCCCTTCAACCCAGTGTCGGTGGCGTTGGGCGCCGAGGCCTCGTTCGTGGCCCGTACCCACGACATGGATCGCGCCCACATGCAGGAGACCCTGCGCCGGGCCTTCGAGCACGAGGGTTCCGCGCTGGTGGAGATCTATCAGAACTGCAACGTCTTCAACGACGGAGCGTTCTCGGCCATCACCAGCAAGGAGCAGCGGGAGGAGATGCTGGTCCCGCTGCGTCACGGTGAGCCCATCCGCTTCGGACGGGACGGCAGCAAGGGCGTGGTGCTCGATCCCCAGCGGGGCGCGGTGATCGTCGATGTCGCCGATGTGGGCGAGGACGCCCTCCTGGTGCACGACGAGAGCCGGGGCAACGCGGCGGTGGCGTTCATGCTGTCGCGGCTGGCCCGCGGTCCCATGGAGCCGACCCCGATCGGGGTGTTCCGGGCGGTGCATCGGCAGGAGTACGGCGAGGCCGTCAACCAGCAGATCGCCGATGCCCATCATTCCAACGGCCCCGGCGACCTCGAGATGCTGCTGCGCTCCGGCGCCGTCTGGGACGTGAACTAGAAGGACGATCCTTCGGTAGCGTCCGGGCCCATGGCTGCTCCGACGCTGCGCATCTTCACCGAACCCCAATTCGGTGCGACATACGACGACCAGTTGGCGGTCGCCCGGGAGGCCGAGTCGCTGGGATTCGACGCCTTCTTCCGCTCCGACCACTACCTGCACATGGGCGATGTGCCCGGTCTGCCTGGTCCAACGGACTCCTGGCTCACCCTGGCGGCGCTGGCCCGGGAGACCGATCGCATCCGGCTGGGCACCATGGTCACCGCGGCGACGTTCCGGCTGCCCGGGCCGCTGGCCATCTCGGTGGCCCAGGTCGACCACATGTCCGGGGGACGGGTCGAACTGGGCATCGGCGCCGGGTGGTACGAGGCCGAGCACACCGCCTACGGCATCCCCTTCCCCGGCACGGGCGAGCGGTTCGAGCGGCTGGAGGAGCAGCTGGCCATCATCAACGGCCTGTGGACCACGCCGGAGGGCGAGACGTTCGACTTCGCCGGCCAGCACTACCAGCTGGCGGATTCCCCGGGCCGGCCCAAGCCGGTGCAGTCACCGCGTCCGCCGATCATCGTGGGCGGTTGGGGCTCCAAGCGGACGCCGCGGTTGGCGGCTCGCTTCGCCGACGAGTTCAACGTGCCGTTCTCACCGCTGCCCGACTACCGCCCGGCCATCGATCGGGTGGCGGCCGTGTGCGAGCAGGAGGGACGTGACCCGGCCACGATGATCTGGTCCGCCGCGGTGACGACCTGCGTCGGGTCCGACGAGGCCGAGTTCCTCCAGCGGGCCAAGACCATCGGCCAGGATCCGGACCATCTGCGGACCAACGGGGTGGCCGGCACCGTCAGCGAGGTGATCGATCGGCTCGCCGGGTTCGCCGAGGCCGGTGCCCAGCGGATCTATCTCCAGATCCTCGACATGTCCGACCTCGACCACCTCCGGCTCATCGCCAGCGAGGTCGCCCCGGCCCTCTAACCACCCGAAATTGAGGCGTTTGGCGCGCTATAAGCGCGAGAAACGCCTCAATTTCGGGGTGGCTAGCGTTCGGCGGGGAGGCGGAGGCTGTAGCCGACGCCGCGGACGGTGTGGATCAGGGGCGGGTCGACGGTGTCGATCTTCTGGCGCAGGTAGCTGATGTAGGTCTCGAGGACGCTGGCGTTGCCGGCGAAGGTGTACTCCCAGACGTTCTCGAGGATCTGGTCTCGGGTGAGGACCCGGCGGGGGTTGGCCAGCAGGTAGTGGAGCAGCTTGTACTCGGTCGGAGTCAGCTCGACGAGCTTGCCGGCCCGCCAGACGTCGCGGGTGTCCTCGTCCAGCTCCAGGTCGGCATAGCTGAGCTTGCGCTCGCCCGGTCCCACACCGGTGGCCCGGCGCAGCACCGCTTTCACCCGCTCGATCAGCTCCTCGATGCTGAACGGCTTTGTGACGTAGTCGTCGCCGCCGATGCGCAGCCCCGAGACCTTGTCGTGGGTGGTGTCCCGGGCGGTCAGGAAGATGACGGGGAGATGGGTGCCGGCGCCTTCGCGCTGGCGGAGTCGCTTGGCCACCTCGAAGCCGTCGAGATCCGGGAGCATGACGTCGAGGACCACCAGGTCGGGCCGCACCTTCCCGATGGCGTCCAGCGCCTCCCGCCCGGTGCTCGCCTTGGCCACCTCGAAGCCGTTGTAGCCCAGACCCATGGCGACCAGCTCGGTGATGTGCTCCTCGTCGTCGACGACCAGCACGACCGGTTCGCGGCGTTCGCTCTCGGACACCCTCGCTCCTCATGTACGGAAATCGCCCCGCACGCTGAGTTGAAGGTATGCCACCGGGGCCTCCAAACCGAGTGACCAGGGCAAAGTCTGAGGGAACTCCCAGCAAGTCCCCAGCGGTCGGCCAGCCAGCGGCCTGAGCCTGGTCATCCATGGTGATGGTCGCTGCAACAGGCGCGTCCGGGTAATGATCGGGTGATGTCCCCGGCCCTGTCGCAGGCGCGGCCATGACCCTGCGCCTCCGCCTGGTGCTCGCCCTCCTGGCGCTCCTCACCGTGGGACTCACCCTGTTCGGCGTCGTCACCTACCGCCTCTACTCCCGCGCCGAGTACGACCGCCTGGATGAGCGCATGCTCGGCGCTGTCAATGACCTTGCGGACCTGCTGAGCGAATGCAGGGATTTCAACGGGCCCGTGGGACCCGACGAGGTCTACGCCGTCCTCATCAAGCCCAACAGTCCGCCCTGTCGGCTGAGGATGCTCCACGACGCTGAGAACCAGCCGGACCTGAACCTTGACCAGCTTATGAACTCGGCTGGATCGCTCGACCATCGGTACTCGACCGTTGATTCCCTGAAGGGCTCGACGCATTGGCGGGTGCTCGTCCACCGGATGGACGACGGGTCGACCCTTGTGGTCGCTC
Organism: Acidimicrobiales bacterium; assembly: GCA_036505485.1. Taxonomy (GTDB): domain Bacteria; phylum Actinomycetota; class Acidimicrobiia; order Acidimicrobiales; family VFJN01; genus DASXTK01. The sequence goes on from DASXTK010000188.1 coordinate 15,521, forward strand.
TCCCGACGACCGAGGTCAAGGAGTCGCTCGCCCGCTTGGTCGGGTTCGAGACCTTCGCCGGGGCCGGGCTGGCGGCCCTCTTGGCCGTCGGGTCATGGTTGATCATGCGGCGGGGGTTGCATCCGTTGGAGCAGATGGCGGCTACGGCCAGCACCATCACGGCGGCAGACGATCTGTCGGTTCGCGTGGCGCCCGACGACGACCGGTCGGAGGTCGGTCAGCTCGGCGGGGCTCTCAACACCATGCTCGGGAAGCTCGAGGGAGCCTTCGCCGAACAGGAGGCCACCGAGCAACGTCTCCGCCAGTTCCTGGCCGACGCCTCTCACGAGCTGCGCACGCCGCTCACCTCGATCCAGGGCTTCGCCGAGCTGTTCCGTCTCGGCGCCGACCAGGACGAGACCGACCGGGCGGTCACCATGCGCCGCATCGAGCAGGAGACCGCCCGCATGCGCACGCTGGTCGACGACCTGCTGCTGCTGGCCCGTCTCGACCAGACCCGACCCCTGGAACGGGCTCCGGTGGACCTCGCCGTGCTGGCCGCCGACTC
>DASXTK010000189.1:0-31277 GCA_036505485.1 Acidimicrobiales bacterium
CCGCGGCCTCACCCATGGCCTGGCGGGTCTCATCGGGGAACTGCGGCGCCGGGCTCTCCTCGATCAGCTTCTGATGACGCCGTTGAGCCGAGCAGTCACGTTCGCCCACCCACACCGCGTTGCCGTGGGTGTCGGCGAAGACCTGCATCTCGATGTGGCGGGGCCAGGTCAGATAGCGCTCGACGTAGCACTCGCTGCGGCCAAAGCCCTTGAGCGCCTCGGACTGGGCCGACTCGAACGCTGCCGCGGCCTCGTCGGCCGAGCGCACGACCCGCATGCCTCGTCCGCCCCCGCCGAACGCCGCCTTGATGGCCACCGGCCAGCCGTGCTCCGAGCCGAAGGCCACGACCTCGTCGGCCGAGGTCAGGAACTCGGTCGTCCCGGGGACGCCGACCACCCCGGCCTCCTGGGCGGCGATGCGGGACGACACCTTGTCGCCCATGACCTCGATGGCCTCGGGCGGCGGACCGATGAAGGCCACCCCCCGGGCGGTGATGGCCCGGGCGAAGTCGGTGTTCTCGCTGAAGAACCCGTAGCCGGGGTGGACTCCGTCGGCCTCCGACCGCTCGATGATCTCCAGGATCTTCTCGGTGTTGAGGTAGCTCTCGGCCGCGGTCTGGCCTCCGAGGGCGTACGCCTCGTCGGCCAGCCGGACGTGGAGGCTGTCTCGGTCGAGGTCGGAGTAGACAGCGACCGAGGTGATGCCCAGCTCACGGCAGGCACGGATGACCCGGACGGCGATCTCGCCCCGGTTGGCGATCAGGATCTTCGAGAGCACGCCATATGTTTACGGGCGTGCCTGCCGACCACGCCAGTAGCGCGCCGGATTTCCTCCGTAGGCAGCTGGTCCGTCACCGCTTCGGCGACGTCCGTTGGGTCTCCGAAACCGGCTCGACCAACAGCGATGCCATGGCTCTGGCCCGTGATGGAGCGCCCGAAGGGGTGGTCGTGGTCGCCGATCACCAGAGCAGCGGACGAGGCCGCCGAGGCCGCTCCTGGGTCGCACCCCCGGGGTCGTCCCTGCTGGTCAGCGTGCTGCTGCGGCCACCGGCCAAGGTGGCGGGCGTCTGTGCCATGGCCGGGGGCCTGGCCATGGCCGAGGCGGTCGACCAGGTGGTCGGGACCGTGGCGGGCCTCGGTCTCAAGTGGCCCAACGATCTGGTGGTCGATGATCGGAAGCTGGCGGGCGTCCTGGCCGAGGCAGATTGGCCGGCCGGGGTGTCCGACTCGTCCGGCTGGCGTGAACCGGGCCCGACCGAGCGGGTGGCGGTGGTGGTCGGCATCGGCATCAACGTGAACTGGCCGGACTCTCTCCCGGACGAGCTGGCCGAGAGCGCCGTGGCGCTGAACCACCTAGTTGGACGAGAGGTCGACCGGGCCGAGCTGTTGGAGGCGTTCCTGCGGCGCCTGGACGAGGTCTACGCCGGGCTGGTAGGGGCGGGATCGGCCGACCACCTGTTGGAGGCCTGGCGGGAGCGGTCGGCGACCCTGGGTCGACGGGTTCGGGTGGACCTGGGAGCCGAGGATCTGGAGGGCACGGCGGTGGACGTCACCGACGACGGGCGGCTGGTCGTGGAGACCCTGGAGGGGGACAGACGGGTCGTCGCCGTGGGCGACGTCGTCCACCTACGGACGGTCTGATCTACGGGTCCATGTCGCGGGCCTGCAGGTCGGCGATGGCATTGATGGCTCGCTGGGCCACCGGGCCCGAGGCTCCGGGCAGCGTGCGTCCGTCCAGGGTCCTGAGGGGCTGGACGTCCCGGGTCGAGGAGGTCAGGAGCACCTCGTCGGCCGAAGCCAGCGTCGATAGGGGCAGGTTGTCCTCGTCGGAATCGTCGAGGAGCTCCAGGACCAGGGCCCGGGTCACCCCGGCCAGGCACCCGGCCAGCAGCGGTGGGGTGACCAGCCGCCCGGCCACGGCCACGAACACGTTGGTGCCAGTGCCCTCGCACAGGTCGCCGGCCAGGTTGGGGAAGATGGCCTCGGTCGCACCCAGTTTCTGGGCCTCGGCCAGAGCCACCACGTTCTCGGCATAGGACGTGGTCTTGAGCCCGGCGATGGCCGACCGCTCGTTGCGGGGCCAGGGCACTGTCACCGCGGTGGTGTCGGGCTCGCCCGGGTCCAGCGGGCCCACGGCAATGACCAGCGTCGGGGTCACGTCGGCCCGCCCCGAACCCAGGGGAGCGATGCCCCCGGTCAACGTGATGCGCACCCGGCTCAGGGGGGCGGGGCCGGCGGCATCGATCGTCTCGGCGAGGGCCAGCCGCAGCTTGTCGTCGCTGAGCGGCACGTTCAGGCCCAGGCCCTGAGCGGAACGTTGCAGGCGGTCGAGATGGCGGCGCACCGCGAAGGGCTGGCCGTCGATGACCTTGAGCGTCTCGAACACACCGTCGCCGACGGTGAGACCGTGGTCGAAGACCGAGACCGCGGCGTCCCTCGGGTCCACGATCGCACCGTCGAGCCAAACCGCCCGACCGTCGGATGCCACGTCGTCTGTCATGGTCGGTCATCGTGCCCGACCGCCCCGGCCATGTCGAAGCTTTCCGTCCCACTGCGCCTGCACATGTAATCCATTTCATCCTCCTGTGCGTTCTCCCTTAAGAGCGGTGGAGGGGGAGGACAGGTCATGAGGCGATGCATGCAGGGACTGGGCTGCGCCATGTTGATGCTGGCGGCCGCGGGCTGTTGGCCGGTGCCAGGACAGAACCCGGATCGGACTGGTCACAACCCGTTCGAGGCTGGGATCACGTCGGCGAACGTGACCAGTCTCCACGAGGTTTGGCGATGGCGAGCGAGTGCCGATGCCGCCGTCAGCGCACCTGTGACCTCTCCCGGCGGGGTGCACCTGAGCGTTCGGTGCGGTCTCGTGACCCTGGCCCCGGCCACTGGCGCGGTGCGGTGGTCCCAGTCGAATCAGACCTGCCTCGACCTCCACGGCTTCGCCTATTCCAGCGATCCCCACGTGGCGTCGACCCCGGATGGCCAGCGAGTGATCCTTGGCCTGGGGTACGGGTTCGTTCGGCCCCCGGGCTTCGAGGAGTCGGTCTGGGTATCTGGTGGGTTCGATGTCGACTCCGGAGCTCCTGAGGGCGGCGCCGACGTCGGCTTCGTCTGGGGGCTGCGCGGAAGCCAGCTCGTCGGGTTCAAGCAGGCACCATCCGGGCCGGGGTTGACTGGTCGGACCCTCCTGCTCGCCACCGTCGACGGCTCTTTGCAGCGCAGCATCCCGTTCGGGTTGGCCGGCGCCGGGTCGAGCGGACCGGTCGAGGTGACTCTGGGCGCCCAGTACTTCTTCCACTCCGGCTACGGGGCGTTGAGCACAGAGCCGGGCGGCACCGCAGCCGGCAACGGGCTCCGAGCGTTCTCCATCGCAGCGCCCGATCCCGGTTGTGGCGGAAGCTCTGAGTGTCCGGTCTGGGCCACCGCGACCGACGGACGGCCATCGGTCGCCGTACTCGACGGCGACGCGGCCACCGCCTATGTGGTGACCGACGTAGGCACGGTGTACGCGATCGACTCCACCTCAGGAGCCGTGCGCTGGACCGCGGCCGCAGGTGGGGCCGGCAAACCGGCCCTGGCCGGCGACCAGCTGTTCGTCCCGACCTTCGACGGAAGGGTGGTGGTCCTCAATGCTGCCGGCTGCGGCAGCCCGACCTGCACACCACAGGGGGAGTTCAGCACTAGTTCTACAAGTCCCGTTTCCTCACCGATCGTCGCCGGCGATGTCCTCTACACAACAGCCGGGGGGTCGGTCTTCGCCTTCGCGGCGGCGGGCTGCGGGACGACGCCCTGTCCTCCGCTGTGGTCGGTGGCCACCGGTGGCGCCTCGGCGACGTCGCCGGTGGTGACCAACGGCCGGCTCTACGTCAGCATCGGGAACGCGCTCATCGCCTATGGCTTGCCTTAGGCCGAGGCGACGGCGAGGAGTTGGCGGGCCTTCAGCTCGGTCTCGGCCCACTCGCCTTCGGGGGTGGAATCCCAGGTGATCGCGCCTCCCGTGCCGAGGTGGAGCTGGCCGTCCTCGATCCAGAACGTGCGAATGGCCACGTTGAGGTCGCCCTGCCGGCGGTCGGCGTCGACCCAACCCACAGCGCCGCAGTAGATGCCCCGCTCCACCGGCTCCAACGTGCCGATGACCCGCAGCGCGGCCAGCTTGGGTGCGCCGGACACCGACCCGGGCGGGAACGTGGCTGCCACCACTTCGGCCCAACCGACGCTCGGCCGCAGCCGCCCGGTCACGGTCGACACCAGGTGGACCAGCCCCGGATGGGCCTCGACCGCACACAGGGCCGGCACCCGCACCGAGCCCCACTCGCACACCCGGCCCAGGTCGTTGCGGACGAGGTCCACGATCATCACGTTCTCGGCCCGGTCCTTGGGCAGGAACTGGCTGGGCGACGACGCCGTCCCCTTGATCGGCGACGAGGTGACCAGCTGTCCGTCGCGGTGCAGGAACCGCTCCGGCGAGGCCGAGGCCACGTGACAACCCACGGACGGCACCCGCACGACCGCGGCGTACGGCGCCGGGTTGCCGATCCCCAGGGCCGCGCCGAGAGCAGCCACGTCCGTGGGGCCGTCGGTCCGGAGCGGGGCCGACAATCTCCGGGTCAAGTTGACCTGATACACGTTCCCCGCGGCGATCTCCGAACGGATCGCCTCGACGCCGGCACAGAAGCGGTCCCGATCGAGCGACGTACGCCACGAGCTCGCGGGCACCCCCTTCCACACCGGACCGGGCCAGGGCCGGGCCGGTCGGACCCGGGCGAAGCGGGCGCACACCGGATCACCGGAGAACGGCAGCACCACGGCCCACTGGCCCCGGCTGTCCAGGGCGGTGAGATCCGACGTCACGTCCACGAGGTCGGTCATGAGCCGCCCTCCGACCACAGCCAGTGGTGGCAGCGTCGGCGACACGTCGGTCACGTCGCGCAGCCTACGGTCGTTCCGAGAGGGTGGCGGAGCGACCCCGCGGTGGGCCCCTACGATGGCTGGCCGTGCACATCGAGTTCACCGACGAGCAGGAGGCGCTGCGCAGGGTCGTCCGCGAGTTCGCGGATGCGGAGATCGCGCCGTACGCCGTCGACTGGGACCGTGACCACACCTTCCCCGTCGACGTGGTGCGCAAGATGGGCGAGCTGGGCCTGTTCGGTATCCCGTTCCCGGAGGAGTACGGCGGCGGGGGCTCCGATCTCACGACGCTGTGCATCGCCATCGAGGAGATCGCCCGCGCCGATCAGTCTCTGGCGGTCACGCTGGAGGCCGATGTCGGTCTCGGGGCCGGTCCGATCTACCGCTTCGGCACCGAGGAACAGCGGGAGCAGTGGCTGCCCGACCTGTGCGCCGGCCGCGCGCTCGCCGGCTTCGGTCTGACCGAGCCCGACGGCGGCAGCGACGCCGGCGCCACCCGCACCAAGGCCACGCTCGACGAGTCGGCCGGCGAATGGGTGATCAACGGCGAGAAGTCGTTCATCACCAACTCGGGCACCGAGATCACCTCGCTCGTCACCGTCACCGCCCGGACCGGTGATCACGAGATCTCCACCATCATCGTGCCGGCGGGCACGCCGGGCTTCGAGGTCCAGCCGGCCTACCGCAAGATGGGCTGGCACGCCTCCGACACCCACGGGCTGACGTTCAGCGACTGTCGGGTCCCGGAATCCAACCTCCTCGGCGGTCCGGGCCGGGGCTTCGCCCAGTTCCTGGAGCTCCTCGACGAGGGCCGGGTCGCCATCGCGGCGATGGCGGTGGGCGTGATCCGCAGCTGTCTGGACGAGTCGGTGCGCTACGCCAACGACCGTGAGGCCTTCGGGCGGCCCATCGGGGTCAACCAGGCCGTGTCCTTCGCCTGCTCCGATCTGGCGGTGATGGCCGAGAGCTCGGCGTTGCTGACCTACCAGGCCGCCTGGCTGCGGGACACCGGCCAGCCGTTCAAGCGGGCCGCGGCCATGGCCAAGCTGCACGCCACCGAGGCCGCGGTCACCGCCACCCGCATGGCGACGCAGATCTTCGGCGGCTACGGCTTCATGGACGAGACCCTGGTGGCCCGCCACTACCGCGATGCCAAGGTGCTCGAGATCGGCGAGGGGACCAGCGAGGTCCAGCGCCTGGTCATCGCCCGCGACTTGGGACTTCCGCTGTCTTGAGCCGGAAAAGCCGCAAGAGCAGCCAGCACTTCGCTCGTTCTGCGCGCGTCCGCAAGCTGCGCCGAAGCTGGGCCCAGCGGTTCGTGATCCTGGGCGGGGCCCTGAGCGCCATGGCCCTGGCCACCAGCGCCGCCGGTCTCAGCTATCTCTACCGCAAGGTCGAGCGCATCCCCCGCATCGAGCTGAGCCGGGAGCTCGACCAGGTCGAGGCGCCCGGGGGGCCGCAGAACTACCTGGTGGTCGGGATCGACAGCGCGGCTCGCACCGCCGCGGACGACCCCATTCGGGACGGTCGCGACGCCACCAACCTGACCGACACGATCATGGTCGTGCGGGTCGACCCGTCGTCGCAGCAGGTGGCGATCCTGTCGCTGCCCCGCGACCTGTGGGTGCCCTATCCCACCGGTGGGAACGGCAAGATCAATGGGCTGTACGCCCAGGGCGGGATGCGGCCCGACCTGCTGATCCAGACGATCAACAGCTACCTCGGCGTCCCCATCCACCACTACGTCCAGGTCGACTTCGCCGGGTTCTACGACCTGGTCAACGCCATCGACGGGGTGCCGGTGTACTTCCCGGCCGCGGCCCGCGACGAGAACTCCGGGCTGTGGGTCACCGAGACCGGTTGCGTCACCCTCGACGCCGAGCAGGCGGTGGGCTTCGTGCGCTCCCGCCACTACGAGGAGCTGGTCCAGGGTGATGGGTCCCACGACCGTGACTGGAAGCCGGACAATCAGAACGACTTCGGACGCATCAAGCGCCAGCAGGACTTCATCCGTCGGGCCCTCGAAAGAGCCGTGAGCAAGGGCGCGCGCAACCCCGGGACCCTGGACCGGCTGCTCGACGTGGCGCTGCGCAGCGTCACCATCGATGACGAGTTGACCCCGGGCGCCATCTTCGACCTCGCCAAGAAGTTCCGGGACTTCGACCCCAACTCGCTGCAGAACCAGACCCTGCCGGTGGTGGGGGACACCGGTCCCGGCGGGGCATCGATCCAGCGGTTGGTGCAGGGGCAGGCCGAGCCGGTCCTGGCCCAGTTCCGTGACGCGCCCGTGGGCTCGGACCCCCCGCCCGACCCCGGCGGAGGATCTGGCACCGGCGATGGCGCCGTTACCACGGCCACACCCGACACGGTCCGCTTGACCGTGCTCAACGGCACTGGGGTGTCGGGTCAGGCGTCCGAGGCCGGCGATGCCCTGAGCGGGGTCGGGTTCGGCATCGTCGACCGCCGCGACGCCCAGGGCGCCGACGCCGGACAGCCCCGCACCGTCATCCGCTACCCGGCCGGGCTGTATGCCCAGGCCGATCTGATCCGGCGGTACCTCACGGCCGATGCCGACCTGATCGAGGTTCCGGCCGGCACCGGTGACCAGCTGACCATAGGGATCGAGCTCATCACCGGGGCCAACTGGGACGGCGTGCTCTCCGATCCCCGACCTCCGGCCACTGCGCCGTCGACGACATCGACGACGACCACCTCGACCGCCGGCGGCTCCACCGGGTCGACCTCGCCCCCGGACACCTCCGGCGGCTCGGTCGACCCGACCACGACCACGACCCTGCCGCCCGCGTGCTGATACCTGCAAGAATCACCGGTTCGTGAAGGGCCTCATCCTCTCGGGTGGTGCGGGCACGCGTCTTCGCCCCATCACCCACACCAGCGCCAAGCAGCTCGTCCCCATCGCCAACAAACCGATCCTGTTCTACGGGATCGAGGCGATGGTCGAGGCCGGGATCAAGGAGGTCGGCATCATCGTCGGTCCCACCGGCGAGGAGGTGATGGAGGCGGTCGGCGACGGTTCGCGCTGGGATGTCGTCATCACCTACATCCCCCAGGCCGAGCCGCTGGGCCTGGCCCATTGCGTGCTGATCGCCGAGGAGTTCCTGGGCAGCGACGACTTCGTCATGTACTTGGGCGACAACATGCTCCAACAGAGCCTGCTGGCCTTCACCAAGCGCTTCGAGGCCGACAAGGCGCGGTCGGCCCTCCCCAGGCTGGGCGAGGAGGGGGTGGTTGCTCCGGCGGCGCAGATCCTGCTGGCCCGGGTGGACGACCCCCGTCAGTTCGGGGTGGCTGAGCTGGGGCCGGAAGGCGAGGTCGTGCGGCTGGTGGAGAAGCCCTCCGAGCCGCCGTCGGACCTGGCGCTGGTGGGCGTGTACCTGTTCGACCGGCACATCCAGGAGGCGGTGCGGGGCATCCAGCCGTCGTGGCGGGGCGAGCTGGAGATCACCGACGCCATCCAGTGGCTGATCGACCACGGCCATCGGGTCAACCACGACGTCCTCGAGGGCTGGTGGATCGACACCGGCAAGAAGGACCCGCTGCTGCGCTGCAACCGGCTGGTGCTGGAGACCCTGGAGGCCAGCATCCACGGCTCGGTCGACGGCAAGTCGTCGGTGGAGGGCCGGGTGGTGATCGAGGAGGGCGCGGAGGTGGTCAACAGCCGCATCCTCGGTCCGGCCATCATCGGTGAACGCACCCGGATCGTGAACAGCTACGTGGGGCCGTTCAGCTCCATCGCCGCCGACTGCGAGGTCGTCGACGCCGAGCTGGAGCACTCGGTGGTGCTGCAGCGCAGCAAGATCATCGACGTGCCCCGGCTGACCGACAGCCTCATCGGCCGGGAGGTCGAGGTCACCCGGTCCGACATGCGACCGAGGGCGTTGCGTCTGATGCTGGGCGACCACTCCGTCGTCGAACTGCACTGAACAAGGAGCGAGAGAGTGGCCAACGTTGTCCCGTCCGACGTGATCGATGGCGTGTACGTCGTCGAACCCGACATCCACGGCGACGCCCGGGGGATCTTCATCGAGACCTACCGGCGGCAATGGGTTCCCAACGGGCGGGAGATGATCCAGGGCAACCGCGGTGACCGGCGCGCCGGCGCCGTGGTGGGGCTGCACTACCACCTGCATCAGGCCGACTACTGGTACGTCCCGTTCGGCCGGGCCCGGGTGGTCCTCCACGACCTGCGGGAAGGTTCGGGCACGGACGGCAAGACCCTGACCATCGACCTGGGCAGCGAGCCGGGCACCGCCGGCGTCGACCACGACCACCGCGGGGTGTACATCCCGCCGGGGGTGGCCCACGGCTTCGCCGCGCTGACCGACATGACCATCACCTACTTGGTCGACGGGTACTACAACCCCGCCGACGAACTGGGCGTGGCCTGGGACGATCCTGCCGTCGGCGCCGACTGGGGCGTGAGCGACCCGGTGCTGTCCGACCGGGACAAAGCGAATCCGCTCCGGTCGGACATTCCGGCCAACCGGCGTCCCTATGCTCGTCTGCGTACCTGAGAGCGGGCCTATCAGCGAGGGAGGAGCATGAAGCAGTTCGTCACCGGCGGTGCCGGCTTCATCGGATCGAACTACGTCCGCTGGGTCCTGGCCAACACCGACGACGAGGTGACCGTCTACGACGCCCTCACCTACGCCGGGAACCTGTCGACCCTCAGGGATGTCGACGACGATCCCCGCTACAGCTTCGTCAAGGGCAACATCTGCGACCCTGGAGTGCTGCAGGACGCCATGGAGGGCCACGATGCCGTGGTCCACTTCGCGGCCGAGAGCCACGTCGATCGGTCGATCGCCGGGCCCGACGACTTCGTCAACACCAACTGCTTCGGCACCAACGTGGTCATGGACACGGCCCGACGGGTGGAGATCCCCCGGGTGATCCACATCGGCACCGATGAGGTGTACGGCTCGGTGGAGGAGGGGTCATCGAAGGAGAGCGACCCGCTCGAGCCCCGGTCCCCGTACTCGGCGTCCAAGGCCGGCTCCGACCTGATCGCGCTTTCGTACCACCAGACCTACGGGCTGCCGGTCATCGTCACCCGCTGCACCAACAACTTCGGGCGGTACCAGTTCCCGGAGAAGGCCATCCCGCTGTTCACCACCAATCTGATCGACGGGTGGCCGATCCCGCTGTACGGCGATGGCCTGAATCAGCGGGACTGGCTGTATGTCGACGATCACTGCGCCGGGGTCCACCTGGTGCTCGAGCAGGGTGCGGCCGGTGAGATCTACAACATCGGCGCCGGTAACGAGACCGCCAACCGGGTGCTGGTCGACAAGCTGCTCGCCGCCTTCGGGGTAGGCGAGGAGATGGTCGATTACGTCGAGGACCGGCTCGGTCACGATCGTCGCTACTCGGTCGACATCACCAAGGTCACCGAGTTGGGATGGCGCAAGCAGCGCACACTCGACGAAGCCCTGGACGAGACCATCGCCTGGTACCGGGCCAACGAGTGGTGGTGGCGCCCCCTGAAGGAGCGCGAGGGGACTCAGTGATGCCCATGCGGGTGCTAGTGACCGGGGCTGGGGGTCAGCTCGGCCGCGATGTGGTGCGGGTGTGTGAGACGGCTGAGGACGAGGTGGTTGCCGCCGACCACGCGCGGCTCGATCTTGGGCAGCGAGACCAGGTGTATTCGGCGATCCTGTCGATACGACCGGATGTCGTGGTCCACGCCGGGGCCTGGACCGCGGTGGATGCCTGTGAGGGCGATCCCGACCGGGCCTACCGGGTCAACGCCCTCGGCACCCGGTGGGTGGCCGACGCGTGTCGTCGGGCTGGTTCCTACCTCTGCTACGTCTCCACCGACTATGTCTTCGACGGGACCAAGGAGGACGCGTACGTCGAGTGGGACCAGACCAACCCCCAGTCGGTCTACGGTCGCTCCAAGCTGGGTGGGGAGCACGAGGTGGCGGCGCTGGCGCCGGAGGCCGGCGTGGTCCGCACCTCGTGGGTGTGTGGCGAGCACGGGCACAACATGGTGAAGACCGTGCTGGGTCTGGCCGACCGACCTCAGCTGGCTTTCGTCGATGACCAGCGGGGGAGTCCCTCGTTCACGCTGGACCTGGCCATCTGCATTCGTCAGCTGGCGGTGAAGCGACTGCCGGGGACCTTCCACGTGACCAACCAGGGAGCCGTGAGCTGGTACGAGTTCGTGCGGGACATCCTCGAGGTGTCCGGGCACGATCCGTCGATCGTCAAGCCCATCTCCACGGCGGACTTGGATCCGCCCCGCCCTGCCCCTCGCCCGGCCAACTCCGTCCTCGACAACGCCGCGTTGCGTCTAGCCGACCTCCCTCCACTCCCTCACTACAAGGACAGCCTCAAATCCCTGGTCAAAGCTCTTCACTCCGGGTGATACGATGGCATCCAAGGCTACAGAAGGGTGAGGTAGTGAAGGAAATGCAATTGGATCCTCCGGTCGAGGCGAAGTTTGCCGAGTTGAAGGAAGGAACACGCGGCGTGTTCCAAGTCGTGAAGTCGATCGAGGCGGATACACGCCAGATCACGCACGACGTGATGATGTTGCGTGGCACCACGATCGGCATCCAGGAAGACCTGGCGATAGTGCGTGCCGACACCAAGGACCTCAAAGAATCGCAGGACCGGCTCCGGACCGAGATGCAAGCAGAGTTTGGATCCGTGCGGACCGACATTGCGGACCTGAAGGAATCGCAAGGTCACATGAGGACCGACATCAGTGACGTGAGGACGGACGTCACCGGCCTGAAGTCCGACATTGGCGGCATGAAGACGGACATCACCGGCATGAAGACGGACGTCACCGGCCTGAAGTCCGACATCACCGATCTGAGGACGGACGTCACCGATCTGAGGACGGACGTCACCGATCTGAGGACGGACGTCACCGGCGTGAAGACGGACATCACCGGCATGAAGACGAACATCACCGATCTGAGGACGGACGTCACCGGCGTGAAGACGGACGTCACCGATCTGAGGACGGACGTCACCGATCTGAAGTCCGACATTGGCGGCGTGAGGACGGACGTCACCGGCATGAAGACCGACATCACCGGGCTGACGGAAGCGCAAGGCCAGTTCGGTCGGCAGCAGAGCCAGATGAGTCGGCAGCTTGCGGCGATTGCCCGGGCGGTTGGCGTGCCGGGGTCGGCTGAGTCGGAATAGCTGCGTAGAGGCTGGGCGGCGCGGGCCCCGCTCAGCTCAGCTAGCCCAGGAGGCGGAGGCGGCGGGCCAGGTCGCTGATGAGGTGACGTTCCGGGTCGAGACGGTTGCGGATGGCGCGCCACTCGTCCAGGCGGGGGTACATGATCGGCACCAGGTCGGGATGGAGGCAGCTGTCCTTGGCCAGGTAGACCCGACCGCCGATGTCGGCCACCTCGCGGTCGAGCCGGGCCAGCAGCGGACCGAGCGTGGGATCGCCGGCGGGGATGTCGAGGTTGAGGGTCCAGCCCGGCGCCGGGAACGACATCGGTCCAGGGTTGGCCGGACCGAACCGCTTCAGTACGGCCAGGAAGCTGGCGTTGCGGTTGCCGGCGATCGACTCGATCACCGAGCGCATGGTGTCCTCGTGCCCGAACGGCACCAGGCACTGCCACTGGAGGAACCCGCGGGGCCCGTACAGCCGGGGCCAATGGTCCAGCATGTCCAGGGGATAGAAGAACTTGGTGACCGTCTGCAGCTCGTCACGCTTGTGTTTGGGCTCCTTGCGGAACCACAGCTCGTTGAATGCCCGGATGGTCCAACGGTTCATCAACCCCGACGGTGCCGGCGGAGCCGGGATCATGCTGGGTGGATCGAAGGCGTACGGGTCGCCGGTCGGCACCGCGTCCCGCGGCGCGAAGTCGCCCTGGTAGAGCACCGATCGGCCCAGATTGCGGCCTCGGGCCAGCAGGTCGATCCAGGCGACCGAATAGCGGTAGCGCTCTTCGCCCTCTGTGAGCTGGGCCATCAGCGAATCGAGATCGGGAGCCCGGTCGGTGTCGACCGAGATCAGGCTGGTCTCGATCGGGCGGAACGCCACGGTGGCCTCGACGATGGTGCCGGTCAGGCCCATGCCTCCGCAGGTGGCCCAGAACTCGTCGGGCGTGGACTCGGGGTCCAGGGTGCGGGTGGTGCCGTCGGGCGCGGCGAGCACCATCGAGCGCACGTGCGACCCGAAGGTCCCGGCGGCGTGATGGTCCTTGCCGTGAACGTCGGAGGCGATGGCGCCGCCCAGGGTCACGAACTTGGTTCCCGGGGTCACCGGCAGGAACCAGCCCTGGGGGATGCTGACCCGCATCAGGTCATCGAGCGAGGTGCCGCCCAGCGCCCGGACCAGCCCGGTCGTCGGGTCGAGGTCGAGCACGCCGGAGACCCCGGTGGCCTCGACCACCAACCCGCCGGCGTTCATGGCCGCATCCCCGTAGGCCCGGCCCAGGCCGCGGGCGATCACGCCGCGGGGTCCGGCATCGAGCCCGGCCTTGATGAGCTCGTCGGGGCTGGTGGGACGGGTGACGAGCGCAGCGGTGGCCGGCGTCCCGCCCCATCCGCTGATCACCTCGTGGTCATGCAACATGCGCCGCGTAAACCCCTATACCGAAGACGACGGCCCAGCCCAGGCCGATGAGCTGCAGGACGCGGTCGCCGAGGACGATGTCCTCCGGTGCCGAGCCCTTGTCGCCCTGGTCGAGGATGAGCGCATAGCGCAGGACCGCCATGATGAACGGCACGATCGATGCCTGGAACCAGGGCAGCGAGTCCGTCGTTTTGTTGGATTCCTCGAACGCCCACATGCAGTACGCCACCATCATCGCCCCGGACGACACCGACCGCAGGTAGGCCGTGTAAGCCGGGCTGTAGGCGGTGAGCACGGAACGGAACTGGCCGGCGGCCTCACCCATCTCCGCCGCCTCGGCCCCCCGCTTGCCCGACACCATGAACAGCGCCCCGAAGATGGTGACGATGAAGGCCCAGCGGTAGATGGGCTCGCCGGTGGCTTCGGCGCCGGCCACCATGCGCAGCACGAAGCCGGCGGCCACGGTCACCACATCGACGACCGCGATGTGCTTGAGCCAGGCCGAGTAGGCGGTGGTCATGGCCACGTAGGCCACGACCACGAGCGCCAGGTTGGCGTTGGCGACGAACGACAGGGCCACCGAGCCCACCAACAGCAGTCCGCCGAGGGTGAAAGCCAGCCGCACCGGCACCACGCCGGTGGCGATGGGGCGGAAGCGCTTCTTGGGGTGGAGCCGGTCGGCCTCCACGTCGCGGGCATCGTTGATGTAATAGGTGCCGGCTGCGGCCATGCAGAAGCAGACGAAGGCGATGAGCGAGTCGAAGAGCGGTCCCCGGAAGCGCAGGACTCCGGCCGCAGCGGGCGCGGCGAACACCAGGACGTTCTTCGACCACTGCTTGGGTCGGGCCAGCTTGACCAGACCCTTCGCCAGCGACGTGGCTCGCCTGGGTTCAGCCTGCGGTTCCGGTTCCGGCTCGGGTTCCAGCATCCGCGGTTCGGTGGTAGGGGGTGAGCCTTCCGTGGTGGTCATGTCAGCGGTTGGCCGAGACCTTTCGCCAGATCGGCCTGGGCAGGTGCCGGAACGCGATCATCAGGTACCGGAAGGTACCTGGCACCCACACGATCTCCTTGCCGCTGGCCAGAGCGGCCGCGACCTGGTCGGCCACCTTCTCCGGGGTGGTGGCGAGGGGCGCTGCCTCCTTGTGCTCGGTCATCGAGGTGTGGACGAATCCGGGCCGGACGACCAGCACCCGTACCCCCGATCCGACCAGGGAGTCGGCCAGTCCCTGGGAGAAGGCATCGAGCCCGGCCTTGGACGATCCGTAGACGAAGTTGGACTTGCGTGCCCGCTCGCCGGCGACCGACGACAGCACGACGATCGTGCCGTGTCCCTGCTCCTTGAGCCGCTTGGCCACGTGCAGGAGGCTCGTGGCCAGCCCGGTGTAGTTGGCGGTCAGCGCCTCGGCCGCGCTGGCCGGGTCCTCCTCGAAGCGAGACTGCTCACCCAGCACCCCGGCGGCCACGACCACACAGTCGATGTCGCCTCCCTTCGGAGCGGCCTCCCAGGCCGCCTTGAGGGCATCGGCGTGTCCCCCGGTGTCCAGTGCGTCCCAGTGGGTGATGGCCACCTGGGCCCCGGCACTGCGCAGGCTCTCGGCCACCGGCTCCATGGTCTCGAAATGGCGCCCAGCCAGCACGACCGATTGGCAGCCGTCACGTACGAGACGCTCGCTGATCGCGGCGCCGATGTCGGAGGCGCCGCCGAGAACCAGCACAGACTGGACGGCGCCAAGGGCATTTCGCACGGTGTCATCTCCGATGGTGGTCGAAGCGCGAGAGAATACAAGGCAAGTCGAGTCGGCGAAGCCGACACCGCACAGGGCGGCCCGAGTGAACCCGAGTCGGCGAAGCCGAGGCCGTTTGGGGTGGCGGCGGGGTGGTCGGACGGGGGGTCGGGCGGAGGGTAGAGGCACCGGAGGCGGGTCCTTTGCCTGGCCGCCGCGGTAGTCTCCCGCGGGGCCTCGCTGGGGATGTGGGGTGCCCTGCGTACACGGGGTAGGAGGTTCACACCACATGGCGCAAATTGCCGTCATCGGAGCGGGCTACGTCGGCATCACGACGGCCGCCTGCTTCGCGCATCTCGGTCACGATGTCACCTGTGCGGACATCGACGAGGAACGCGTCGATCAGCTGAGCCGGGGTGAGGTCCCCATCGTCGAGGCCGGTCTCGACAACATGGTGCGTGAGGGTCTGGAAGGTGGACGGCTCCGCTTCGTCGTGGGAGCCGCCAACGCCGCCCAGACCGCCGAGTTCGCCTATCTGGCCGTGCCAACGCCTCAGTCCGAGGACGGGTCGGCCGATCTGTCGTACATCGAGACCGCGGCCCGTCAGATCGGTCCGGTCCTGCCGGCCGAGGCGGTGGTGGTGAACAAGTCGACCGTGCCTGTCGGTTCGACCCGGGCGGTCGAGCGGGTGCTGGGCCGCGACGACGTCACGGTGGTCAGCAACCCCGAGTTCCTGCGGGAGGGATCGGCGGTCCACGACTTCCTCCACCCCGACCGCATCGTGATCGGCAGCGAGCACCAGTCGGCCGCGGTTCGGGTGGCAGCGCTGTACATCGGCGTCACCGCCCCGATCATCGTCACCGACCCGGCGTCGGCCGAGACCATCAAGTACGCGTCCAACGCCTTCCTGGCCACCAAGATCAGCTTCGTCAACGCCATCGCCGCGGTGTGCGAGGCCGTCGGCGCCGACGTCAAGGACGTGGTGCTGGGCATGGGCTACGACAAGCGCATCGGCCACGAGTTCCTCCGTCCCGGACCGGGTTGGGGTGGCTCGTGCTTCCCCAAGGACTCCAAGGCCCTGGTCCACATCGCCGAGAGCTCCGGCTACCAGTTCGAGCTGCTGGAAGGCGTGATCGCGGTCAACGACGAGCAGTTCCATCGGGTCGTCAACAAGGTGCGCGAGATGGTCGGAGGCAGCCTCGACGGGGTCAAGGTCGCGGTGTGGGGACTCACCTTCAAGGCTCGCACCGACGACACCCGCGATTCGCCTGCGCTGCGCATCGTGGACCTGCTGCGGGCCGAGGGGGCCGAGGTCGCGGCCTACGATCCTGCGGTGAAGACCACCGTCAACGGCATCGAGCCGGCCAACGACCCCTATTCGGTGTGCGAAGAGGCCGACGTGCTTGCCGTTCTCACCGAATGGGACGAGTTCCGCTGGATCGACTTCGAGAAGGTGGCCCACCTGATGGCCACACCCCGAGTGGTGGATGCCCGCAACCTGCTGGACAAGCCGGCGTTGGAGCGGCGGGGCTTCGCCTATCTCGGCATCGGCCGTTGATGCGCCGGACAGCGAAGGCCGGGCGCTGATGGCCCGGGTCGTCGTCACCGGCGGCGCCGGGTTCCTGGGCTCCCATCTGTGCGAGGCGCTGCTGAAGCGCGGGGACCAGGTCATCGCCATAGACAACCTGAGTACCGGAGCGGTCTCGAACATCGAGCAGCTCTTCGGCCAGGCCGGGTTCACGTTCGTCGACCACGACGTGAGCACCTACGTCTGGGTCCCGGGCTCGGTCGACGCGGTGCTGCACTTCGCCAGCCCGGCATCGCCCCGGGACTACCTGGACATGCCCATCCAGACCCTCAAGGTCGGCAGCCTGGGCACCCACAACTGCCTCGGGCTGGCCAAGGCCAAGGACGCCCGGTTCCTGCTGGCCTCCACCAGCGAGGTCTACGGCGATCCCCAGGTCCACCCCCAGGCCGAGGATTACTGGGGCCATGTCAACCCGGTCGGCCCCCGAGGTGTCTACGACGAAGCCAAACGCTTCGCCGAAGCCATCACCATGGCCTACCACCGCTTCCACGGCCTGGACGTCCGCATAACCCGAATCTTCAACTCAATCCTGGCCGACGAGCAGGTGTTGTACGACGACGGCCTGGAGCTGCGCCGCGAGACCATCGGCGAGCTGGCGGAACGCGTGGGCAGCAATGTCGACCTCGCCGGCTGTCGCGTTCCCGCCTTTGACGACCAAGGTCGGATCCTGTCGTCCGAAGCGATCGCACTGGTTGGCCACGAGCCGAACGGTCCCTGCTACGAGATCCGCACCCGCTACGGGCGGTCGATTCGGGTGACCGGCGATCACAGCGTGTTCGTCGAGGGACCTGGGGGCGCCCCGATGGCGCGGCCCGTCTCGGACTTGGGCGTTGGCGACCGGATCGCCATCGCTGGCCGCATCGACGTGCCGGAACGGGATCGTGCCGAGGTCTCACTCATCGAGGCCTGGGAGGCGACCGGCGGCTCGATCGACGATCTCCAGGTGACGTGGCCCGGACTGGGCTGGCATGTGTGGCAGCACCGGGACGAGCTGCTTGGGTCCCGCATGGCGATGACCACCAACGCCACCGCCCGACAGTCGGCGTGGACCTACATCCGGCGCGGGCGGGACCGCGACGTCCTGACGGTCGGGGACGTGCGGCGCCTCGGTCTGACGGTCCCGGCAACGGCGATGGTGCGCCGGAACGTCAGGGGCCACTCGCCCTGGCTTCCGGTGACGCTGGCGATGACAGACGAGCTGCTTTGGTTGTTCGGACTGTGGGTGGCCGAGGGCACTTGGCGCCGCACGAGCCACGACGCCTTCCTGAACTGGGCTTGCGACGACGACACCCTCGATCGAGCGGCCAAGATCGTCGAGCGCGATCTCTGGCTCCGACCGTCCCGCCAGGGCGGGAACGACGCCCGCTCGCCCTCACTCATCGCCAGAGGACAGCTCCTCATGGCGCTGATGGAGAGACTCGGTTTCGGGCCCGGCCCCAAACGGATTCCCGGATGGATCCTCGGCCTGCCGTTGGCCCGTCTCAAGTGGTTCATCGAGGGCTACCGCGAGGGCGATGGAGTCCACTCGGGCAGGAAGTTCGAAGAGGCCGTCCGACATGAGTTCTCGACCTCCAGCGAAGCCCTGAAGGATGACCTTGTCGTCGCCTTTGCCCGATTCGGGATCTGCCCCAGTGTCGGGCTCTACTCCACCACCTTCAAACAGCGCACAGGCGACCGCCGCTACCCGTTCTGGCGGATCACGATCCCTTGGATGACACCCTGGAGTCCGCTCGAGTGGGACGGCGGTGTCCATCAACACCTTCAGGCGCGTCGAACCGGAGACATCGTCTGGGCCAGCGTCAAGGAGATCACGGAAGTCCCTCCGACCTACTTGGTCTATGACTTCTGCGTGCCTGGCCGCGAGAACTTCTGGGCTGGCACGGGCGTCATGGCGCACAACACCTACGGGCCTCGGCTGAGGGCGGGGGATGGGCGGGTGGTCTCGAACTTCTTGGTGCAGGCCATCGAGGGCAAGCCGTTGACCGTCTACGGGGACGGCAGCCAGACCCGCAGCTTCTGCTACGTCGAGGACGAGATCCGGGGGTTCCTGGCTCTGCTGGACAACGATGTCGTGGGGCCGGTCAACATCGGCAACCCCGGGGAGTTCACGGTGTTGGAACTGGCCCACCTGGTGCTGGACGTCACCGGCTCCTCGTCGGAGATCGTGTACGAGCCGCTGCCGGTGGACGATCCCACCCAGCGCCGACCCGACATCACCCTGGCCCGCACCCGCTTGGGCTGGGAGCCCACCGTCGACCTCCGAGAGGGACTGGCCCGCACCGCCACCTGGCTGCGCCAAACCCTCGCCTGACGAAGAGCAACTACGTCTGGCGGGACTCGGCCTCGGTGCGGTGGGCCAGGTACCACTCGACGGTGGTTTGGAGCCCTTCCGCGAACGGGGTCTCAGCCTTGAAGCCGAAGGACTCCAGCGCCCGGCTGGGATCCACCCGCCGCCGGGGCTGGCCGTCGGGCTTGGAGGCGTCCCAGCGGATCTCGCCGGTGAACCCGGTGGCCTGGGCTATCAGCGGCACCAGCTCCCGGATCGGCAGCTCCTCGTCGGTGCCCAGGTTGACCGGCTCGGCCCCGTCGTAGCGCTCTGCCGCCAGCACGATGCCCTCGGCCGCATCCTCGACGTAGAGGAACTCACGGGTGGCCGCACCGGTGCCCCACACCTCGATGTGATCGAGCCCTTCCTCCCGGGCCAATACGCACTTGCGGATCAGCGCCGGGATGACATGGCTCACCCCCGGGTGGAATTTGTCGCCGGGCCCATACAGGTTGGTCGGCATCAGGTAGATCACGTTCTGCCCGTACTGCTCCCGGTTGGCCTGGGCCTGGACCAGCTGCGCCAGCTTGGCGATGCCGTAAGGGGCGTTGGTCTCCTCGGGGTAGCCGGTCCACAGCGAGCCCTCCGAGAACGGCACCGGCGTGTGCTTCGGGTACGAGCAGATCGTGCCGATCACCGCGGTCTTGGGCGTCTCCGACCGCCGGGCCTGGTCGATGACGAAGGTGCCCATCAGCAGGTTGTCGAGGTACAGGTCCGAGGGCCTGGCCTGGTTGGCCCCGATGCCGCCCACCCGGGCGGCCAGGTGGATCACCATGTCGGGTTCCACATCGTTGAACAGCTGCTGGACCTGAGCGGGCTGGCGCAGGTCGTAGTCGGACGACGCCGGGGTGGCCAGGTCGGTGACGCCCCGCCGGCGCAGCTTGGCGGTCACGGCCCGGCCCAGGAAACCGGTTCCCCCGGTGACGAGCACCTTGCGGTCGGACCACGAATCGGACATGGCGAGCCATGGTAGTGACGTGTGGGAACATGCCCAGCCGTGCGAGTCGCGGTGATCCTCGAGCAGTGCTGGCACCGGGTGCCGGGGGGCACGGCGCGCGCCGCGCTCGAACAGGTGCGGGCCGTGACCGCCACCCGCCGGGTCGACCAGATCGGCGTGGCCGCCTATCACCGGTCGCCGCCGCCCGAGCCGTGGCGTCCCTCGATCCCGGTGCGGCATCTGCCGCTGCCCCGCAAGGCGCTCTACGAGGGGTGGAACCGGTTGCGCCGTCCCAGTGTGGAGCGGGCCACGGGCCGGGTGGATGTCATCCACGCCACTGGCTACGCGGTCCCCCCACGGACCAGCCCGCTGGTGGTGACCCTGCACGACTTGGCCTGGCGGCGGGATCCGTCCAACTTCACCGCCAATGGAGTGCAGTTCCTCGAAGGTGCGCTCACGCGAACGCGCGACGATGCCGACCTCGTGTTGTGCCCCTCGAACGCCACCCTCGACGACTGCGCCGCGGCGGGGATCGAACCGGCCCGCTTGCGGCTGATCCGCTGGGGCATGACCGCGCCCCTGGCGTCCGACGAGGCCGTGAGCCGGGCGAGGGCCAAGTACGGCCTCAGCGGGCGTTACATCTTCTTCGTCGGAACCCTCGAGCCTCGCAAGAACCTGCCCCGCCTGCTCGAGGCGTTCTCCAAGCTCGCTCACGAGGACGTGGTGCTGGCGGTGGCCGGACCCAAGGGCTGGGGCAGCGCCCTGGTGGCGGGTCCGACCCATGCTCCGAGCTCGACCGGCGCCACCGTCGAGGCCTTGGGTTCCCGAGTGAAGCTGCTGGGCTTCGTCCCGCCCGAAGATCTGGCCCCCCTGAACCGGGGGGCCGCGGTGGTCTGCTACCCGTCGCTGTGGGAGGGCTACGGCCTGCCGGTGGCCGAGGCCATGGCCCAGGGCGCGCCGGTGGTGACGTCGTCGGGCACCGCCACCGAAGAGCTGGTCACCGGGGGCGCCGGCATCGCCGTGGACCCCTACGACCCCGATGCCATCGCCGCGGCGCTGGCCGAGGTCCTCGACGACTTCGACCTGGCCGAGCGGCTGCGCGACGCCGGTCTGGCCCGGGCGTCGGAGCGCACGTGGGCGGCGACCGCGGCGGAGACCATCGCCGCCTACGAGTGGGTGACCAAGGGCGGCGGCCGATGATCCCGAGCCGCGGGGGACGCCGGACCGTCGGGTTCAACCTGCTGTGGCTGGTGCCCGGGGTGGTCGGCGGCACCGAGGAAGCCACCACCGACCTGCTGACCTGCCTGGCCGACAACCCGCCTCACGACATCGACTATCGGCTCTACGCCCTGGAGCCGTTCGCGGCGGCCCATCCCGATCTGGCCGAGCGTTTCCCCACCCGGCTGCTGGGGCTGACCGGCCGGCTCAAGGCCCTCCGGGTGGCCGCCGAGGGAACCTGGCTGGGCGCGATGACCCGCCGCGACCGGGTGGACCTGATCCACCACGGCGGAGGGACCATGCCCCCGGGCCCGCGTCAGCCCTCCGTCGTCACCATCCACGACCTCCAGCCCTTCGACTTGCCCGAGTACTTCTCGACGGTCAAACGCAGCTACCTCCAGTGGGCGGTGCCGCGGGCCGCCAACCACGCCCGGCTGATCCTCACGCTCAGCGAGTTCGTGCGGCAGCGGGTGATCGAACGCTTCGAGGCCGATCCGGACCGGGTGCGGGTGGTGCGGGCCGGGGTGCGACCGCTGCGGCAGCCCGAGGAGCCCCGGGCCGCCCTGCGGGGCCGCTACGGCCTGCCGGATCGGTGGTTCGTGTATCCCGCCATCACCTACCCCCACAAGAACCACGTCGCCGTCATCCGGGCCTTCGCCGACGTGGTCAGCAAGGAGCCCGATGTGGCGCTGGTCCTCACCGGGCGGGCGGCCGAGGCCGAACCGCAGGTGCTGCACGACATCAGCCGGCTCGGCCTGAGCGAGAAGGTGCACCGCACCGGACGGATCCCCCGCGACGACGTGCTCGGGTTGATCGCCGGCGCCTCCGGGCTGGTGTTCCCGTCGCGCTACGAGGGCTTCGGACTCCCGGTGCTGGAGGCCATGGCGCTGGACACGCCAGTGATCGCCTCGTCGACCACCGCGTTGCCCGAGGTGGTGGGTGACGCCGGCCACCTGGTCGACCCTGACGACATCGACGGGTGGACAGAGGCGATGCTGGAGCTCTTGTCCGGTGCATCGCTCGTCCAGTGGACCCAGCGGGGTCGGGTGCAGGCCGCCGATCTGTCCTGGGCCGCGGCCACCGCGGCCACCGTGCGGGCCCACCGCGACGCCCTCGACGGGGTCGGAGTAGGAGGCCGAGTCAAATGAGGCTGCTGGTCATCTGCCCGCACTACGCGCCCGATGTCGCACCCACCGGCGAGGTGATGACCAGCATCGGCACCGAGCTGGTGCGCCGCGGCCACGAGCTGCACGTGGTGACCGCCCTGCCCTGGTACGAGCACCATCGGGTCGAACCCGAGTGGCGGGGTCGGCCGGTGCGGCACGAGGAGGTGCCGTGGGGCCAGGTCACGCGGGTCCATCCGTTCCCGACCGACAAGCGCAACATCCCGGCTCGAGCGCTGGCCTTCGCCGGGTTCACCGTCCTGGCCAGCGTCATGTCGGTGGCGGGGAAGCGGCGCTTCCGGCCCGATGGCGTGCTGGCCATGTCGCCACCGCTCACGCTCGGCGTGGCCGGGTGGATGGCGGCGCGACGCTGGCGGGTCCCGTACGTGTTCAACATCCAGGACGTGTTCCCGGACGTCGCAGTCGAGCTTGGAGCCATCCGGAACCCGGCGGTGATCAAGGCGGCGTCCTGGCTGGAGCGGTGGAGCTACCGGCGGGCCGACGCGGTCACCGTCCTGTCCGACGACCTGCACGACAACCTCGTGGCCAAGCTCGCCGGCAGGGTGCCCGATCCCGAGGACCGGGTGCGGGTGATCCCCAACTTCGTGGACACCGACCGCATCCGCCCCCGCGACCCGGCCACCAGCGTCTACCGGCGCGAGCAGGGGCTCGAGGGCCGCAAGGTGGTCATGTATGCCGGCAACGTCGGCCTGTCCCAGTCGCTGGACCTGATGCTGGCCGCTGCTCGGGCCCTGCAGGACCGGCCCGACGTGGTGTTCGTGATCAACGGGGGCGGATCGGCCCGGGCCGCCCTGGAACGCCAGGCCGAGGGTCTGCGCAACCTGCGCTTCGTCGACTTCCAGCCCAAGGAGCGGCTGCCCGACGTCCTGGCCGCCGCCGACATCCATGTCGTGCCGCTGAAGCGTGGACTCGCCCGTTCCAGCGTGCCGTCCAAGACCTACTCGATCCTGGCCGCCGGTCGGCCGATGGTGGCCAGCGTGGACGAGGGCACCGAGGTGGCCCGGGTGGTGGAGCGGGCCGGCGCCGGCCTGGCCGTTCCCCCCGAGGACCCCGACGCCTTCGTGGCCGCCATCACCAAGCTCGTCGACTCCCCCGAGATGGCGGCGCAGATGGGCCGCAGCGGCCGTGCGCTGGTGGAACGCTGGGCCTCGCCGGCTGCGGTGGCGCTGCAGTACGAGTTGCTGTTCGAGGAGCTGCAGGCCCGCCCCTAGCAGTGCTCGACCCGGGGTCGGTTGATCTTATTTAGCGACAGTGCTAAATAAGAGACCATGAACGAGTCGATCACCGTCGTCGCCCACTATCGGGTCAAGCCCGGCTGCGAGGACGAGTTCCTGGCCATCATCGATCAGCACACGGTGACCCTGCGGGACCTGGAGCTCATCACCGACCGCGAAGTCGAGGTGTACCTGGGGGCCGAGAAGGACATCGCCGGGCCGCTGGTCCTCGAGATCTTCGACTGGGTCGACAAGGACGCTTCGGCCCGGGCCCACACCCATCCCCGGGTGAGCACGATGTGGGAATCGATGGGTCCGCTCTGCGAAAGCCGCGGTGGACGTCCAGCCTTCGAGTTCCCGCACCTGCGACGTCTGAAGACGGGATGACCCGGCCGGGCGATGCCAAGCCCGCTTCCGGCCTGCGCGACCTCGATGCTCTGGAGACAATGTTCGGCGCACTGGGCCACGCCACTCGGCGCCACATCCTCCAGGTCCTCGCGGCTCGGGACGGCTCGATGACCGCGGGGGAGCTCTCCGGGCGGTTCGCGCACTCGTGGCCGACGACCACCCGTCACCTGTCTGTGCTGGTCGATGCCGAGCTCATATCGGTGACAGCCGTGGGACGGGAGCGGCACTACCGCTTCGAACGCCAGCGGCTCGGCGAGGTCCTGGCGCTGTGGCTGCACAGCGTCGGGTTCGACCTCCGCTCCCTGCCTTCCTAGCTGGACCGGCGCGGTCCCGGTTCCAAGCCGTGGTGCCACGCGGAGTACGGTTGGTCCCTTATGGGCAAGGCATCCTCGGCCAAGAAGGTCGCGCGCGTCGCTCGCGCCGGCGGGAGAGCTTCCGGCGTACGTCAACGCAACCTGTTGTTTCCCGGCGCAATCGGCGCCGTCGTGCTGGTCGGAAGCCTGATGGTGGTTGGGGCGCGCCTCGATCACACCGACGATGCGGCCAACGTGTCGCCCAAGATCGGTGAGCACTGGCACTCCGCCTACGGCTTCTACATCTGCGACAACTTCATCCCCACGTTCCCGGCGCAGGAGAACCAGAGCGCGGTGGGCATCCACACCCACGCCGACGGGGTGATCCACATCCACCCGTTCTCCTCCGGTGGCGCAGGGGAGAACGCCAAGCTGGGCACCTTCTTCAAGGATGCGGGGATCGAGCTGTCCGACAGCGAGCTCAAGCTGGGCGACCAGAGTTGGAAGGAAGGCGAGGACAAGTGCGGCGACAAGAAGGGTGAACTGGTCGTCGCCCGGTGGAAGGACGTTCAGAACACCACCGACAAGCCGTCGCTGATCTACGAGAACTTCGACGACCTGCGCTTCCGGGAGAACGGCGAGGGCTACACCATCGCCTTCGTGCCCGAGGGCACCACCGACATCCCCAAGCCGCCGAGCGCCGCCAACCTGGCCGATCTGGGTGCGGCGGACGCCGGCCAGACCAGCGCCGACCAGAGCACCTCCACGACCGCGCCCGGAACCGAGAGCACCGACACCACGCTGCCGGTGGATCCGAACGCAACGACCGTGCCGCCCGATCCGAACGCCACGACGGTGCCGCCCGATCCGAACGCGACGACCACCGTTCCCGGGTCGCCGTGATGGAGGCGGTCGTGCTGGTCGGGGGGTTCGGGACCCGGCTACGACCCCTGACCTACACCCGGCCCAAGCAGATGCTGCCGATCGTCAACCGGCCGCTGCTCGAACGGATCATCGGCTATCTCGGGGGCTACGGCGTCGACCGGGTCGTCCTGGCCATGGGTTACCGGCCCGATGCCATCCAGCGGGCCTACCCCACGGGGCGCTGTGCCGGGGTGGCGTTGCACTACGCGGTGGAATCCGAACCGCTCGACACCGCCGGTGCGATCAGGTTCGCTGCCACCCAGGCCGGGATCGACGAACGCTTCCTGGTCCTCAACGGCGATGTCCTCACCGACCTGGACCTGGACCAGTTCCTGGCCTTCCACGAGGACAGGGGGGCCGAGGCCACGATCCATCTGCATCCGGTCGACGACCCGTCCCGCTTCGGGGTGGTGCCAACTGACGATGACGGGCGGGTCCTGGCCTTCGTGGAGAAGCCGGCTCCGGGCGAGGCCCCGACCAACCTGATCAACGCCGGCACGTACGTGTTCGAGCCGTCGGTGTTGGGCCGCATCCCCGCAGGCCGCGCTGTCTCGGTGGAGCGGGAGACCTTCCCGGCGCTGGTCGGGGCCGGAACCCTTTACGCCCAGTCGGGTTCCACGTACTGGATCGACGTGGGCACCCCGTCGCACTACCTCCAGGCCCAGCTGGACCTGATCGACGGCGTGTGGGGTGAGCCGGTCGACGGCATCCACCCTGACGCCCAGGTGCATCCGTCCGCCGTCGTCCGCCGTTCCGCCATCGGGGCCGGTGCGGTGGTCGAGGCCGATGCCCGGATCGACCGATCCGTGCTGTTGCCGGCGGCTATCGTCCGCTCCCGCGGTGTGGTCGAGGACTCGGTGCTGGGGGAGGGCGCCGTGGTGGCCTCTGATGCTTCGGTGGTCGGCTGCACGGTGATCGGCGACGGCGAGACCGTCGAATCCGGGGCGCGGCTCGATGGCGCCCGCGTGCCCGTGCCGTCCTAACGGCCCGTACGGCAAGGAGATGGGATGAAGGCGTTGGTCACCGGTGGCGCGGGGTTCATCGGTTCGACCCTGGTCGACCGACTGCTGGCCGAGGGTCACGAGGTCGACGTGCTGGACGACCTGTCCACCGGAACGCTGGCCAACCTGGCCGAGGCTCGGTCCGACCGCTCGCACAAGCTGACGTTCCATCAGATCGACGTGCGTGATCCGCAGATCGTCGATCTCATCGCCCATCGCAAGCCCGAGGTGGTGTTCCACCTGGCCGCCCAGGCCGACGTGCGGGTGTCGGTGGCCCGGCCGGCCTTCGACGCCGAGGTCAACATCATCGGCAGCATCAACGTCCTGGAGGGCGCCCGGGTGGCCGGGGTCCGCAAGGTGGTGTTCGCCTCCAGCGGCGGGACGATCTATGGCGAGGTCGAGCCCAGCGATCTGCCCACCAAAGAGTCGCACCCGCAGGTGCCGTTGTCGCCCTACGGCGTGGCCAAGCGGGTGGTGTTCGACTACCTCAACACCTACCGGGCGCTGTACGGCATCGAGTTCACGGCGCTGGCCCTGGCCAACGTGTACGGGCCCCGTCAGGACCCCCACGGCGAGGCCGGGGTGGTGGCCATCTTCGCCGGCAAGCTGCTCGACGACGAGGCCTGCACCATCTTCGGCGACGGCGAGCAGACCCGCGACTTCATCTTCGTCGACGACGTGGTCGACGCCTTCGTCCGGGCCAAGGACCGGGGCGACGGGCTGGTGATCAACATCGGTACCGGAGCCGAGACTTCGGTCAACGAGCTGTATTCGACCATGGCGACCGCTGCTGGAGTCGAACACCCCGCGGTGACCGCGGCAGCCCGCCCCGGCGAGCTCCAGCGTTCCTCCCTCGACCCCAGCCGAGCCGCGGTCCAACTGGCCTGGAAACCTTGGACCACCCTCCCCGAAGGCACCGCCCGAGTCCTCGAATGGTTCAAACAACGCAGCTAGCGGCGAGGGGGTTGGTCTAGGAAGACGCGGGCGGAGCGGAGGGCAGGGCGGTCTCTTAGCTCTACGTAACGTTGGAGGTCGTCGATGGGGAAGCGGGTGGCGTCGATGACTCCCTTCACGCCGTCGGGGGTGTAGAGAACGGCGGTGACCAGGCTGTGCAGGGCGGTTGAGTCCAGGATGGCGTCGGGGTCGTCGCCGACGGCTTCCAGCTGATCGACGAGGACATTGAGGTCGACGAGTCCGCCCACGCCGGTTGCCGGCATGTCGTCCCGGATTGGCACGCCGCCGTTCCGGATCAGGGCCTGGTGCAGGCCCGGCTTCAGCTCCGCCACCTCCCGAGCCTCCGCCGGGGTCGCGGTGCCACCGGTCGAAGCCACCAGACGGGCGGTCCGGCTGGCCGGCCGCCACTTCGGATCGCACACCACGGTGAGCATCACCCGGGCATTGCCCGGCCGGAAGGCCCGCTGTGGTCCGAGTTGGGCCAGCAGGGAGGAGTCCCGCACGACGATGGGGATGTCGGCGTCCCGCAGTTCGGCCAGCAGACCGGGGCCCACCCAGGTGGCCAACGACATCGGCGGAGTCATCTCGAACAGGACCGGACCCTGGCCCTGCAGCGCCGGGATGACCTGTGCCGCCAGTGCTCGGGACGAGGCTCCGGCCCAGCCGGTGGTCCCGGCGCGATCGGTGGTCGGCACTGCGAGGGCTCCAGCGACGACCGCTACAGCTGCCGGCAGGGCCAGGAGAGCCATCCTGTGCGCAGCCAGCCAGCCGGTGGCCGGACGGAGGGCGCGGAGCTCGTCAATGGCCAACAGAGCGAACATCGTGGCCACGAAGGCCGCGAACACCCAGACGAACCGGAGGTATCCCGGCGGGGTCGGCAGCAGCGCCGGCGAGGGCACATTGCTCAACGTCACCACCACCAGCGGCGTCAGGAGGAGGACCAGCCGAAGTCCGGTGGCCAACCCCAGGTTGCCTCGGCGCTCGGTCCTGGTGGCCCCGATGACGAGGATCGCGACCAGCACGACCAGCGCCAGCACCGCCAGGAACAGCGGCACCCCTCGGCCGTAACCGTTGACAGCAGGCGAGGAGAACGACGGAGGCAGCCACCACGGCGGCAGGATCACCGTCCCGGCGAAAACCCGCAGGGCCTCGGTCAGACTCAGGGTTTCCGTCGCCCCGTTGTGGAAAGCCGCCTCCATCAGCGTGGTCAGGTTCCCGCCGGGTCGACTGAGCTGGTCATAGAGGGGCGGCGACCAGCACGCCAACCCCAACACCGCCGCACCGACGATCCAACGATGCAGCGGTCGGGTGCTGGTCGTCCGTCGACGAACCAGGCGCCAACCGAAGATGGCGGTACTGGCCACGACCAGCCCCGGAGCCAGCACCACGTAGCCGAGGTGGGTCTGGAGGATGAAGCTGGCGCTCACCACCAAGACCGGCAGGGCTGGCCCGTCGCCGTCGGCCACCGACCACGCCGCCACCAGCGCCAGGGCGAACGGATACAGGGTGACATGTGGCGGCCACGGATCGAACAGCATCGAGCTGCCCATCGAGCAGGCCAGCAACGCCAGTGTCGTCATCGAGACGACGGTCCCGACGTGGCCGGCCCGGCGGAAGGCCAGCCAGGCCACGAGACAGATGGACACCGTGTTGGTGAAGGCGACGCCCAGCGCGGCTCCCGCCCCGAGTCCGAACATCTTCACCCACGGCGCCAGGGCCACGAACTCCAGGGGACCGGGGTGGTTGGTGGTCCGGCCGGCCAGCTGAGACGCGGTGGTGCGGGTCCCGAGGAGCGGCGGGTGGGCGCTGAAGACGTCGGCGGCC
Organism: Acidimicrobiales bacterium; assembly: GCA_036505485.1. Classification (GTDB taxonomy): domain Bacteria; phylum Actinomycetota; class Acidimicrobiia; order Acidimicrobiales; family VFJN01; genus DASXTK01. The sequence goes on from DASXTK010000189.1 coordinate 29,076, forward strand.
CGAATCGCCGGGTAGGCGTTGTCCCAGACCGGCATCCAGCCGCCCCGAGCGGCCCGAACACCCGCGACTACGACCGGGAGCACTGCCCCCACAACCGACGCGCCCACGACAAGTCGCCGCACGCGCGACCATGCCGCCTCCGGTGTCCCCACACCCACAAATCGCACCAACGCCCCGATCGGTTGTCCCCGATCCCGAGGTGTGGGGCTGAGTGAAGGCGCAGGTGATTAGCGGAAGAGGTCCTCGGAAGACGGCCGGACGACCTCGGCGCGGACCTCACCGCGGCCGAACCAGGTGGGGTCGACGCCCCGGATGACCGCCACGCAGATGCCGGTGGCCTTGCCCATCACGAGCTCGGCCGCGGCGGCCAGCTCGTCGACCACGCACACCTCGGTGGCCTGGAGCTCACGGCCGTTGGCGTCGTTGGTCCCCTTGAGGTCGACGATGGCCCGGATGCCGGCGCAGCCGATCGCCACATCGGTCAGACCGCGCCGCCAGGCCCGGCCGAAGGTGTCGCTGATGATCACCGCGACATCGACGTCGAGCTTGCCCCGGATGCCGTCGCGGATCCGTCGGGCTGAGCGGTCGGGATCCTCGGGCAGCAGAGCGGCCCAGCCGTGCTCCACGTTGGACAGGTCGACGCCGGCGTTGGCGCAGACGAACCCGTGGCGGGTCTCGCTGACCACCAGGTCGCCGCGGCGGCGCAGGATCCGGACGGACTCGCCCTCGATGATCTTGGTCTTGCTCGTCGGATCGTGGGGGTCGATGGGGACCAGCTGGGCCTCGGCCTTGGACACCACCTTCTGGGTCACGACGACGACGTCGCCGTCCTCCAACTCGGGACGGGACTTCATCAGCAGGCCGACCAGATCGTCGCCGGGTCCGACCTCGCCGATTCCCTCGATCGCCCGGATCTCGAGCCTCGGGCTCATGGTTCCCCGCTACCTCCCCCGAAGCACGGTGGCAGACAGCGTCGCTGCTGCTGCCGGGTCCCGCATGATCGTGTCGGTCACGACGCAGTTCAACCCCAAAGCCCGTATTTCTTCGGCTCTTTCGGCATCGGTCTCGTCGATAACCAGGGTGGAGGCCAGTGGTTCGTAGAGCCTGGCCACGCCGACCACCGAGGGCTCGTGGCCGAGCTCGTGCAGCATGCGGTCGGCCGGACCTTTGAGGGCACGCCCACCGACGATGGGGGAGATGGCCACGACGTCGTTGCGGCGGGCGGCCACCGCGTCACGGACCCCGGCCACGGCCAGGACCGGGCCGATCGAGACCACCGGGTTCGAGGGGGCGATGACCACGGTGCCGGCGCGCTGGATGGCCTCGAGGACCCCCGGGGCCGGCACCGCAGCGTCCTCGCCGTCGAACCGCACTGCGGCGATGGGAACGGCGTGTTGACGCTGCACGAAGTATTCCTGGAAGGACACGACCAGCGGACCCGGCCGGGGGTCCGTCGGGCTGGCCGGCATGGGCTCCCGTCCGGCCAGGGTGATCATGGTGCGCAGCCGATCGTCGGTGACCGGGACGACCCGCAGCTCCAGTCCCCAGGCCCGGGCGATCTCGGCGGTGATCTGTGACAGTGGCACCCCGGTGCGGCGGCGCTCAGTGCGGTACAGGTGGGTGGCCAGGTCCCGGTCGCCGAGACGGAACCAGGCGTCGAGGCCGTAGCGCTCGAGGCCTTCCATGGCCTGCCAGGTCTCGTCGACCAGGCCCCAGCCCCGCTCGGGGTCGATGGCGCCGGCCACCGTGTACACCACGGTGTCGAGATCGGGACTCACGTGCAGCCCGTGGGGCTCGAGATCGTCACCCACGTTGACGATGGCGGTGATCGTGGCTGGTGGGATGGCCTTGACCATGCCGGCGAGCAGCTTGGCTGCTCCGACTCCGCCCGCCAGCACCGCGACGGTGGACGGCGGCTGCGCCAACGGCTCGTTCAGGCGATGCCCCCCAACTTGCCTTCGAGCAGGTCGATGTCGGCATCCACCATCAGCTTGACCAGGCCTTCGAAGGTGGTTCGGGGCTTCCAGCCGAGCACGTCAAGGGCCTTGGAGGCGTCGCCGACCAGCAGGTCCACCTCGGCGGGGCGGAAGAACTTCTCGTCGATGATGACGTACTTCTCCCAATCCAAGCCGACGTGGTCGAACGCCAGCTCGCAGAACTCCCGCACCGAATGGGTCTCGCCGGTGGCGATGACGTAGTCGT
>DASXTK010000190.1:0-7490 GCA_036505485.1 Acidimicrobiales bacterium
CCCAGGAGAGCGAAGAGTTGACCCGATGAGCGACCAGACCATTGCGCAACAGGTTGAACAGCTTGCGTTGGGTTGCGCCGAGATCCTCCGGGCGGATGGCCTGGCCCAGAAGCTGGAAGTGGCTGCACGCGAGGGGCGACCGCTGCGGGTGAAGCTGGGGATCGACCCGTCGGGGGCTGAGCTGACGCTGAGTCATGCGGTCGTGCTGCGCAAGCTGCGCCAGTTCCAGAACCTCGGGCATACGGCGGTTCTCGTCGTCGGCGACTTCACGGGTCGGTCGGTGATCCGACGGGCAAGTCGAGCAGCCGGGCGGTGCTGAGCGCGAAGCAGACCCGGGCCAATGCCGCTGACTACTTCGATCAGGTGATGCGCATCCTCGATCCTGATCGGATCGAGGTCCGTCACAACACGGAGTGGTTCGAGGGCTTGGCGCTGCAACGGTTCCTGGAACGCGCGAGCGCTCTGACCGTCGCGCAGATGCTGGAGCGCGACGACTTCTCGAGGCGGTACAAGGGCGGGCAGCCGATCAGCCTGCTCGAGTTCCTGTGCCCGATCCTGCAGGGCTACGACTCGGTGGCGTTGGACGCCGATGTCGAGCTGGGTGGCACGGACCAGACCTATAACAACCTGGTCGGGCGGGTCTTGCAGCGCCACGCGGGCCAGGCCGAGCAGGTGGTCGTCACGGTGCCGCTGCTGGTGGGTACCGATGGCGTCGACAAGATGGGGAAGTCGGCTGGCAACTGGATCGGCATCCGGGAACCGGCTGAGGAGCAGTCGGGAAGCTGATGTCGATCCCCGATGCGGCAGCGCGGACCTACGCGGAGCTGTGCGCCGACTTCTCCCCAGCCCAGGTGGCCGACCTCGAACGTCGCATGGTGACCGAGCCGGCGACGGCCAAGCGCGACTTGGCCGAGGCCATCGTGGCCCGCTACCACGGCGAGGTCGCGGCCAAGGAGGCCCGGGGCGCCTTCGATCGGGTGTTCAAGCACCGGGAGCTGCCCCAGGACCTGCCCGTGGTACGGGTCGAACTTGGTCCTGTCGACCTGGCGGCGTTGCTGGTTGGCCAGGGCATGGCGACGTCCAAGAGCGAGGTGCGGCGGCTGGCCGCGCAGGGCGGGCTCAAGCTCGACGCGCACCGTTGGGCGAGACCGACCTGGTGGCGGAGGGTGCCCGCCTCGATGGCTCGGTCCTACAGTGGGGCAAGCGCCAAGCGGTGCACCTCGCCCTCGGCGACTGCGGTTCAGGGGCGGGCCAGTAGCGGTTCCCATTCGAGGGACCGGATGGGAACGTCGCGCATGTCGTCGAGGCGTCGTAGCCAGACGGCGCAGGTAGTTGTCGAACGAGTCGAGGTCGTAGAAGTCGGCGCCGATCGTCGGCACGGGCCCGGCGTCGACGAGGACCCATTGCTGCACTACCCCCGGCCCGAGGAGTACTTCGCCGACCCGTCAGCCCACCACGAGTACGCGCGAAGCCAGTTCGACGGGATACGCGTGGCGCCGTGGCAGTCGTGGGACCTGAACCGGCTGGCGTTCCACCCCGACCTCGTGGACCTGGCCGGACGACGAGCACGGTTCATGTTGCTCGCCGGCTACGAGGTCTGGGGACCGCGTTGGACCGGAAGGATGGGATGGCCCACCGACTCGCTCGGCCCTCACTGGACCGAGATGATGGAACGGGCCACGCCCCGCGAGCGCGAGCTGTTCGGCTTCCCGGCCATCGGCGACCCCTACTGGAACGACCAGACGCTCACCGACGTGCAGTGTCGCTACCCGAGGATGGACATGACGCCCTATTCAGGTGGCGCCCGCGTGTAGGGCCCTCATCGAGACGGTGCCCCGACTCGGCGAACGACGAAGTCGTAAGTGTCCCCTGAACACGCGGGCAACTCCGAAGGTTGCCGCGTCCTCCAAGTGCCGTTCTGGGCGCAGAACTCCCGCGATCGCGGAGCACGCCACAGGCCGCCCAGCGCCTCGGCCAGGCGCGCCCGAGTCGGCGATCTGCTCGCGAGAGGACCGTTCGCCCCTGTCACCGAGCGTGGCGAGGAGGCCGGTTGAGGTCATCACTCGGGGCCAGATCAGACCAGCATTCCCAGCCGCCGAACAGGTACCCGCGGCAGAGGACAACGAGTTACCGTCAACCCGCCGACTTCCAGGAACCCAGTCACGTCCGGGCCGTGGGTTCCCGCCGACGGACCTTCACTCCCGCTGAACTCACGGGCCTTCCAGAACTCCCGAAGCTGTCACCAGGTGACAAGTAGAGCTGTCGGCGCGGCCCGCAGGGTGGGTCTACTGGCCGGCGGCGGTCCGCCAGGCTTCCCAGATCTCGGGTCGTAGGCGTCCTCGGTCCGGTACCGGGATGGCGTTGGCCGGGGCCCAGGCGCGGACTTCTGCCGTGGATGGCTCGGGCGCAGGCGGTGCGTCTTCGGTCTCGTCGGGATGGCCGGCGCCGATGCGTTCCCGGGCAGCTGCGTCGTTGAGTGCCCAGGTGTGGGCGGCAGCCAGGTACCGGTAGGTCCGTTCCTCCGCGAGCTGTCGGGTTTCGCAGAACACGATGGGAACGTTGGGCCAGCGCACCTGGAACTCGGCGAGGCCGTCGGCGACGACAGCGGGCCGCACCCAGTCGATCTTGTAGAGCCGCGAGTAGCGGTCTTCTACGACGAGCGTGGCGCGGGGCAGGGCAGCCAGTTCGGCCAGGGCGTAGTGGAGCTTGCCGCCGGTCAGGCTCGAGACGAGGTCGGCGAGCGACTTGCGCTCGACCGAGGCGACGAGCCGGCCGTCGACGTCGATGCCGTAGTCGCCGCAGGGCAGGGCCCGTCTGACGGTCCGGGCGGCCTGGGTGGGGAAGCGGTAGGGATACTGCTCGTGGGCGTCGAGATGATCTCCAGCTCGTCGACGCGGGCGGCCCGAGCGGTCGGGGTACGGACTTGGGGCCGGGCTTGCTTGCGGACACGGGGGGTCTGCCAGAACACGGCGTCTTGGCCCCGGGCTGTGGTGAACACGATCTGCGATCGGTTCTCCCTCGCCCGGTCTAGGACCAGGTCGATCGCGGCGCCCCGGCGATGGCAAGACCGCACAGGGACCTGCTCGACGACCTCGGGGTTGTCGGGCCAGTGCCCGAGCTCGAGCGGGTGGCAGTACAGCGCTTTGGTGCGTGGCCAGGTCCCGGCCGTGGAGAACACGAGGCCCTCGCCGAGCGGCACCCGCATCAGATACGGCAGCCGGGACTCGGGGTCGGGATTGCGGGCGATGACCAGCTCCACGATCGGCAGTCTGTCCGAGCGAGCCGAGGCGTCGTCCAGGCGGCCGGGGTTCTCGGGCCGATGAGACGTTCCAGGATGCGTGGCTCGGCGGCGCCCCCTAGCGCCGCGAAGTCCCGGACCTAGTTGTCCCCTGATGACAGCTTGGGAGTCCCGGGCTGTCGAGTGAGGCCGGGGAGAGGGCGGCCCGGTCGGCGCTCACGGCGGCTAGTGGCGCACCTTGTCGAGGTCGACCTCCAGGCCGGCCTCGCGTAGCTCGTGGCCCAGTTGGTAGCGCCAGGCGCCGCCGGGGTCGACGGGGATATAGAGCACGCCGCTGAGGTCGCTGAGCTGTTCGACGTCGCCGACCAGCAGCGCAACCACCTTGCCCCGGCCAAGTCGACCGTGGAACCAGCCGAGCTCGTAGACGACGTTCTGGCGGGCCCGCAGGGCCGGCTCGTCCTCGCCGGCGGGTGCCTTAGCGCCGGCGTCGTCGGGGCTGAGGATCACGACCGCGGCAGCGGCGAGGCCGGCGTGGCGTTCGAGCTTCTCGATGATGGTCTGGCCGGCGTTGGGCATCTCGTGGAGGATCACCGGCTCGTCGCCGGTCAGCTGGTGCAGCGTGCGGGCGACGAGTTGCTTGGTGTGGTCGTCGTGGCCGTGCACGATGAACACGAGGCGTCCGTCGGAGGCGAGTACATCGTTGTTGGCTGTGTCGAAGTCGGGCGCCTGGCGATCTTCGTCGTACACATCGAGCCGTCCCTGAATGTCTCGGAGTCTGCTCAGCCGTTGCTCGTGCGCCTTGCGGAGAGCGGCGATTTGCTCCATCCGCAAAGGGTCACCCTTGTAAGCGTCGACGTTGAGGACCCTCGCCCGGGGCCGCCGGTCATACTCGTCTCGGACCTGGGTGGTGGTGAAGGCCTGGTCGAGGATGGTGCGGTTGCGCTGGTGCCAGCCCTCTGGCGTCACCCTCCATTCCTCGGGGTTCTGGTAGCCGATCCCCTGGAGGACCCTGCCCGACAGCATGTTGGTGAGCCCGTTCCCGACGGTGAGCTGCTCGGCCAGTTCGCGCCTGAGCCGCTCCCGTCGCCAGCGCAGCAAGGCTTTCGCCGGTTCGGGGGTGGTTCCGCGGGTCCGCGCCATTGTCCGAAACCCTAGAACGCCCGTTTCGTTCCACGGAGCGGACCAGGAGCCAACCAGCTCCTCAGGTCCCAGTCCGTCCGCACGAGCTGGCAGCGACCCTGAAAATCCCGAAGGCCGTGGGTCTGCCGGTGTGATCCGGCAGACCCACGGCCTTCGTGTTCGGCTGCGGTGCGCTGCTGGCTACCGCCAGCTGGTGCAGCCGTTGTAGTGCATCGACCAGTCCGCGGCCACGGACTTCACGAGGCAGGCGCGGGTCCAGTAGTTGAATCCGACCATGGTGGTGTAGAAGGAGTAGCCGGGGGTGCTGCTCATGCAGACGCTGTCCTGGACGACGATCTGCCCGCCTGCGGAGCCCTCGACCCACAGGATCTGTTGGTCGTTCCAGCTGTTGCACCAGCCCGAGGTGTTGTAGGTGATTCCGCGCGCCCAGGCGGCGTTGCACACCGGTGAGTAGCGGAGCTCGATGAAGGCGTTGTCGCGCCAGAACGACTCCAGGGTGCGGGCGTCCCCGCAGCGGGCCGCGATGGGGTCCTGGCCGTTGCAGCCAGAGGACGTGCAGGCCGGCGCCGCCGGCGCCGCGGAGGCGGGGGCCTCCTGGGTGATGCCGATGAAGAGTGTCGATAGGAGCGTTGCGGCCAGTAGGCCGCCGATTCGTCTACGTAGGGTCATGAATCTGCCCTCCTGTTCAGAGCAGCAGTTGGGGGGTGGTGGTTGCGGTCGTCGACGTTGGGCTTGTTCGGTGAGCTTCGGCCGGGGTCATGTGCATAGCGGGAGGGCTTCAATCGCGTCGCGGGGGGTGAGGTAGTAGGCGGTGGCCCACCCGAAGTCCTGGCTGTCGGGATCGCTGCGGCCGGTGGACTCGGCCCGGACGGGCTGGTCCTGGGGGATGGGACCGGTGAAGGCCCACGGCGTCTTCACCCACACCGTGTCGCCGAAGACCTCCATGCCGCCCTCGACGCGACACACCGCATAGATCTGCTGGTGCTCGGCGGCGAGGGCCCGGCGCTCGCACGGCGAGGTGTCGAAGCAGCTCCTGATCCACACGCCTTCGCCCCCGGGGGTCTCGAGCGTGCCCTGGGCCGTGAGGATCGTGCAGGGCACGCCACTACATGTCGTGCCGGACGCGACCGGTGTCGCTCCTGTCGTCGGCGTGGTGCTGGTCGGCTGGGGCGCCGACGTCGAGACCGAGGTGGTGGTGGCTGGCGGGTCGTCGGTCTTGATGGCCGGGTCGCCGTCGCCTCGTTGGGTGAGCCACAAGGCGAGCGCCACGATGATGCCGCCGCCCACCACCACGCTGAGGCTGACTCGGCTGCGGCGAGTGGTGCGTTCCTTCCTGGTCGACTCCCGGGAGATCGACCCGGACCACTTCTTCTTCTTCTCGTACTCGCGGGCGGCCTCGTGTACGGCCTCGCCGGTGGCGGTGGCCTTGGACCCTTTGGCGGCGGCGACCATGTCGTCGGAGGCGTTACTCATCCGGGGGTTCCTCAGCATTCCGGGAGGCCCATGCGGCCGGTCTTGTCGCGGACGAAATAGGTGTCAGGGACCCACGCCCACTGGCCGCCGGCGGCCCGCACGTTGAAATACACGTCAGACTCGTAGGGGTTCGGGCCGTAGTCGGGCGGGTCGAACCAGGCGGCGTAGTTGTAGGTGACCCCTCCACGGGCCCAGCACCGGGCAGTGAGGGTGGACCCGTTGCCGACGGTGATGACTTTCGGCCAGGTCGTGTAGTCGTAGCCCGGGGGTGGCACGTCGACATACAGGGGGACGTTCCCGCAGTCGGCGCCGTAGGTGTTGCAGCCCTGGACGGTCCCGTCCGCAGTCACCGGGGCTGGAGGGGCGGGCGCAGGCGGCGGCGGATTGGTCGGCGGGGGCGGAGCTTGAGGCCCGGGGGGCGTCTGGGGCGCTCGCCCCGGTTGGGGTGAGTCCGAGGCTGGGATCTGCGACGGCGGCGGGGCAGGAATTGTCGGGCCCGGCTGGGTCTCGGGGCTCGGCGACGGCGTCTGAGGATCGCCGCCCGGCTCGGTCTGAGGGTCGGGAGCGGCAGGGCTCTCTGTGACCGGTGAGGTCGGGTCGGTGCCGGCCTCTTCTTCGGTGGCGTCTGCCGTCCCGGGTTCTGATCGGTCGGCGGGCGGCGTCGACGTCCGCGTGTCACCCGGTAGGACGACTAGGCCGATCACGACGCTGACCACGAGGGCCACGCTGAGGGCGACCGCGATGCGCCACGGCCGGCGAGGTTGCTCTACACCGTCATCGACGCCGAGGGCCCGTACCACCGCTACGTGCCGGCGAGGCGCCGATGCTCCGCTGTGGTCGCTGGGGCTTTCGGGGCTTTCGGGGGCCTGGTTCGAGGCGTAAACGCTCACCGCTGTCCTCCCGGTGACGTGGATTTGCCTTCAATCGACCATACCCCACCCTTTGCGTTACGCAAACTATGTTTCTAGAGCAGGCGATGTTCGTAAAAATCATGAGGTGTTCTGTGCACACGACGTGCAGGGCACACGGGGGGGATGTAGTTTGACAACGGCCGTTATCCACCGAGGTGAGAGGACACTTGTGGCGAGCCAGCCAACCCTGCCCACACGCACTGTTGCGAAAGTGATCGAACAGATCATCGTTCTCAGCAAGCCCGGCACAGGCCGAAGAGTCGGGGTGTCTCGGCAGGAACTGCACGAAGCCACGAACCTGAGCCTGGGAACGATCACGCGGGCGGTCAACCCGCTCATCGGCCGGCTCCTCTCGGAGGTATCCGAGATCACTGAAGCGCGCAGAACCCGCAAGCTCCTCAAGATCATCCCGGACGCGGCCACCATCGCGGGAATCTCCATCACCTCCGGCACAGACCCCTCGACCTGCGAGCTCATCGCTGTGACGATGGACCTCGCCGGAACCCAGCTCAGTGATCCCACGTCGCTCTATCTCACGGCGACCGATCCCCCCACGGTCCTTGACGGGATCCTCAAGGTCGTTCGCGAGATCCAGCTGCATCACAACATCGACGCCGTCGGCGTCGAACTTGGAGGCCACGTACGCCAGATCCAAACCGACCCGACCAACACGACCAACCCCATCAAGACCGAAAAAGGCGTGGTCCTGTGCTCACCCAACCTCGGAT
>DASXTK010000191.1:0-29529 GCA_036505485.1 Acidimicrobiales bacterium
CGGCTCTGCTGGGGTCGGGTCCGGTTCGGGCGTTGTTTCGGTTGCGGGGACTGTTTCCGGATCGGCTACGGCGATGCCGGGTGCGGGAGCTGTGTCCGGGTCTGTTGGGGTCAGGTCCGGTTCGGCCGTTGTTCCGGTGGCCGGGACTGGCTCAGGTTCGGTCTCGGCGATGCTGGTCGTCGGAAATGTGTCCGGCTCTGTTGGGGTCGGGTCCGGTTCGGGCGTTGTTTCGGTGGCGGGGACTATCTCCGGTTCGGCTACGGCGATGCCGGTCGGTGGGGTGGTCTCCGGCTCCGCTGGAGTTGTGGCGGTGGTCGGAGTCGCGTCCGGTTCTGTCCCGGAGGTCGGAGTTGACTCCCGCTCAGCGGCTACAGCCTCCGGCTTGACGGCAGCGTCTTCCTCCGCCTCGACAGCGTCCGCCATTGTCCGTTCAGGGTCCGCAGCTGAGGCTTCGCTCTCGGGAGTCGCCTCCGGAGGGGCGGTCTCCGTCTTGGGCTCGGCCGTAGCCGCTTCTGGCTCAGCGGTGCCGGGTCCGGTTGGGGGAGTTGGTTCCGGCTCGACAGTGTCCGCGGCGGTCGGTTCTGGGTCCGCAGCTGGGGCTTCGGGATCGGCGGCCGGAGCGGTGGCGGGGGTGGCGGCCTTGGCGCGGGGTTTCCTGGGCTTCCGGGGCTTTTTGGGGGTTGGAGCGGACGCTGCCTGCCCACTGGCCTCGGAATCGTTTTCGTCTTTGGGGTCGATAGCAGGCCATCCCGCGGTCCGGGCGCCGAGCCTGGGCGCCGGGTGTTCTTGATCGCCCGCCAGGCACAACCTTGCCATTCGCGGCGGCTCCGGTCAGAACACCCTGCCAGAACGGGTTACTCCAGGGCAGATCGCAGGGCCGCCAGCTGGTCGGGAACGATCCGCCACCAGGTCCACTTGCCCCGCTTCTCCCCGCTGATCAGCCCGGCTTCGGCCAGCGTCTTGGTGTGGTGGCTGATCGTCGGCTGCGACTTGCCGATCGGATCCTGCAGGTCGCACGAGCAGCACTCCCCGGCCGCGGCGATGAGGCTCAGGATTCGCAGACGCACGGGATCGGCCAGCGCGGCGAAGCCCCGAGCCAGACGGGCGGCGTCGTCCCGGGCGAGCGGCACCCCGACGGTGATCCCGCAGCAGCCCTCGGCGGTGGTCGTGGAGCTGGGTGCGGTTTGCGTCGACATGAGTCCTCCCATTGACAATCATCGATATGATGCCTACCATCACATCGACAACAACGAATGTATCAGCGGGAGGACCTCTGATGGCTCGAGTGCAGTTGGCGTTGAACGTGTCGGACCTGGATGCAGCGGTGGAGTTCTACGGCAAGCTCTTCGCCACCGAACCGGCCAAGCGGAGGCCCGGCTATGCCAACTTCGCCATCGCCGAACCCCCGCTCAAGCTGGTGCTCATCGAGGGCCACGACGACGCCGGTTCCCTCAACCACCTGGGCGTCGAGGTGGAGTCCACTGACGAGGTCGCGGCCGCGACGGCCCGGCTGTCCGACGAGGGACTACCCACCGCGACAGAGGACGAGGTGTCCTGTTGCTACGCCGTACAGGACAAGGTGTGGGTCAACGCCCCGGACGGCGAGCCGTGGGAGATCTACACCGTCCTCGCCGACGCCGAGCACCCCGACGGCCAGCTCCGCACGGTCCAGCCGGTGGAGCTCGGCCGGCCCACCGCCAGCATCTGCTGCGACAGCGCCCCGACCGAGACCGAAGCCCTACAGCGTTAGGTCGACTCGGCGCAGGGTCTGGGCGTTGAGGGCGACCACGATGGTCGACAGGCTCATGAGGATTGCCCCCACCGCGGGCGACAGGGTGATCCCCGCCCAGGCCAGGACGCCGGCCGCCAGCGGAATGGCCAGCACGTTGTACCCCGCGGCCCAGGCCAGGTTCTGCAGCATCTTGCGATAGCTGGCCTTGGACAACCGGATCACGCCGATGACGCCCCGGGGATCGTTGCTCGCCAGCACCACACCGGCGGACTCGATGGCGACATCGGTGCCGGCCCCGATGGCCAGACCCACATCGGCCCGGGCCAGCGCCGGTGCGTCGTTGACCCCGTCGCCGACCATGGCCACCGACAGATCCCGGGCCTGGAGCGAGCTGACCGCCTTGTCCTTGTCTTCGGGCAGCACCTCGGCGAACACCTCGTCGATACCGAGCTCCGCGCCCACCGCGTCGGCCACCTGGCGGGCATCGCCGGTGATCATGACCACCTTGATCCCCATCGACCGCAGCGAGGACACCGCTTCCCGGGCCTCGGGTCGGATCTCGTCCTCCAGCGCGAACGCCCCGACCACCGAAGAACCCCGCGCCAGGTACAGAACCGCCGCACCCCGGGACTGCCAACCCCCGACCTGCGGCTCCAGCTCGGGGGGAACCTGGAGCCCGCGCTCCCGCAGCAACGCCGGTCCACCCACCGCGTAGGCCACCCCGTCGACGGTGGCTTCCACACCCCGCCCGGTCAGGGACCGGAACGAGCTGGCGTACGCGACATCGCCCCGCTCCTTGGCCGCGGCGACGATGGCCCGGGCCAGAGGGTGCTCGCTGTCGGACTCCACTCCGCCGGCGATGCTCAACACCTCGTCCTCGGTGCTCCCCGCGGCAGCCGCGACCCCGGTCACGATGTGGGCGCCCTTGGTGAGGGTGCCGGTCTTGTCGAACAGCACAGCGTCGATGGTGCGCATCCGTTCCAGCGCCAACCGGTCCTTGACCAGGATCCCGGCCTTGGCCGCCACCGCGGTCGACAGCGAGATCACCAACGGGATGGCCAGGCCCAGGGCATGGGGGCAGGCGATGACCAGGACGGTCACCGTCCGCACCACCGCGTCGTCGAGGCTGCCCAGCGCCCACCAGGTCAGGAAGGTGATCAGTCCGGCGGCGGTGGCGATGTAGAAGAGCAGTGCGGCGAACCGGTCGGCCAGCACCTGGGCTCGGCTGCCGGACGCCTGGGCCTCGGCCACCAGCCGTTGGATCCCGGCCAGGGCGGTGTCGTCGCCGACCGCCTCGACCCGCACCCGAATAGCGGAGTCGGTGGACACCGTTCCGGCCACGACCTTGTCGCCGACGGCCTTGGCCACCGGTCGGGACTCACCGGTGATCATGGACTCGTCCAGTTCGGCCGAGCCGTCCACGATGACCCCGTCGGCGGGCACCCGGGCTCCGGAGCGGACCAGCACCACGTCGCCCGGCCGCAGCTCGCCGATCGACATGGTCGACACCGAGCCGTCGGGACCAACCCGCTCGGCATCGTCGGGCAGCAGCTCGGCCAGCGCGGCCAAAGCCCCCTGGGCTTGGCCGATGGCCTTCATCTCCTGCCAGTGGCCCAGCAGCATGATCGTGACCAGGGCCGCCAGCTCCCACCAGAAGTCCAGGTCGAACCGGTCCAGGGAGGTGGCCATCGAGGCCACATAGGCCACCGTGATGGCCATCGAGATCAGCAGCATCATCCCCGGCTGCCGGGCCCGCAGCTCGACCACCCCGCCGGCGAGGAACGGCCAGCCACCCCACCAGAACACGAACGACCCGAGGATCGGCCCGAGCAGGTCCATCCCCCAGAAGTCGAGGGAGTAGCCGAACCAGTCCATGACCATCTCGCTGGTCACCACCAGGGGGATGGTGAAGGCCAGGCTCAGCCAGAAGCGGCGCCGGAACATCTCCGGGTCATGACCCGCGTGCTTGTCGTGAGTCTCGTGGGTCTCGTGGGTCTCGTGGCCCTCGTGAGCTCCGTGGTCCATGGCAGATACCCTATAGGGGTATAGGGAGACAACAACCTCCGCCGCCACCGTTGGGATACCCTCACGACGCCTTCCGGTAACACGCACCGGGGGTTGGGGGGTCAACGATGTTGCGAGCTCGTGGGGCGGCGCGCGCCGGGGTCGGCGTTGTCGGGGTTCTTGCCTTCATGGCGGCGGGGTGCGATCTGGGTGACCCGCCGACGACGTACCCGGTGTCCGGTGAGGACGTGCTCATCTCTGGAGATGTGAACGGCGACGGTCACGTCGACCTGGTCAGCGGGACCACGGTCCTGCTGGGAGACGGAGCCGGAGGCTTGACCACCGGCGCGCTGACCGGCGGTTCTCCCAGCGGGTTCCTGGTCGACGTCAACGAGGACGGCTTCGACGACTCGATCGAGGTGGAGAAAGACGCCAACGAGACTCGGACCACGCTGCAGTTGAACGATGGTGCCGGGGGATTCGATCCGCCGTCGTCGCTCGCCAGCGACCCCTGGTACGCACCGCCGTCGTTGTTGGTCGACGACGTCAACGACGACGACCACGCCGATCTGGTGTGGCCGGAGGTCCAGGGCGGGCCCACCGGCAAGCAGATCCGGGTGCGGCTCGGCGATGGCGGGGGTGGCTTCGGCGCACCGTTGCTGTCCGACGCCCACAGCACGTCGCCGGACTACGACCAGGTGCTGGCCGATGTGAACGGCGACGGACACGTCGATCTGATCGTCGGCTCGTGCAATTGCGCCCTGGTTCCCCAGGCCCGGTTCGACCTCTACCTCGGCGACAGCGCTGGGAGCTTCGGGTTCACGCAGTCCTTCCTCGGGCTGTACATGCCCGCGACCACGCTCATCCTGGTCGATCAGATCGAGGTCATCGACGCCAACGGTGACGGGTTCCTGGACCTGGTGGGGCGCAACCGTGCCACCAGCTCCGGCGGCTACGGCGAGACGGTCTTGCTCGGGGACGGAACCGGCGGTTTCGGGACTGCTTCGCTCCGGCCCAGCTCGGACTGGTCCTTCGACTTCGTCAGCGCCGACTTCAATGGGGACGGCGCCGACGACCTGCTGGTGGCGGCTGAGGACAGCGAAGACCGGAGCAGCAGCGAGGTGCGGTTCGGAGCTGCCGCGGACCCGTTCGCCGAGACCCGCTTCATGAACGCCCCCGGCGACCAGGTCGTCACCGCTGACTTCGACGAGGACGGCAAGCCGGACGCAGCGTTCCGGTCGGCCGGGCAGGTCACGGTGTTCTTGAACCGCCTCGCCTAGGCCTTCACCAGACGTTCGATGGCCCGGGTGGCCTCGGTGACCATCTCGTCGGCGCGGGCCTTGTCGTCGCCTCGGGCCGCGTCGGCGACGCAATGGCGCATGTGCTCATCGAGGAGGCCGACCGCGACACTCTGCAGGGCCTTGGTCACGGCGCTGACCTGGGTGAGGACGTCGATGCAATAGGAGTCCTCCTCGATCATGCGCTGCAGCCCGCGGACCTGACCCTCGATGCGCCGGAGCCGCTTGCTGTAGTCGTCCTTGTTCATGGTGTAGCCGCGCACGCTGTCCTCCTCGACCTCGTCAGGAGCTCAAGATACCGGTAGGGGGTACGCCATCGGCTGGAAGCGGCGCAGGCGGAGACTGTTGGACACCACGAACACGCTGGACAGAGCCATGGCCCCGCCGGCGATCATGGGGTTGAGCAGACCCGCCGCCGCCAGCGGCAGCGCTGCGACGTTGTAGGCGAAGGCCCAGAACAGGTTGGCCTTGATGGTGGCCAGGGTCCGACGGGACAGACGGATGGCGTCGGCGGCGACCTGCAGGTCACCCCGCACCAGGGTCAGGTCCGAGGCCTCGATGGCCACGTCGGTGCCGGTCCCCATGGCCAGCCCCAGGTCGGCCTGGGCCAGCGCCGCGGCGTCGTTGACCCCGTCGCCGACCATGGCCACGATCCGACCCTGGTCCTGGAGCCGACGGACCACCGCCACCTTGTCCTGCGGCAGCACCTCGGCCACGACCTCGTCGATGCCGACCTGGGCGCCCACAGCTTCGGCCGCCCGGCGGTTGTCCCCGGTCAACAGCACGGGGTGGAGGCCCAGCGTCCGCAACTGCTCAACCGCCTCGGCCGACGTCGGCTTCACGGTGTCTGCCACGACGAACGCCGCTCGCACCGCACCGTCCCATGCCGCCAGCACCACGGTCTGTCCGGCGAGCTCGGCCCGGTCCTTCACGGCGGCCAGCTCGGTTCTGTGACCTGAATCAAGCCCGTTATCCCAGGTCGCCGGAAAAGATTTGGTCACAGAACCGACGGAGCGGCCCACGACGACGTGGCGGCCGTCGACCACCCCGGCTACACCGAGGCCCTGGGTGGAGGTGAAGTTCTCGACCGGCGTCAGCGGGACACCGTGCCCCCGAGCGCCCGCAGCGATGGCCCGGGCGATCGGGTGCTCCGAGGCGTCCTCCACCGATCCGACCAGCGTGAGGGCAGTCTCCGCCGATGTGTCGGGGGTGGTGACCACCTCGACCAGCGTCATCGCCCCGGTGGTGACCGTGCCGGTCTTGTCGAGCACGACCGTGTCGACCTGGCGGGTGGATTCCAGGATCTCGGGCCCTTTGATCAACATGCCCAGCTGGGCGCCCCGCCCGGTACCCACCAGTAGCGCGGTGGGGGTGGCCAGGCCCAGAGCGCAGGGACAGGCGATGATCAGCACCGCGATCGCGGCGGTGAACGCGGCAGCGGTGTCGCCGTCGACCAGCATCCACCCGGCGAACGTGCCCACGGCCAAGGCGATCACCACCGGGACGAAGATGGCAGCTACCCGGTCGGCCAGCCGCTGCACCGGGGCCTTGCCACTCTGGGCTTCGTGCACCAGCCGGGCGATCTGGGCCAGGGCGGTGTCGGCTCCGACCCGGGTGGCCCGGACGACAAGGCGTCCACCGGCGTTCACGGTCGCGCCCGCCACCTCGTCGCCGGGACCGACCTCGAGCGGGATGCTCTCGCCGGTGAGCAGCGAGGCGTCGATGGCTGAGGTGCCTTCCTCCACCACGCCGTCGGTGGCCACCTTCTCGCCGGGGCGAACCACGAACCGGTCGCCCACTTCCAGACTCTCGATGGGGAGCCGCAGCTCCCCGCCGTTGCGCAGTACGGCCACGTCCTTGGCGCCCAGCTCCAGGAGGGCCCGGAGCGCGGCGCTGGAGTGGTGACGGGCCCGGGTCTCGAAGTACCGGCCGGCCAGGATGAACGTGGTGACGCCGGCGGCGACCTCCAGGTAGATCTGGCTGTCGCCCATGCCTCGTTCGACGGTGAGGGCGAACCCGTCGGTCATCCCGATGGTCCCGGCGTCGCCGAAGACGAGGGCGTAGACCGACCAGCCGAGCGCCGCCAGAGTTCCCACCGAGATGAGGGTGTCCATGGTGGCGGTGCGGTGGCGGAGGTTGCGCCAGGCCGCGAAGTGGAACGGGAGTCCGGCCCACAGCACCACCGGGGTGGCCAGGGCCAGCGACACCCATTGCCAGTAGTCGAACTGCAGCGCCGGGATCATGGCCATGGCGACGACCGGCACGCTGAGGAGGATCGCTACGACCAGCCGGGTGCGGACCTCGGTCGTGGCCTCGTCGTCCTCCCGGGCGGCGGTGGGGGTCCGGGCGGTGTAGCCGGCCGCTTCCACCGCCTCGATCAGCTCACCGATCGGACTTGCCTCCGAAACCCGTGGCCCGCCACGGGTTTCGGGGGCATGTTCGTCAAGGGTGACCCGGGCCCGGCCGGTCGCGTAGTTGACAGTGGCGTGGACCCCGTCGAGTCGGTTGAGGCGCTTCTCGACCCGGACCGCGCACGACGCACAGGTCATGCCGCCAACCTCCAGGTCGACGATCGTCACCCGACGACCTCGTAGCCAGCGTCCTCCACCGCCGCGCCCACGGCAGCGTCGTCCAGCTCCTCCGAGCTGACGACCCGGACGAAGCCGGCCGCCAGGTCCACCTCGACCTCGGTTACATCGGCCAGGGTCTTGAGCTCCGACGTGATCGCCTGCGCGCAGTGGTCGCAGGTCATGCCGCTCACCGAGTAGGTCCGCTCCCACATGACCTGAACCATATACGGGTGAGGGGTATATGCCAATCCCGGCTAGTTGAGGGTGTAGGAGATGGGGAGGTGTTTCAGGCCGCCTACGAAGGTGGTGTGGGACAGGGCGGGTTCTCCCGCGAGGGAGATGGAGTCGAGGCGGGGGAGGAGCTCTGCCAACAGCGCCCGGATCTCCATCTTGGCCAGCTTGGCGCCGAGGCAATAGTGGGCCCCGAAGCCGAAGGCCAGGTGGGGGTTGGGGGAACGGCCCACGTCGAAGCGGAACGGGTCGTCGAACACGTCCTCGTCCCGGTTGGCCGACGGGTAGGACAGCAGCAGCATGTCGCCCGGCGAGAACTGGTGGCCGCCGACCGAGTACGGCTCGACCGCGTTGCGCATGAAGTGCTTGACCGGCGTCACCCAGCGGATGATCTCGTCGACCGCGGAATCGAGCAGAGCCGGATCGTCGCGCAGCCGTTGCAGCTGGTCGGGATGCTCGATGAGCGCCTGCATCCCGCCGGCCATGGCCGACGAGGTGGTGTCGTGTCCGGCGGTGGCCACGATGATGTAGTACGAGATCGTCTCCACGATGCCGAGGGGCTCGCCGTCGATGCGCCCGTTGGCGATGGTGGACGCCAGGTCCTCGGCCGGGTTGGCCCGCCGGTCCTCGGTCAGGGCGTTGAAGTACTGGAAGAAGTCCTGCAGGACGAGCAGCAGGTCTGCCGGATTGTCGCTCCGGGACAGCTCCGGATCCTGGGCCCCGAACAACTCCTGGGTCAGCTGGAGCATGCGGGGATAGTCCGACTCGGGCAGCCCGAGGATCGACAGGATCACCTGCAGCGGATACTGCATGGCGATGTCGCGGGCGAAGTCGCAACGTCCGCCCAGGTCCTCCATGCGGGCCACCGACAGCCTGGCCAGCTCGGCCAGCCGGTCGTCGAGTCGGGCCAGGCTGCGGGGCTTGAACCAGTCGACGGCCAGGGCCCGGTGGGTCCGGTGGTCGGGGTCGTCCATGTGGATGAGCGTGCGCAGCATCTGTCCCGACAGCTCCATCTGCTCGATGGCCTGCCGCTCGGCCAGCACCGGCACCGGGGCGTTGTGGAACTCCTTCGGGTGCAGCTCGACCTCGTACACGTCGGCGTGCCTGGTCATGGCCCAGAAGGGCGGGAACTCCGGGTGCTCGACCAGGTGGATGGGGTCGTGCCGGCGCAGCAGCGTGCACGCCTGGTGGAAGCGCTCCTCGTCGGCGTAGGCGGCCGGGTCGATGTACACCTGACCGGCCGCCCGCACGTCGGCGGTGTCGGGCTGAATCGAGTCGGTGGTCATCGAACTGCTTCCCCCTGTTCGAGAACTATCGATGCCTGGATCCAACGCTGGTACTCGTCGAACAGCGTGCGCAGCCGGTCCCGGTCGACCGGACGCTCCCGCTGCTGCACGCCGATGAGGATGGCCACGCCGATGCGGGCCAGGGTCCGAGCGGTGTCGAGCGGTATCCCGGCTTGCAGGAACGTGTCCACCAGCAGGTCCTCCCGGCCCTGGTCGACCCGCTGCTGCAC
Source organism: Acidimicrobiales bacterium (assembly GCA_036505485.1). Classification (GTDB taxonomy): domain Bacteria; phylum Actinomycetota; class Acidimicrobiia; order Acidimicrobiales; family VFJN01; genus DASXTK01. The sequence continues at coordinate 9,352 of DASXTK010000191.1, forward strand.
CTCGGCCGCGAACGGATCAGACTGGGCCAGTGCCCGGATGGCGCTCTCGGCCTCGTGGCGCACGTCGTACGCGGCCCGCTGCTTCATCAGCGGGATCAGCTCGGCGGCGCCGCGGGCGGCCATGGCTTCCCGGGCCAGACGCTGGCCGTAACGGTCCTCCCAATAGACGAGCAGCTGCCACAGGAAGTCCCGGCCGCTCTTGAAGTGGTGGTAGAAGGACCCTTTGGTCACCTGGAGCCGGCCGCACAGCGCGTCGATGGTGACGGCCTTGGCCCCACCCTCGGCGAGGAGGTCCAGGCCCAGTTCGAAGTAGTGGCCCCGGCCCAAGGGCCGAGCGGATCGGCCCTCTCGCACAGCCCACGTTTGGCTATTTGGGACTCGAACAGACTCCACAGCGAGGCTCCCTGAAGCGCAGAATCGTTACCCTCGCCGGCTCGCCGGCGAGTTCGAGCAGACGTGAGTTGTCAACGCGGCTTTCCGACGGTGGAGGTGGGCCGCTCCAGGCGTTGCATCGCCCTATGCGGCGGCCTTCTCGAGGATGTGGACTCCGCAGGCCGAGCCCAGCCCGATCACGTGGGCCATTCCCACGCTGGCACCCTCGATCTGGCGGTCGCCGGCCTCACCGCGCAGGTGATGGCAGACCTCCCAGATGTTGGCGATGCCGGTGGCGGCGATGGGGTGGCCCTTGGACTGCAGGCCGCCCGAGACGTTGACCGGCGTGGATCCGTCCCGCCAGGTGGCCCTGGACTCGAAGAACGGGACCGCCTCGCCCTCCTTGCAGAGCATGAGGTTGTCGTAGTGGACCAGCTCGGCGGTGGCGAAGCAGTCGTGCAGCTCCACCAGGTCCAGGTCCTCGGGGGCAACACCGGCCTGCTCGTAGGCCTGGCGGGCGGCGTTGCGGGTCAGCGTGTTGACGTTCGGCAGGACCTGGCACGCCTCCTCGTAGGGGTCGGTGGTGAGCACCGACGCCGAGACCTTGACCGCCCGGCGGCGCTGGTCGGGATCGAGGGTGGCCAGCTTCTCGCTCGAGACCACCACGGCCGCGGCGGCGCCGTCGCAGTTGGCCGAGCACATCGGCCGGGTGTTGGGGTAGGCGATCATGACGTCGCCCATGATCTCGTCGAGCGACATCTTCTTGGAGTAGGCCGCCAGCGGATTGAGCGTGGAGTGGCTGTGGTTCTTCTCGGATATCCGGGCGAACAGCTCGAAGCTGGTGCCGCCGTAGCGGTGCCCGTACTCCATGCCGATCTGGGCGAACACGCCGGGCATGGTCTCGGTGCCGATGCGTCCGTCGACCGGAGCGACCGCGCCGAAGCGACCCTTGGGCGTCCACGTGTCGGCGTCGGCCTTGGGTCGTCCGCCTCCGCCCAGCAGCCCGGCGCCGGCCAGCTTCTCGACCCCGACGGCCAGACCCATGGCGCACTCGCCGGCCTTCACCGCCATGATCGCGGTGCGCAAGGCGGTGGCTCCGGTGGCGCAGGCGTTGGCCACGTTGTAGACGGGGATTCCGGTCTGGCCGACCTGCTTCTGCAGCTGCTGGCCGATGCCCCCGCTCGCACCCATGAGGTTGCCGGCGGCCAGGACCCCCATGTCCTTCATCGACACCTGGGCGTCGGCCAGCGCGGCCATGGCGGCCTCGGCGGCCAGGTCGACGGTGTCGAGGTCGGGATGCTTGCCAAACTTGGTCATGTGGATCCCGAGGATCCAGACGTCGTCCTTGTTGGTTGCCATCAGTTGTCCCCCTCGAGTGGCTCGAATCCGAAACCGACCGCTTCGGTGCCGGCCGAGTCGGCGCCCACCGGCACCGTGGTCAGCCGCACCTTCATGCCCAACCGCACGTGTTCGGGGTCGGGCGCGATGTTGACGAGGTTGCCTCGGACGCTGGTGCCGCCGCAGTCGATGACCGAGGCGACGAACGGCACGGGGATGCCGGGCGCGGCGTGGGCCACGATCGTGAACGCCCGCACCTCGCCCTCGTTGGCCACCCGCACCGGGGTGAACTCGGTGCCGCTGCATGCGGCGCAGGCGTTGCGCCGGTCGAAGAACCGGGCCCCGCACGACGTGCATTCCTTTGCCATCAGGTGCGGATCGTCACCCAGCACCAAATAGTCGACCAACGGAATCTGGCTCACGGTCCCCCCGCTCCTCGATAGTCCTCGTTATCGGGGAACATACCCGAAGGTATGGGACCTCGGCAATGCCGACTTGTGTGGCCTCCCGTTGGTTCTGTGACCTGTATGCCGCGCCACGGCGCGGCATACAGGTCACAGAAGGGTGGGTTCCTCGGGCCACGGACACGAAGGCGAGTGGACCACGACACGATCTCCCTGCCTCGCACGCTCGCGACTCTGCCGCACCGTCGCGATGACAGCTCGCGGGCTGCTCCACAGGTCGTCCTCCCAGATGACGGCCACCGTGAACCCTGCATCTCGAAGCCGCTGGTAGCGGACTAGATCCGCAGCGCGATCGGACGGCGTGGTGTGGAACGCGAGGCTGTTCACCTCGACCGCAAGTGGCACCTCAGGGTCCCGGAAGTCCACTCGACCGATGGGCTCGAGTCCTCCCAGTACTACCTGGCGCCTCAAGGGCGGATCGCCGACGTTCGCGAGAACCTTTTCGAGCTGGTCCTCATTGCGACTTTCTGTGGGACTCGACCCGGGCGGACGCGCGTCCGCCAACGCTCGCATCAGCACGGTGCCCGATCGCCCCCGCTCCCGAATGTCCTCGACCATCTCGGTCAGAGCGGCCCAGGTCACCAAGCCCTGCCGGTGGGCGTTGTCGAGGAGGCGCCCGATTCGCTCGGCTCCGATGTCGGCCAGCGGCGGGGCCGCGTACCGTGCGGCCTCCACCCAGATGGCACGCAGCGCACTCTCGGTTGGCACGCCACGAACCACCAGGACATCGTGCGGCCGCAGAGCCCGGAGGCGATGAAGCCGGCCGAGCGATGGAGCCACGCCTGCCATCGCATAGGGGCGAGCGATCTCGATCCTGCGCAGCCGGAAACCTCGTATGCCCAGCCAAGCCAGTGCGGATCGTCCGTGGAGCACGGCACCTGGGCTCGCGTCGAGCACGGCGGCCAACGCACGTTGAGCGTCAGATCCCGGAGAGCCGCGCACGCGGAGTAGCCGTGGGCTGAGGGCTTCCCAACGGCCGTTCCGCTTGGCTTGCCACCATTGATCCGTCGTGCACCCGATCTCAGGGAGATGAAACCGGGCGATCAGCCCCTCCTGCGTGCCGGCCAGGCGTCTGAATTGATCCTCCCAATGCATGGGGTGATCTTCCCCGCGGCCTCGGACATTTTCGCCCGGGCGGGAGCACACGATGCTTCTGTGACCTGTATGCCGCGCCCAGGCGCGGCATACAGGTCACAGAACGGTCGGCCGGCCGGCCGGCCGGCGGGTAGGCGTCAGCCTTCGATGGAGATGACGCCGGCGTCCTCGTCCTCGGGCTTGGTCTCGTAGGGCATCCGGACGTCGTCGACGGTGACGTTGACCTCGACCACGGTCAGCCCCAGCATCCGTTGAGTCTGGGACGCCACGTTGTTCTTGACCTGCCGGGCGACGTCCATCACCACGTGGCCGTACTCGATCATGATCGTGACGTCGACCGACACCTCACGGCCGTTGATCTTGGCCTTGATGCCCTGATCGCCGCGCTTGTGGCCGATGCCGATGCGCTCCCGAACGCTCTCGATGGCCCGCTCGAAGTCACCGCCGAGATCGGCCACGCCCTCGACCTCGGTCGCGGCCAGGGCCGCCACCTTCTCGACCACCTCGTCAGCCACGTTGATGCGGCCCTTGACCTCGAGCGGCGACAGTCCGCCGTTCGGAGCGACGGATACCGGAGGCCGCTCGGGCAGCCCGGCCGACGACTCCTCCGCCCGGGTGAGCGGTGAGGGCGTGGGCGAGGGCGAGACAGGAGCAAACGGCATCGGCCCGGGTCCGGCGGTGCTCGGGCGCGCGGCCGTGTTGTTGTCGGGCGAGAAGTCGGTCATCAGTTCCCCTTCTGAATGCAACGCTCCCATCCTGGCGGAACTGTCAAGGCAGGGCATTGGTTGCACCATCGAACCAAAATGGTTGTAAGATCGAACCATGCCGGACCCGTCGGTCGAGCAGTTGGAGCAGCGAATCGTGGCCTTTGTGCGAGCCTTCGGGCTGCATCGGCCAGACGAGACCCCCTGCGGTGGGGCGTTGCCGGTGTCCGAGGCCCATGCGCTCGCAGTGCTGCGCTCCCACGGAGCGATCACCCAGACCGAGCTGAGTCGGGAGTTGGCCCTCACCAAGTCGACGGTCAGCCGGTTGGTGGACCAGCTCGAGCGGCACGGTTGGGTCCGCCGGCAGGCGAGCAAGGACGACGCGCGACGCCGTCTGGTCGAGCTGACCACTGAGGGCAGCAAGGTGGCCAAGGAGGTGGCACGACGGCGGGGTGAGCGCCTGTCGGGGCTCTTGGAGCACATTCCGGAGGCCGAGAGACCAGCGGTGCTGGCCGCGTTGGATTCCCTGGTGGAGGCGGCTCGTGCGACGTGAGCTGGTGATCGCGGCAGCCCTCCTTGCTGCCTGCAGCGGTGGGGATGATGCGAGCCGTCAGGACCAGGTGGCCGATCGGGGCGCCGAGGTGATGCCCTTCGACCTCGAGGCCACCACTCATCGTTTCGAGCCCACAGACACCGGGTTGCTCGAGACCGTGGTGGCCGACGATCCGACCGATGCCGAGCAGGTGGGGTTGATCCGACAGCATCTGGCCGAGGAGGCCGACCGGTTCGTGCAGGGCGACTATGGCGATCCGGCGACCATCCACGGACAGGACATGCCCGGGCTGTCCGAGCTCGAGGCCGGGGCCGACGACATCACGGTGACGCTGGCCGATCTACCGGACGGTGCCACCCTCACCTTCACCACCGAGGATCCTGCGCTGGTCGACGCCCTCCACCGCTGGGGCGAAGCCCAGGTCAGCGATCACGGCCAACACGCCGAAGGGTGAGGCTCATGGCGGCGGACCGCCGAGCAACTCCCGCAGGTCGTCTCGTCCTCGGAGATGCAGCTTGGTCAACACCCCGATGGAGGTGTTCTCGACCGTGCGGTACGACACGCTCAGCCGCTCCGCTATCTCGCGATTGGTCTTCCCGGCCGCGGCCAGTGCCGCCACCTCGTACTCGCGTGGCGTGAGTAAGCCGGCCAGCCGGTAGGCCGCGGCCGCATCAGCGGCGATCGGTCCAGTGGGTCGCAGCCTCCCAGGTACTGCTCGCACGCTCCCGCGGCCGCCAGCTCGGCTGCGTGCAAGGGAGCGTTCGTCTCCGATAGCCGTCTGGCTGAGCGCAACATCCCGTCCGAGCCGGCGGCTGCGAGTGCCTGGGCCGCACAGGCCAGCGCTCCCAGCAGCGGGCTCGAGGTACCCACCGCCAGCGGACCCGGTTCGAGCCACGCGCCACTCACGGATCCCGTGGGTTCGCCGGGGGGCGTCGGCCATCGGGCACTCTGTTCAGGTGTCGGTGAAGAGGTCGCTGCGAGCCGTGTCCTGGACGACGGCGGTGCCGCTGGCGGCCCTCGTCGTGTTGGCGGTGACGTGGGGAACCACGCCGGGAGGGGTGATCCTGGCGGTGGTGGGGCTGTTCCTCGCCGGGTCGGTTCCAGCGGCGGTGCACCACGCCGAAGTGGTCGCCCACCGGGTCGGTGAGCCGTTCGGTTCCCTCATCCTGGCCATCGCGGTGACGTGCATCGAGGTCGGGCTCATCGTGACGCTGATGGTGTCGGGCGGGTCCGACACCGCGTCGCTGGCCCGTGACACCGCGTTCGCCGCGGTCATGATCAGCTGCAACGGCATAGTCGGGCTGTCGCTGCTGGTCGGAGCCCTCCGCCGGAACGTGGCGTCGTTCAACGCCGAGGGCACGGCCTCGGCCTTGGCCACCGTGTTGACCCTGGCCACCCTCAGCCTGGTGCTGCCGACGTTCACCACCAGCGAGCCCGGTCCCGAGTTCTCGTCCCACCAGTTGGCCTTTGCCGCGGTGGCCTCGCTGGGGTTGTACGTGCTGTTCGTGTTCGTCCAAACCATTCGCCACCGCGACTACTACATGCCGGAAGGGGCCGAGGACGCCGACGAGCACACTGTCCAGCCGACGAACCGGGAGGCCCTGGCCAGCCTTGGCCTGTTGGTCGTGGCGCTGGTCGCGGTGGTGGGCCTGGCCAAGATCGAGACGCCGGCCATCGAGGACGCTGTGGCTGCGCTCGGGGCCCCTCCGTCAGCGGTCGGAGTGGTGATCGCCCTGCTCGTGCTCCTGCCCGAGACCATGGCCGCGGTCCGCAACGCCCACCGCGACCGGGTGCAGACGAGCCTGAACCTGGCGCTCGGGTCGGCCATGGCCAGCATCGGGCTGACCATCCCGGCGATAGCTGTCGCCTCGATCTGGCTCGAGGGACCGCTCCTCCTCGGACTCGGTTCCACCCAGCTCGTGCTGCTCGCCATCACCGCTGTCGTCAGCGCCCTGACGATCCTCCCCGGACGAGCCACCGTGCAGGAAGGCGGCGTTCACCTCGCGCTCGTCGCCGCATTCCTGTTCCTCGCAGTCAATCCCTGAGGCCTAGAACTCGGGGTCGGTCCACCACGGGTACCAGTCGGGGAGGTCGGTGCTGGGGCGCATGGTGAAGCTGGCCGGGCGCTTCTCCAGGAACGAGAGCACGCCCTCGCTGGCGTCGGGGCTGGCTCCCATGAACGTCATGGCCCGCGAGTCGAGCTGGTGGGCCGCCATCGGATGGGACTCGCCCAGCATGCGCCACAACATGGCCCGGGTCAGCGCCACCGAGGCGCCCGAGGTGTTGTCGGCGATCTCCCGGGCCAGCTCGTAGGCCGCGGGGAGCAGCTCGTCGTCAGGATGGACCGAGCGCACGAGTCCGGCGGCCAAGGCCTCGTCGGGTCCGAACACCCGGCCGGTGTAGGTCCACTCGGCGGCCTGGCTGATTCCGACCACCCGGGGGAGGAACCACGACGATGCGGCCTCGGGCACGATGCCCCGGCGGGCGAAGACGAAGCCGAACTTGGCGGACTCGGCGGCCAGGCGGATGTCCATGGGCAGGGTCATCGTCACGCCGACGCCGACCGCCGGTCCGTTGAACGCGGCGATGACCGGCTTGGTGCTGCGGAAGATCCGCAGCGACACCAGCCCGCCCTCGTCCCGGTGGCGCCCGTCGGCGGTCATGGAGGAGATCGTCTCCGGATCCGGTGCTGGCGCCGCCGTCGCATCGAAGGTGGCGCCGCCCCGGCCCAGATCGGCCCCGGCGCAGAACCCCCGGCCCCGACCGGTCATGACCACCGCCCGCACGTCGTCGTCGGCGTCGGTTTGGTCGAAGGCGTCGACGAGCTCCTCGTACATGTGGAACGTGAACGCGTTCAGCCGGTCGGGCCGGTCGAGCGTGATCGTGGCGATACGGTCGGTGACGTCGTATGCGATCTGGGTGTAGTCCACGCGGCGATTATGCCGTCATGTGACCCGACGGTCCCGGGGAGCGATTCGGCGGTGGGTTCCGTCGGCCACCAACCGGCGCAGACGGTCGAGCGCGTCCCACACATCGACGTAGCGGGTCGCGATGGGCGCGGGACCGAGGCGCAGCCGGTCTGGGCCGCGGAAATCCGGGATGACACCGGCTGCGTCGATCAGAGCTTGGGCGACGAAGCCGGCGTCCGGATGGGCCAGCGCTATGTGCGATCCCCGCTGCTGCGGGTCCCTTGGACTGGCCACCGTGAATCCCAGCGGAGCCAGCCAGGCGTCGGCCAGCTCCACGATCAGCGACGTGAGCGCCATCCCCTTGGTCCGCAGCCGCTCGATGCCGGCCTCGGCCAGCAACGCCACGCCCTCCTCGATCCCGACCAGCCCGAAGATCGTCGGCGAGCCGGTCAGCCAGGCCCGCATGTCGGGCTCGGGCCGGTAGCCCGCGCCCATGGCGAACTGGTCCTGTTGGCCGAACCAGCCCCAGATCGGCTGGCGCAGCTCGGCCTGGAGCTCGTGCCGGACATACGTGAACGCAGGGGCGCCGGGTCCGCCGTTGACGTACTTATAGGTGCACCCGACAGCCAGGTCGGCGCCCGATCCGGTGAGATCGATGGGCATCGCGCCGACTGCATGGGACAGGTCCCACAAGGTCAGGGCGCCGTGATCGTGGGCCAAGCCGGTCAGCCCGGCCATGTCGGCCAGCGCTCCGGAGCGGTAAGCCACGTGGGACAGGCAGAGGACCGCGGCTCCGTCGAGCGCGGCGGCGAGACGGTCGGGGTCGGGTCCGCTGATCGGGTCGCTGGCGACCTCGCGGTAATCGAGGCCGTGGCGGGCCGCCAGTCCCTCCAGCACATAGCGGTCGGTGGGGAAGTTGTCGTCGTCGGTGACGACCGCGTTGGCATCGGGTCGGGCCGCGATGGCCGCCGACGCGGCCTTGTAGAGGTTCACGGTGGTGGCGTCGCCCACGACCACCTCGCCTGGTCGGGCGCCGAGGAGATGCTCGGCCAGGGCGTCGCCGACGCGGACGGGCAGCTCGATCCAGTCCTCCCAGGAGCGGACCAGGCCCCGGCCCCACTCCTCGTCGATCGTCTGGAGCAGCCGGCGGCGGACGCGGTGAGTCAACCGTCCGAGCGAGTTGCCGTCGAGGTAGAGCAGGTCCGGTTCCACCACGATGGACTCGGCCAGCAGCGGAGCCAGCGGATCGGCGGCATCGAGGGCCTCGGCATGGCGGCGGTCGGTGGCATCCATCCTGACCAGCAAACCACTCGGTGGGGGATGACGCGTCGGGTCCGTGCTGGTGGGAGTAGCTTCGGCCGATGTTCGCGAGCGGCAGGCGGAAGCTCGACATGGTCCTCCTCCTCGGCACCGGCGTCGTCGCCGGCGTAGCCGGAGGCGCGGGCGCGATCGTCGGGGACAACGAGCGGGTCGACCAGATGTGGGTCGAGGCTGCCCTGAACCGGGACGGTTCGGCCCAGATCACCGAGGCCATCGACTACGACTTCGGCGCCGCCGCGCTCCTCCCAAGCAAGCACGGGATCTTCCGGGACGTGCCGGGGCTGGCCCTCGACGCCCCGGTGCAGGTCGAGTCGCCCGACGCGCCGGACGATGTCGAGCTGCTCCCGTCCTCCAAGATTCCCGGCGCCACCCGGATCCGCATCGGCAATCCGAACAAGACCATCAACGGCGAGCACCGCTACCAGATCGAGTACCCGCTTCCGATCGGCGAGATCGCCGACGGCAACCGGGTGTTCTGGGACGCGGTCGGTACCGGCTGGGAAGTTGGTATCGACAAGGTCGAGATCCACATCCTGGCGCCGTTCGAGCTCCAGGACATGCAGTGTTTCAAGGGTCAGGAGACGTCGAACGACCCCTGCGAAGACGTGCGGACGGTCGAGCCGGGACACATCGTGGCCGAGGTATCGGGTCTCGGCTCCGGCGAAGGTGTGACGCTGATCGGCAACACCGGCAGCGATCTGGAGGCCATGCCGGCCGCGCCGACTCCGCCAGGCAAGCCCGACGAGCCCGGCTCCGGGGTGGCGCCGCCCATCGGGGCTGCAGCCGCGGGCGCGCTGCTGGCGGCCGGACCCACCTCCTGGCTGGTCCGCAGGGCCGGGCGTGAGCGGGTCGGAGCCGGCGGCGCGGCCGATGCCGCCTACGCCGAACCGGGTGCGGCGGCGGGCGAGGTCCGGCTCGATGCCCGGGAGCTGGAGAAGATGGCGACCACCGAGTTCGCCCCGCCCAACGATCTGACCCCGGCCCAGGGCGGGGTGGTGCTGACCGAGACGGTCAACCCCGAGCACAAGGTGGCCTGGCTGATTCAGGCGGCGATCGACGGCGCCATCGACATGGACGAGGAGAAGGGGCGGGCCGTCCACCTCCGACGGACCGGGCCTGGGGATGCCGAGTCCGGGCCGATCCTCGATCTCGCCTTCTACGGCGGCAAGACCGACCTCGACCTGGGCGGCTACGACGCCAACTTCGCCGCCGCTTGGAGCCAGGTCGGCAGGCAGCTGGAGAACTGGAACGAGACGAGCGGGTTGTGGGATCAAGCCGCCGATGCCCGTCGGATGGTCATCCGAGGCTTGGGGATGGTGGTCGCCGTGGTCGGGGCACTCGTGGCGGCCGGCGGGGGACTGATGGCCAACAAGCACGGCGGCGGATGGTTGGCGGTGTGCGCTGTTGGCGGGCTGATGGCTGGCGCTGGACTCGCCGCGGCGATCAGGGGTTGGGAGCTGCGGGTACGTACGCCTCAGGGGTCGGCGGCGTGGTTGCGGGTCGAGTCGTTCCGCCGGTTCCTGGCCCAGTCCGAGGCGTTCCACGCCGAGGAAGCGGCCAAGCGCGGCGTGCTCCGGGAGTACACGGCCTGGGCGGTGGCAGTGGGGGAGATCGATCGCTGGTCCCGCGCCGTGGCGTCGTCGTCGGTGATCCAGGCTGATGCTGGACTGTCCTACGCGTACATGGCGCCGATGCTGATGGCCTCGACGATGTCGGCCTCTACGGCGCCGTCGTCGTCGAGCGGGGGAGGTGGCAGCTTCGGCGGTGTCGGCGGGGGTGGTGGCGGTGGAGGCGGCGGCAGCTGGTAGCCGGCGTGGTCGGCGGCGGGCGATCCGACCACAACTGTCCGCATCTCGTCGCTGAGGCGCTCCCAAGAAGCCTCAGAGCTTGGGGAGGGGGAGGGCGTGGGAGCCGATGTCGGCCCAGGGATCTTCGCGGCGGGATAGGCGGCGGAAGATGTTGGTGATGGTGTAGCGCTGGGGACCGAGGTCGGAATCCGCTAGCTCGGTCCACTCCAGGGGCGTGGCCACCGGGGCGCCGGCCCGGGCCCGGATCCCGTAGGGCGAGACGGTGGTCTGGGCGTAGGCGTTGCGCTGGATGTCCAGGTACAGCCGACCCTCCCGCTTGGCCTTGCGGGCCTCGACGGTGAGCAGGTCGGGATGCTCGGCCGCGACCTCCTCCGCCACCTGGTGGGAGAACGCACGCACGGTGTCGAAGTCGGCCGACCGGTCGAGCGGCACGAACACGTGCAGGCCCCGTGATCCCGAGGTCTGCACGAAGGGGACCAGGCCCAGGTCCTCCAGCCGCTTCCGCACGGCCCGGGCCGCCAGCTTCACAACTCCGAAGTCGTCGTCGCTGGGGTCGAGGTCGAAGATCATCCGGTCGGGATGGTCCGGCAGGTCAGCCCGGCTGAGCCAGGCGTGAGGTGTGACACACGCCTGCGAGGCCAGGTAGACGAGGGTGGCGGCGTCGTTGCAGACCACGTGGTCGACGGTCCCTCCCTCCTTGGGCAGCTCGACCTGCGGGATCCAGTCGGGGAAGTGCTTGGAGGCGTTCTTCTGGTAGAAGCCGCTGGCCTCGATGCCGTCGGGGAACCGCTGCAGCATCAGCGGTCGGCCCCGCAGGTGGGGGACCATCACCTCGGCGATCCGGCGGTAGTACTCCACCAGGTCGGCCTTGGTGATGCCGTCGGCCGGGAACAGCACCTTGTCGGGATTGGAGAAGTCGATGGTGTGGCCTTCGACCTCCACCTGAGCGCGCTTAGCAGCCATGCGAGAACCTCACAGACAAGTCGTACCCTGCGACCGGCACGTTCATTTGGCCTCCCGGACGACGTCCCAGGCCGCCTTGTCGTTCCGCAGCCCCTTGAACCGGGGATGACGCAGCTTCCCGTCGTTGGTCCACTCGCTGAAGCCGACCTCGGCGACCAGCTCCGGACGGACCCAGTGGACCACCCCCCGCTCGGCCGGCTCCGGGGTGAACGGGCTGGCAGGGACCTCCAGGGCACGAAGCTGCTCGGTGAGCGCCAGCAGCACCGCCGGGGTGTAGCCGGTGCCGACCTTGCCGGCGAAGCGCAGCACCCCGTCCCCGTCGTAGTAGCCGACGAGCAGGGCACCGAAGCCCTCGCGGCTGCCGCCAGGCTCGGTGAATCCGCCGATCACCAGCTCCTGGCCGACGGTGTGCTTGATCTTGAGCCAGTCCTTGGACCGTCCCGAGACGTACGGGCCATCGGCACGCTTGCCCATGATGCCTTCCCAGTTCTTGGCGCTGGCCTCGGCGAAGTACGCCTCGCCGGCCCCGTTGCGGTGGGCGCTGTAGCGCAGCGGCCGGCGGAACGAAAGGCCCTGGCGCAGCAGCTGCTTGCGGGTCCGCAGCGGCAACGCGGTGGTGTCGTGTCCGTCCAGGTGCATGAGGTCGAACACGTAGTAGAAGACATGGACCCGGCTGTGGCGGGACCGCGCCTCGTCCGTGACCCCGAAGCGCTGCTGGAGGCGGGAGAAGCTGGCGTTGCCATGGCGGTCGAAGGCCACCACCTCGCCGTCGATCACGAAATCGTCGGCCGGCTGGGTGGCCAGGGCATCGACCAGCTCGGGGTAGGTGCCGTTGAGGCGGTTGTGGTTCCGGGAGAAGAGGCGTACCTCGGAGCCGTTGCGGAACGCCAGGACCCGCTGACCGTCCAGCTTCCGTTCGAACAGCCAGGCCGGATCGGAGAAGGCGGCGTCGGTCAACGTGGCCAGCATCGGCTCGACCCAATCCGGATGAGGAGCCGCCCGCAGCCGAGCCTGGAGGTCCTCCGGCAGCCCGAAGAAGCGGTCCATCAGGTCCAAGCGGCTACCCAACAAGCCTCCATCCCAACCACCGACCGTAGGCGCCAGGCCGTCCGTGCCCACCGCGCCGGAAATTGAGGCGTCTCTCGCGCTTATAGCGCGCCAAACGCCTCAGTTTCGGGATCGTTGGCTGCTTGGGAGCCATCGTTGCTCTGTCGGGACCCAGCTCAGTAGGTGGTGGGCTCCTTGGGGCCGACCAGGCGGGCGTAGGTCTCTGCCAGGCGAGCTGCGGATTTCCGCAGTATGAGCAGGATGGTCGGCCCAATGATCAGCCACATCCGCAGCAGGTTGGCGTCCTGCCAGGCCTCGGGCCGGAACGGCGCCGAGTGCAGGAACGGCCACGTGCAGGCCACGGTCACCACGCCGCCCGCCAACAACGTGACCTGCACGGCCCGATGCAGAGCGGCCGGGTCGGTGTCACGGCGCCAGGACACCACCGTGACCACGGCGACGGTGCCGAGGACGGTGGGGACGAGTCCGTACACCGCGCCGAGGTAGGCGCCGACCAGGGTCCCGAGCACCGGGACGATCAGTGTTCCGGCCGCGGCCCCGGCCGCCGCCCCGATGGCGACGCCCCAGATGATCGTCCGCAGAGCCAGCGCCGCCGTGGCGGCATAGCGCGGGGTCTCGTCGTCGAGCCGGGAGTCGGCCAACTCCCCCAACTCGGGCGCCTCATTGCCGTAGCGAGGCCAACCGGCGCGGGAGGCGTGGAGCCGGGTGACATCGCGCGCCGCCACCCGGACCAGCCCGTAGATGAGCAGGGCGTGGATGGCCAGCGAGCCGCTCACGAGGACCCATTCGTGGTCGTAGCGGTCGTCGGTGACCCGGGCGCCGTGGGCCCGTAGCTCCACCAGCATCGCCACGCCCACGGCGAGCAGGCCGACGAACATCTCCCGGTGGTACGAGCGCAGATCGCGCAACGGCCAGTAGTTCCACGACAGCAGCAGCGCCACCAGGACGAAGGCCAGGGGCACAAACCCGAAGAAGAACCCGAGGTCGCCGGTGTCGGAGTAGGAGATGTCGTCGGCCGCCAGACCCGACAGCACGTCGAGGGCGGTGGTGGCCGGGGCCAGCGCGCCCAGGGCCAGGCCCCACATCCCGGCCCGCAACGCCAACGCGCCCAGGGAGAACTCCGGGATGGTGAGCAGGGTGCTGCGAACTTCGGGGGGCGAGCCGGTGACTGCGTCCAGGGCGCGCAACGTCGGGTCGCGCACCCGGTCGTTCCACCCGGTGCGCGCCGCGGAGAAACCCCGAGCTGCAGCCATCGCCCCACTATTTGCTTTCGCTCCAGAGAACACAAGGCGCCGGATCGTGGAAGTCCGGCCGAGCCTCAGCGGCAGTACGTAGGACAGACCACGACAGGAGACCGTCATGCCGCACCTACGAACGCTCGGCGCATCGTTCCTCGCCCTAGCCGCTCTCACCTTCGTCGCCGCGTGCGGGGACGACGACTCCAAGCAAGCCAGCAGCTCCACCACCGAGCGGTCGACGACCACAACGACCGAGGCCACGACCGAGCCGTCGACCACGACCTCGCAGGCGCCGCCCAGCGCCAGCGCGGCCACGGTTCAGAGCGCCGACATCGCAGTGGGCTCCGTCCTGGTCGACGCCAACGGCCACACTCTCTACGCCTTCATGAACGACAGTGCGGGCACGCCCACCTGCGGCGGCAGCTGCGCCGGCGCCTGGCCGCCGTTGCTGGTCGAGGGCGAGCTGATGCTCGGCCCCGGACTCGACACCGCTCTGTTCACCACGGTCCCGGGCGTGGATGGCGGTCTCCAGGTCAAGGCCGGTGACCACCCCCTCTATCGCTTCTCCGGCGACAGCGCCCCCGGTGACGCCACCGGGCAGGGCCTGGGCGGCGTCTGGTTCGCGGTGAAGCCAGACGGCAGCCTCCTCCAGGAGTCCTGACCTTCGGGGTCCCTCCCGGTCACGGGCACTCTCCGTAGGGTTTGCGGTCGTGAGCGCGCGGTAAGTGTTCGTCGGAACGCCGTGGTGGGCGAGATGGAGTCCAACACGTGCACGAGATCGGATCGATCCGAGCGACGGTCCTGGCCGTCACCGGTGCGGGTGAGCGCCACGATCCCATCGCCGAGGCCGCCCGTCGCATCGGACGATCCCTCGAGGCCTCCGGCGTCGAGCTGGTACGAGCCGAGAGCTGCGCGGACGCCCTGGCCGTCGTCCGCAGCGACACCTCGCTGCAGGCCATCGTGGCCGACTGGGAGTTGGACGACAACGATGCCAAGAAGCGGGCCAAGGCCGCGCTCGAGTTCCTCAACGAGGTCCGCGGCCTCTCGGCCGACATCCCGATCTTCCTGGCCGCCGAGCGCACCTCGCTGGCCGACATCCCCCTCGACGTCATCCGGCTGGTCGACGACTACGTCTGGATCATGGAGGACACGGCCGACTTCATCGCCGGTCGGATCCTGGCCGCGATGCGGCGCTACCAGGAGAACATGCTGCCGCCGATGTTCGCGGCGCTGGTCGACTTCGCCCAGACCCACGAGTACTCGTGGCACACCCCGGGCCACACCGGCGGCACCGCGTTCCTCCGGGCCCCCGCCGGTCGGGCGTTCTTCGACTTCTTCGGCGAGGAGATGCTCCGCTCCGACCTGTCCATCTCGGTCGCGGAGCTGGGCTCGCTCCTGGACCACTCCGGGCCCATCGGGGCGGCCGAGCGCTATGCGGCCAAGGTCTTCGGCTCCGACCTGACCTACTTCGTCACCAACGGTTCGTCGACCTCGAACCGGGTGTGCTTCCAGGCCAACGTGGTGCACGGCGACATGGCGCTGCTGGACCGCAACTGCCACAAGTCGGTGGAGCAGGCCACCACCCAGACCGGGGCCGTGCCGATCTACCTGATGCCCGAGCGCAACCGGTTCGGGATCATCGGCCCGATCCCGCAGTCCCGCCTCGAGCCCGAGGGGATCAAGAAGGCCATCAAGGCCAGCAAGATCAAGGCCGAGAGCTCCAAGCCGGTCCACGCCATGGTCACCAACTCGACCTACGACGGCTTGACCTACAACGTGGCCGAGGCGGCGCCGATGCTGGGCCTGTCGGTCGACCGCATCCACTGGGACGAGGCCTGGTACGGCTACGCCCGGTTCAACCCGCTCTACGAGGGCCGCTATTCGATGCACCGCGGCGCGCGCAGCGAGAACGAGCCGACCCAGTTCGCCACCCAGTCGACCCACAAGCTGCTGGCGGCACTGTCGCAGGCATCGATGCTGCACATCCGTCAGGGTCGGGTGCCGGTGGAGCCGGGGCTGTTCAACGAGGCGTTCATGGCCCACGCTTCGACCTCGCCGCAGTACGCCATCATCGCCTCCAACGACGTGACCACCAAGATGATGGAGGGGCGGTCGGGCGAGCGGCTCACCCGGGAATCCATCGACGAGGCCGTGTCCTTCCGCAAGACCATGGCCCGGATCGCGGCCGAGACCGGGCGCGGCGACTGGTGGTTCGAGCCCTGGCAGCCGCCCAGGGTGCCGGGCCCCAAGAACGGGCCGATGCCGTTCCACGAGGCTCCCGACGACTGGCTGGCCACCCAGCCCGAGTGCTGGATGCTGGAGCCAGGCGCGCCGTGGCACGGCTTCGACGGCTACACCGACGGCTGGGTCATGCTCGACCCGATCAAGGTCACGCTGATCACGCCGGGTATGGGTGACGACGGCGAGCCCACCGAGTTCGGCATCCCGGCCCCGCTGGTCACCAAGTACCTCGACGGGCAGGGAATCGTGGTCGAGAAGACCGGCGACAACACCATCCTGTTCCTCTTCTCCATGGGCATCACCAAGGGGAAGTGGGGCACCCTGCTCACGGCGCTGCTGGACTTCAAGGACCAGTTCGACGCCAATGCCCCGCTCGACGAGGTCCTGCCCGAGCTGGTCCAGGAGTCGCCCGGTCGCTACCAGGGCGAAGGCCTGGCCGACCTGGCCGCAGAGATGCACGGGCAGATGCGCAGCAGCCGGATCACCGCTCTGCAGTCCGAGGCGTTCTCCACCCTGCCCATACCGGCGATGAAGCCGTCCGATGCCTACGTGCGGATGGTCCGGGGCGAGGTCGAGCAGGTCGCTCTCGACCAGCTCGGCGGTCGGACGGTGGCCACCGGCGTCGTGCCCTATCCGCCCGGCATCCCCATGCTCATGCCGGGTGAGAACGCGGGTGGGGCCACGGGTCCGGTCGTTGGCTACCTCAAGGCCATGCGGGACTTCGACCGGCTCTTCCCCGGCTTCGACCACGACACCCACGGCGTCGAGGTCAAGGACGACGAGTACTTCATCTACTGCCTGAAGGAGAAGGGCAGGTGAGCAATGCCGCAGCCGTAGCCGCGCCTGCGACCTCGGCCTCGACCTCGGGCGGCAAGAGCAAGGTCAAGTACCTCGGCATCTTCTCGATCGTGATGGTCAACGTCGCGGCCGTGCTGTCGATGCGGAACTTCCCGACGATGGCGGTCTACGGCTGGTCGTCGGTGACCTGGTACGTGCTCGGGACGCTCCTGTTCATGATCCCGATCTCGCTGATCGGTGCCGAGCTGGCCACCGGACCCTGGGACCAGGACGGCGGTGTCTTCTCCTGGGTCAAGGCCGGCCTCGGCAACAAGAGCGGCCTCATCGCGGTGTGGTGTGAGTGGACCGAGAACATCGTCTGGTTCCCGACCGTCCTCAGCTTCCTGGCCACGACCTTCGTCTACGCCTTCAACCAGGACCTGGCCAACAACAAGCTCTACATGTTCAGCACCATGTTGTTGGTGTTCTGGGCCGTCACGCTCCTGAACTTCAAGGGCGTCCATGCCTCGTCCAAGCTCAACAACTTCGGCACGGTCTTCGGGACGATCCTGCCCGCAGTGCTGCTGGTCGGCGCTCTGGCCATCTTCCTGTTCCAGGGCAACGCCTCGGAGATCTCCTTCAGCGCCGGCGCCTTCAAGCCGGACTTCAGCTTCGGCAACCTGCCCTTCGTAGCCACCGTGGTCCTGATCTTCGCCGGCATGGAGATGGGCGGCTACCAGGCCAACGAGATGGAGAACCCCCAGCGGGACTTCCCCCGGGCCATGTTCATGTCGGCCATCTTCATCGTGGCCGCCACGGTGGTGTGCACGGTGGCCATCGCCATCGTGGTTCCGTCCAAGGACATCAGCCTGGCCGGCGGTCTGATGCAAGCCTTCGACACCTTCTTCGAGGCCATCAGCGCCGGCTGGCTCACCCCGATCGTGGCCCTGCTGGTCGTGCTGGGTTCCGCGGCGCAGCTCAACGCCTGGCTCCTGGGCCCGGCCCGAGGCCTCTCGGCGGACAAGAACGGCGACCTGCCCCCGGTGTTCCTGCGGCAGAACGAGAACGGCTCACCGGTCGCCGTGCTGGTGATGCAGGGGATCCTCGGGACGCTGTTCTGCACGCTGTTCCTGTTCATGCCCGGCGTGAACTCGTCGTACTGGATCCTCTCGGCGCTGACCACCGAGATCTTCTGCGTGATGTACATCCTGATCTTCGCCGCGGCGATCCGGCTCCGGAAGACCAAGCCGATCGAGCAGTACCCGCGGGCCTACACGGTGCCGGGGGGCACGGCGGGCATGTACATCCTCGGCGGCATCGGCCTCTTCGCCACCGCCTTCGCTCTGATCGTCGGCTTCGCGCCGTCGGACCAGCTGAAGAACGGGAACCCGGTGCTCTACGTGGTGGCGCTCGTGACTGGGACGTTCGTTCTGAGCTTCTTCCCGCTGCTGTTCAAGTTCTGGCAGAAGCCGAGCTGGAAGCCCAGCCCCGGTCCGGTGGTGCCTGTGGCCGCCGGTGGAGGACGCTGACATGGGGATCGAACGGATCGCCGCTCTGGGCGCTGGGCCGCTGCTGCTGTTCGGCGCGGCGTGCAGCAGCTCGAGCTCCTTCGAGGCCAAAGCGGCCGAGGACGACCTGTACACCGCGCTCGAACGCAGCGGCCTGCAGACCTGCAGCGAGGAGGACCTCGACTGGAAGGTCCCCGGCTTCGACAGCGGCAAGACGTTCAAGATCGGCTCGGACTGCGACAGCGAGGACGACGAGGACAACCGGTTCAAGGTGGTCGTCGCCCGCTTCGACAACGAGGCCGCCCGTGACCTCGCCGAGTTCACCGCCACCACCGGCGTGCGGATGATGAAGCACGCCTCGGTCTGGACCCACGGTCCGTACCTGATCGTCCTCGAGGGCGAGAAGGACGTATCCGATTACGACAAGGCCAAAGACGCCCTCGAGGATATTGGAGCCAAGTGAGCACAGAGACCAAGGTGCCGTGGTTGCGGCGGCCTATTACCTGGGTTGCGGTTGCGGGGGCCGGGCTCATCGGCAGCATCATGACCTTCTCCTACATCGGGGGGTTCCTGGATCCCCTGGGTCATCTCTCGAACGCCCCGATTGGGTTCGTGAACGAGGACGCCGGCTCCAACGTTGCGGGTGTGCCCCTGGCCGCCGGGCAGCAGATCCAGCAGGAGCTGACCGCCAACACCGGTGACGGCGCCATCAAGTGGCGGGTGCTGTCGAGCCAGGCCGAGGCTGAACGCCAGATTCGTGACAACGAGATCTGGGGTGCGGTGGTGGTCCCGTCGACCTTCTCGGCCGACGTCGGCGCCATCGGCGCCGCCGCGGTGGCGGGGCAGGCCGCCCCGCAGGCCAAGTTGACCGTGCTGGCCAACGAGGGCGGCGGACTGTTCCAGTCGTCGTTCTTCACCGAGCTGAGCACCAAGGCGGTGGCCTCCGCTTCAGAGTCGGCCAACAAGCAGTTGGTCGGACTGCTCGACCAGGCCCAGGCGACCATCTCGCCCGTCGCTGCGGTCGCTCTAGGCTCGCCGGTGGTCATCGACCGGCAGGACACGGTGGCGTTGCCGGACAAGTCCGGCCGGGGCATGGCGCCGTTCTACCTGGCGGTGATGATCTCGCTGACCGGGTTCCTGGCCGCCAGCATCGCTGGGATCGCCGTGGATCTGGAGCGTGGCGCGGAGCGGCTCGAGCTGTTCGGCCGGGAGATCGACCTCAACGTCGGTGACGGCGGCGCCTGGTCCCAATGGGTGGCCAAGGCGATCTGCACCATCATCGGGGCCGCGCTGGGTGGCCTGCTGGCGGTGTTCACCGCGGTCGGCGTCCTGGGCATGGACGTCTCTTCGGCGCCCAAGGCCTACGGGATGGGCGTGCTCGGTGCGGTGACCGTCGGGCTGGTCTCGCTGGTGTTCCTGGTGCTGTTCGGCATCGCCGGCGAGCTGGTCGGGGTGCTGTTCACCACCATCTTCGGGGTGCCGTCGGCCCTGGGCGTGTATCCCAGCCAGGCCGTTCCTGGGATCTTCTCGTGGATCGGGTCGTGGCACCCGTTGCGCTACCTGACCGACGGGATGCGCAGCATCGCCTTCTTCGACGCCTCGGGAGCAGGGCTGGGTCGAGCAGTCACGGTGCTCTTGCTCTGGTTGATCGGCGCTGCGGTGCTTGGCGGAGCCGCGGCCCGGCTGCAGGACCGGCCGGTACGCTCCGGCGCCACCCGACCGGTCCTGCAGAGCTAGGGCCGCGGCCGTTCGTGTCGGATTCCGTGGAGACGGCTGCTGCCGTGTCTCCGCCGGAGGCGTCGACCTCTGGTGCGGGTTCG
>DASXTK010000192.1:0-2999 GCA_036505485.1 Acidimicrobiales bacterium
TTTCGCCGCCGGGCGGTCGCGAGCGTCAGGGACCCTGATACGTGTCAGCGCACTCAAGTACAGTTGGGGGACAATCCCGTGTACGAGCCGGGTCAGGTCACCGCAAAGGGGGGTCGACCGTGACGACGACGAACGACGAGATCACGTTCCCGGGGCCGGACGACATCGAGGGGTTCTGGGCTCTGGACAAGATGCATGCGCCCCGGCCGGTGACCCCATTGTCGTTCGACCTCGTGGTGCGCACCCTGGCCGAGGGATTCACCAAGGCGCAGGCTGAGTACGACTGCCCGGTCATGGTCAGCACCAAGGAGGTGAACCACTACTTCTACGTGGCCTTCCACCCCATCCCCGACGAAGCCGAGATCGCGGACCGGATGACGCGCTACCACGGCAAGCTCGCCGCGCTTGTGCCCAGCATCGGGAGGACCTGGGAAGAACGTTGGAAGCCCGAGGTCATCGCCTACAACGTGCCGCTGAAGACCGCCGACTACTCAGGCTTGAGGGATGCCGAGCTGATCACCAAGCTCGACGAGCTGACCGATCAGATGCGACACCAGTGGTGGATCCACGGCCACATCAACTTCGTGCTGTTGTCCAGCAGTGCGTTCTGTGATCTCTACGACACGATCATGACGCCGACCGATCCAACCGAGTCATATCAGACACTCCATGGCTTCCGCACCACCTCGGTCGAGGCCAGCCGCGGCCTGTGGGCGCTGAGCCGCGCGGTTCTCACCAGCCCGACGATGAAAGAGCTGTTCGAGACCACCGAACCCAAGGACCTCCCCGCCAAGCTCGACGCCACCGAGGAGGGTCGAGCCTTCCGTCAGCAGCTCGACGAGTTCCTGTTCGAGTACGGCTGGCGCCACGACGCCGTGTACGACCTCGCCGATGTGCCGTGGCGGGAGAACCCGTCGATCCCGCTGGCGAGCATCGCCAACATGATGGAGCTCGACGAGAGCGACGACCCCGACGTCGTCTACCAGCAGAAGGTCGCCATACGCGAGGAGCTCATGGCCAAGGCTCGGGCCAAGCTGGCCGGCGAGCCCGAGACGCTGGCGCAGTTCGACGAGCTCTACGAGGCGGCGCGCTACAGCTTCCCGCTCACCGAGGACCACGCCTTCTACATCGATCAGCTCTTCATCAGCGTGCTCCGTCGCTTCGCCCTCGCCGTCGGCGACCGGCTCGTGGGCAAGGGCGTCATCGACGAACCCGACGACGTGTTCTTCCTCTACCGAGACGAGGTCGTCGCCGCGCTTGACGCGGGAGACGACCGGCGGGCCACCGTGGCCGAGCGGCGGGCCAGCTTGGAGCGAGCCAGCCAGGTCCCTGCCCCGACGAACCTTGGCAACCCGCCCCCGCCGGCCGAAGTGCCCGACCCGTTCATGGACGCACTGGTCGTCCGGCTGCTGGGCATGGTCCCGCCCGAGGAGAGCACCGACCCCGGTGCGCTCAAGGGCGTGGCCGGGTCGCACGGCGTCTACACCGGGACCGCCAGGGTGGTGCGCTCCCTGGACGAGGCGACCGAGCTCGAGGACGGCGAGGTGATGGTCTGCGAGATGACCCTGCCGCCCTGGGTGCCGGTGTTCTCGGTGGCGGGCGCGATCGTCGCCGACGTCGGCGGCGTGCTCTCCCACACCGCGATCGTGGCTCGGGAGTTCGGTGTTCCTGCCGTGGTCGGCACCGAGGTGGGTACGACGGTCATCAAGACCGGCCAGACGATCACCGTCGACGGCACCAAGGGGTTCGTCTACCTCGACGGCCGCAGCGCCACCGAGGCGGCGACCACCACGACCGCCTGGTAGCTACGGCTAGGGCTACGGCCAGAGCTCCTTGCTGGCCAGGGCCGCGCCCTCGGCCAGCGCACGGAACTTCGGCCACACGACTGTGGGGTGCACCTCCGGGGCGTAGCTCGCGCGGGACGAGAAGCCACAGTCGGAGCCGGCGATCACGTTCTCGCGCCCCACCAGCCCCGCGTACTTCACGATGTAGTCGGCGATCAGCTCCTGGTGCTCGACGTAGTTCGTGGCGTGTCCGATCAGGCCCGGGATGAGGATCTTGCCCTCCGGCAGCTTCACGTCCTCCCAGATGCGCCACTCGTGGTAGTGGCGGGGGTTGGCCACCTCGAAGCTGTGGGCGCCTGCATTGATCGCCAGCATGAACGGAACCACCTCGATGAGCGGGATGTCGTTCATCCGAGGGCCATGGTTCAACCCGTAGCACGTGTGGTGGCGGACCTGCTCGGTGGGGATGTCCCGCAGAGCGTGATTGAGCGCCTCGACGTGCATCCAGGCCATGCGCTCGCGCTCGGCCTGCTCCAGCTTCGGATCGTTGAGCATGTCGATGAGGAACGGGTCGTCGACCTGCAGGACGAACCCAGCGTCGACGATGGCGAGGTACTCCTGGCGCATGGCCTCGCCCACGGCCGCCAGGTAGTCCTCGTGGCCGGGGTAGTACTCGTTGCGCCCGAACCCGCTCGGCCCGGTCGACGGCATGAACACGTCGGTCACGTCGTGCGGCGCGGTGGCGGCCCGGAGGTTGTCGATGTCGATCTGCAGCAGTTCCTGGCCTACATAGCTGACCGGGCCCCGGCAGACGATGCGGCGCAGGGGTGTGACGGTCGAGGAGTACTTCTTGAAGTACTCCTCGTAGTACTCGGGGAAGTCGTCGACCTCCTTCTGCCACGACGGCGCCATCCCCGTCGTCTCCAGGTCGGGCTCGAAGCCACCGAGGCGATCCTTCACGTAGCCGAGGAAGCTGACCTTGCTCATCTCGCCGTCGGTGACGATGTCGATGCCGTTGTCGACCTGCTGGCGCACCCGGTCGGCCACGGCGTCCCGCACCTGCCGGTCGAGGAGCGCGGCGTCGTAGGGCCGTCCGTTCTCCCGCTCCTTCATGGTGTCGAGCAGCTCGGTCGGCCGGGCCAGGCTGCCGACGTGGGTCGTCAGGATCCGATCAGTGCTGCGATTCATGCCAGGTCCCCCAAGGACGAGTCCGAC
>DASXTK010000193.1:0-21478 GCA_036505485.1 Acidimicrobiales bacterium
TAGGGCGTGTCTCGGCAAGGTCGTTGTAAGGACACCACTGACATTGTTTCGGCAGTTTCTGCTGCTCAGGGGGCCTTAATTGTCAGACCCCCTGAGGATGATGGACCCATGAACGGGCTCCAGGAACTCCAACACGCCGTCGACCTGATCGCCGCCGAGCCCGGCACCGACGACAACCTCGGAACCGGACTCGTCACCCTCCGCCACCTCTCGGCTCGGCTCCGGGCTGAAGAAGTCCGGTTGACCGGCCTCTACGACCAGTCCAGGGGCTACGCCGCCGACGGTTCCAAGTCCGCCGCGGCCCGGTTGGCCCGGGACGCGAAGTGTTCGTTGAAGGCGATGCGCCACCAGGTGTACCTCTCCAAGCGGCTTCGTCTGATGCCCCATGTCGCCGCAGCGTTCGCGGCGGGGACGATCAGCGAAGACCACGTCCGGGTGTTCGCCCGCGTGGCCGGGTCGCACAGCCCCGCAGTGAAAGCAGCGTTCCCCGACGCCGAAAGCTTGTTGTTGGAGCACGCTCATGACCTTGAGTTCGCCGGGTTCGTGGCCGCGCTGCGGTACTGGGAGCAGCTGGTGGATGAGGACGGCGCCGAGGACAAAGCCACGAACGACTACCAGGCCCGGCGTCTGAATGTGTCCGAGATGCTCGACGGCGTCAAACGCATCGACGGACAAATGGACCCGATCGGTGGAGAGATCTTCGCCACCGAACTCGAACGCCTCGAAACCGCCCTATTCAAGGCGGACTGGGCCGAGGCGAAGGAGACCTGGGGCGACCAGACCACGATCGAGAAGTTGAAGCGGACGTCGGGGCAGCGTCGTCATGACGCCCTGGTGGAGATGGCGACCCGCTCCGCCACCGTGCCCAAAGACGGACGCCGCCCCTCACCGCTGTTCACGGTGCTGGTCGGGTGGGAGACATTCAAGGGGCGGATCTGCAAGCTGGCTTCGGGGCAGACCATCACCCCGGGACAAGCCGCGCCGTGGCTGTTCGACGCCGAAATCGAACGAGTCGTGTTCGACACCCCCAACCGGGTCATCGAAGTCGGCAAACGGGACCGGTTCTTCCGTGGGGGGTTACGCCGCGCCATCCAGGTCCGAGACCAGCACTGCACCCATCCCGGCTGCGACATCCCCTACCCGCACTGCGCCATCGACCACACCCAGCCCTACAACAAAGACGGCGAAACCACCCAAACCAACGGGCGGCTCAGATGCCGCCACCACAACCCCACAGACAACGGCTGGACACCCGAACCCGAACCCGACGACGAGGACATCAACGACGACGAAGACGACGACGACCTCGACCCCGACGACACCGGGTGACTTGCCGGAGGAATGCCACGGACGGTGGCGGTGACTGATTTCACTACGGTCACGTATCGAAACTAGGTCGTCTCGTAATAGCGTGGCTGGTCATGGCTGCTGCAACGTCCGTGAGCGCAGGGTCCTACGAGGTCGAGTCGCATCCCCGGCGGTGGCTCGTGCTGGCCGTCATGTGCATGAGCCTGCTGCTCATCGTGATGGACAACACGATCGTGAACGTCGCTCTGCCCACCATCCGGGAGGAGCTCGACGCCACGACCGGTCAGCTCCAGTGGATCGTCGACGCCTACATCCTGGTGTTCGCCGGGCTGCTGCTGACCATGGGTGCGCTGGGGGACCGCTTCGGTCGTCGCGGCGCCCTCGCCATCGGTCTGTCCATCATGGCGGTGGCCTCGGTGGCGTCCTCGTTGGCCACCGACCCGGGCCAGCTGATCGCCACCCGGGCGGTCATGGGCATCGGTGGGGCGCTGGTCATGCCGGCCACCTTGTCGATCATCACCAACGTCTTCGCCAACCCCAGGGAGCGGGCCCAGGCCATCGCCATCTGGTCGGCGACCGCCGGTATGGCCGTGGCCATCGGCCCGGTGACCGGCGGCTGGCTGCTCGAGCACTTCTGGTGGGGCTCGGTGTTCCTGGTCAACGTGCCGGTGGTGGCCGTGTCCATCCTCTTGGGCCGAGCGATCGTGCCCACCTCCAAGGATCCGTCGGCGCCCCCGGTGGACGTGCCCGGTGCGTTCCTGTCCATTGTGGGTCTGGTGTCGCTGGTCTACGCCATCATCGAAGGACCGCACGGCTGGACCGAGCCCAAGGTGCTCGCCGGGTTCGCCGCGGCGGCAGTGCTCCTGGCCCTGTTCGTGCTGTGGGAACGGCGGACGGAACATCCCATGCTCGACGTGACCCTGTTCCAGAACCCCCGGTTCAGCGCCGCCTCCGGAGCCATCTCCCTCACGTTCTTCGGCATGTTCGGAGCGTTCTTCCTGCTCACCCAGCTGCTCCAGTCGGTGATGGGTTACACGCCACTACAGGCCGGCATCCGGTTGCTGCCGATGGCCGCCACCCAGATGGCGGTGGCCCCGGCCAGCGCCAAGGTGGTCGAGCGGGTCGGCACCAAGATCGTGGTGGCCACCGGTCTGCTCGTCGCCGCCGTCGGTCTGGTGATGGCCAGCCGGATCACTGCCGATGCCAGCTACTTCGACGTTGCCGCGGCGCTGGTCGTGATGTCCGCCGGCTTCGCGGCGATGATGCCGTCGGCCACCGAGGCGATCATGGGGTCCCTTCCCCCGGCCAAGGCCGGTGTCGGTTCGGCGGTCAACGACACGACCCGGCAGCTGGGCGGTGCGCTGGGCGTGGCTGTCCTCGGTTCCGTGGTCAGCTCCACCTACGGGCCGCAGGTTCGTGACGCCGTGGCGGGCTCTCCCCTGGCCGCCACGGCGCCGCCCGAATCGGTGAACGCCATCACCGACCAGATCGGTGCGGCCATGGAAGCGGCCCGCACCATCGGCGGTGAACCGGGCCGCCAGCTGGCCAACGTGGCCTCCCGAGCCTTCATCGACGGGATGTCGACGGCGCTGCTCATCGGCGCCGCGGCCCTGGCGCTCGGGGCGATCATCGTGGCGTTCTTCCTCCCGGCCCGAGCCCGGGACGCGGCCGCCAACGGCGACACAGCCGACGAGGCGAACGACAGCACAACCAACGGCAGCGCCAACGGAGGAAACGGCGCCCGCTCCGCCCTCGACGGCAACCGTGACAATCCGGTGACCGAGGGCATCGGCGACGCCGAGCCCGCCCCGACTAAGGCATGATCGGCCACATGCCGCGTGACGTGGCCGCCACATCCCGTGTCAGGCCGGGCTCCCGTCGGCCCGGTCGTCCCCGTGACGCGAGGGCCGACGACGTCATCCGGGAGGCGGCGGCCGCGGTCCTGGCCGAGTGCGGACCCGGCGGCTTCACTGTCGACGCCGTGGCCGCCAAAGCCGGCGTGGGCAAGGCCACCATCTACCGCCGCTGGTCGTCGCGCGCCGAGTTGCTACTGGAGACCGTCCACTTGGCCACCCCGGACATCGAGGATCCCGACACCGGCTCGCTGCGCGAGGACCTCATCCAGCTGACCACCGGGATGATGTTCAAGATGCGGGACTCGGCCGCCGGGCGGATGCTGCCCGCGGTCATGGCCGAGGCTGCGGTCCACCCGGAGATGCGGGAGACCTTGACCCGGTTCGTGCAGCACCGGCGCAGTCGGGCCATCCAGGCCGTCCTGCGGGGCATCGAGCGGGGCGAACTGCGACCTGACACCAACCCTGAGCTGGTGGTCGATCTGCTGGCCGGCCCGGTGTTCGTGCGCACCATGCTGAGCCACCAGCCCATCGACGAGAGCGTCGTCGAAGCGGCGGTGGACGCCATCCTCGCCGGCGCCGGCTGATCCCGCCGCGCCAGCACGCGCGACCTAGTTCTCCCGCACCTACCCAGTAGCGTGCGCGCCCATCTCGGTCGCTGCGATCCGAGCGGGGAAAAAGGGGAACCAGGTGGGCAACCCGGTCGTCTCATCAGCGATGGTGGGTCGCGAAGGGGAGCGAGTCCGGATGTCACCGTGGGTGCGTCGCGCCCTGACGGCGCTGGCCGCGGTGGTTGCACTGGTCGCGGGAGGGATCGTCGGCTTCGCACCGCCGGCCAGCGCGGCATCCAAGCTGACCTTGGTCGCCGGCTACAGCGGTGGCGATTTCCGGCCCGGACACCAGGTGCCGGTGCGGGTGGTGATCGAAGCCGACCGGCTGATCCGGGGCACTCTGCAGGTCCACCTCGAGTTCACCGGGGTCGACGAGGTGTACCCGGTCAGCGTGCCGGTCGACATCTCCGGCGGGACGACCAAGGAGATCCTCGTCGCCCTGCCCACCCTCACGTCGGTGCAGCGTGCCACCGTCGTGGCTGGAGTCCCCGGGGCCGGTCTGTCCGCCGAGGTGGACATCGCCTACAGCGGCGACGTCGAGCTGGTCGGGCTGCTGAGCGGGGTCACCAACCAGGTACCGCAACCCCTGGCGCTGCCCGCCGATCTGGGTTCGGCCCACTTCGAGCAGCTCGACGACGCCGAACTGACCACGGTCGGGGCGCTGGACCCGTTGGGCACCGTCGTCACCGGTCCGGAAGGTCTGGCGGCACTCAGCCCGGAGGCCCGGAGCAACGTGCTCACGTGGGTCGGCCAGGGCGGCCACCTGGTCGTGGATGCGGTGCCCGGTGGCCGCATCGACGGCCTCCCCGAAGAGTGGCAACCCAACGAAGCCCTACGGCTGGCGGTCGAGCGGGGCGAGGTCCGCTGGTCCGGCGGTGCCGCCGCGGCCGGGCGCTGGGACGAGGTGGTGGAACCGACCCCGCTCGCGCTCCCCGGTGACGTCAGCCCCACCCCGGGCTTCTTCGGTCCGACCTCGCTGGCCACCGTGCTCGGCAACGACAGCGGTCTGCGTCTCCCGACCGTGCGCTGGCTGCTCGTCTTCCTCGCCGGCTACGTCCTGTTGGTCGGCCCCGCACTGTTCTTCACCCTCCGTCGGGGTGGCCGACGCCGGCTGGTCTGGGTGGCGATACCCGCGATAGCGGTGATCTTCGCCGCCGGAGCGTTCGCCGTCGGCAGCGACCTACGGGCCGGCGGTGAAGCGGCGCACGGCACCATCGTCCACACCGGACCCGGCGGTGCGAGGGCCGAGACCTACGTGGGCATGGTGTCGCGCTCGGGCGAGGACGGCCGGGCCCTGTTCCCGGCCGGCTGGTCGGCGTCGGGTCTCACCTCGGCGCTGGGCGACGTGGCCAAGATCGCCTTCCCGCAGGACCCGTCGACGCAGCAGGAGATCGGCATGGCCGATGTCAGCCTGGGCGGGGACGCGACGCTGGGCGAGATTGGACTCGACCCAGGCGGCTTCGGCTTGCTGACTGGATGGGGCCCGCTGGAGGAGACCAAAGGGCTGGCCGTCACTGCGGTCGCCGGTCCGGACGGGTCGGTCGGCGGGACCATCCGCAACGACACCGACCTCGTCATGGAGGACGTGTTGGTGATGGTGGCCGGGCGGGCCTGGGGCGGGCAGGACCTCGCTCCGGGCGAGGAGATCCAGTGGAGCATCGACGCCAATCGTCAGCCCTCGAGTGACGTGCCGGAAGAGCCGTGGTCCGACGCAGTTGGCTTCGACACCCCCAACGGTTTGCCCTCGAAGGACACGCCGGTCGGTTACACGCTGTGGACGGAGTCCCGGGCCAAGCTGGTCGACAGCTACCCACCGGGTCTCGTGGTGGCCGCCGGTTGGACCCGGGCGTGGAGCCCTCCCGTCGACGTCGATGGGCCCATCGAGGCCGGTCGGGCGGTGTTCACCACCGAAGCAGTGGTTCAAGCCGCTCCCGGATCGATTCCCGACGCCGCGGTCCGCCGGGAGTACCTGCGGGGATCGGGCACCACCCCGGTGGACAAGGACCGCTTCAAGGACCTGATCGACTCCCTCGGAGCGGACTTCGGCAGCGGCTCGGTGGAGGGGGCGGTCTTGCGTTTCACCCTGCCGCCCGGTGCGGATCCGACGGTCAGCCTGGAGGCCGACCTGCCGCCCTATGTCGTGGCCGCCGAAGCGTGGGATGGCAGCGAGTGGCTGCCCTTGGACCGCTACAACCACGACGGCGACCTGCTCGAGGCCACCCCCGAGAGCCAGGACCCCTACAACGACGCCAACGCCAGCACGGCGCCGATCCCACCGGAGATGGTGCGGGACGGGATGGTCTACCTCCGGCTCGTGCTCATCGACAGCGGGGGTGGGCCAGTGGTCCACGAGCCAACGGTGGGAGCGGCCGGGTGAGGCGGACGAGGCGGGGTTCCATCCTGGTCACGGCGACGGTGGCGCTCGCCGCAGGGCTGGTGATCGGCCTCGGCCCCACAGCCTCCGCCCAGGACAGCAACGGCAACGACGACACGGACCCCGGCATCGACCTCGTGTTGGAGGCCGGCATCGACGGCTGGGTGGCCCCAGGGCGGACCTACCCGGTGACCGCCATCGTGACCGCTGACCACAGGGTCCGGGGCGAGCTGCGGGTCCACGGCGAGACCCCGAGCGGCGCGGTGCTGCTCACCCGGCCCATCGATCTCGCGGGAGGGACCACCGAGGAGCTGGGGCTGCTAGCCCCGCCGGGGCTGATGACCGGGCTGCTTTCGATCCAGGCCCAGCTGGTGGTGGACGGAGCCGTGGTCGCAACGGCCGAGGACGACATGCGCATCGACCTCAACACCGAGATCGTGGGGATGCTGCCCGACGTCGCGGCCCGCTACACCGGCCTGCCTGCCCTGATCCCGCTGATGGTGGCCGATGCCGGCTCGGCCCAGACGGTGCCGCTCGACCTCGACATCGTGGACCTGGGTCCCCTGGCCCTCGAACCGGTCGACCAGATCGTTTCCCTGCCCGCAGAGCTGGCCAAGCTGTCCCCGGCTCGGCGGGCCACCCTGGCCACCTGGGTCGACCGGGGCGGCTACCTGCTGATCGCCGGCCCCGATCCCGGCAGCGCCGGCGAGGTGCTGCCCGACGGCTGGCTGCCCGAGCCCAACGGGACCGTGCGGGCCGGACTGGGTCAGGTCCGTTCCGTATCCGACAGCTGGACCGCCGAGCTGCTCCCCAGCCCGACCCGGTCGGCGCACGAGGAGGACCTGATCGCCCAGGACCTGTTGATGAACAGCGACCTGGGCGTAGCGCTCGCCTATCAGGCCCGCACCAAGCTGCCCGGCGCCGGCGGCCTTGGCCTCCTGCTGATCGGCTACGTGCTGCTGATGGGGCCGGTGGCGTTCCTGGCCGTGCGGACGGTCCGCCGGGGCCAGCTGGCCTGGGTGGTCGTACCGCTGCTGGCCGTGGGATCGACCGGCGTGGCCTTCGGGGTCGGCAACTCCTTGAGCGACGCCGCGGGTTCGGCCCAGGTCACCGTGTACGAGACCGGCCCGGCCGGCACCATGGCCACGACCTCGGCGATGCTGACCAACATCCACGGGGGCGACGTCGGCGTCGATCTTCCTGCCGGCTGGACCGCCGGGCCGATGGCGAGCTCGACCGGGACGATCCTGCCGGGATTGGACGTCATGAGAATGCGGGTGGATCCCGGAGACGGCACCACGGGAGGCCGGCTGATAGCCGATCCGCCGTCTGGTGGCGCAGGATCGTTCACCGCCCGTGGTCCGGCCCGTGGCACCCACCAGATGTTGGCGGTCACGGCCACGTCCGAGACCGACGGCCGGGTGACCGGCACCGTGCGGAACCTGCTCCACGTCCCTCTGCAGCATGTGGTGGCGTTGGTGGGGAAACGGGGCATGGCCGACATCGGCACCCTGGCCGCGGGGGAGGAGCGGCCCTTCGAGATCACCGCGGTCACCGACTTCGCCCTGGGCGCCAGCCCTCCCATCCCGGAGATGAAGGTGTGGCCGGCTGACCGCGCCGCCTCCTTCATGGCGGATGCGGGAATCCTGCCGGCGGGCGCGGAGGTGCGCGTCCCGGTGGGCTTCGACGTCGACACCGTGGCCCCGGTCGTCGGCCCGAAGGGCGAGAGCCAGCCCGACGCCGACGACGACAGCCCGGTGGTCAACGCGGCCTGGAACGAGACGCTGTATCAGACCGGGTGGAACTACCGACCCCCCGGCCAGGTGGTGGCCGTGGGCTGGACCGACGCCCTGCCGTCGCCGGCCCACCTGCGTGACGGCACCGCCCGCTTGGCGCGGTCGAACGCGGCGGTCGTTGCTCGTGGACTGGTCCTGCCTGGTGGCAACCGGCTGACCGATGCCGCGGTGGTCCGCAGCTACGTGCGGGGGTCCTCTACTCCGGTCGCCTCGCTACCCGCGGCCGCCGGCGGTGGTCTGACGAATCCCGCCCCCACCCCTGAAGGCGACGCCACCGCTGGGGTTCCGCCGGTCGGGCTTGATCCGCAGCGGGGACCGGCGGACCTACCGGCCGGTGCCCTGTTCGCGTTCCAGCTCCCGGCCACGGTGGGCGACCGAGCGGTCGACATCCAGCGGCTGATGATGAGCGTCCCCGATCGGTTCACCATGGCGGAGATCTGGACGCCGAGCGGCTGGCAGACCATCACCGTGCCGGACCCCGGCACCGGCCAGGTCGAGGTCGCGGTCCCACCCGAAGCGGTGGTCGCGGACATGGTCTTCGTCCGCGCCGCCATCGACATGAACGTCGCGACCGGACACGAGTTCGTCCTCTACGAGCAGGAGGTAGCAGGGTGAGCGATAGCGCAGTTGACGAGCTGCCGTCGGATTCCGATTCCCCCGAAGCCGACATCCCCGAGTACAGCGACGCCGAGCCGGCCATCCGGACCGTCGGGCTGACCAAGCGCTACGGGGACCTGTTCGCGGTGCGGGACCTGAACCTGCAGATCCCCCGCGGCTCGGTCTACGGGCTGATCGGACCCAACGGCGCCGGCAAGACCACCACCTTCGCCATCCTGGCCTCGCTGCTCAAGCCGACCGCGGGCGCGGTGTCGGTGCTGGGGTTCGATCCGGCGCAGCAGCCCCGTGAGGTCCGGCGCCGGCTCGGTTACATGCCCGATGTGCTGGGGGTCTACGACGGGCTGCGGGTCGACGAGTACCTGGAGTTCTTCGCCGCGGCCCACCGGGTGCCCCAGGCCAGCTGGCCGGCGACCATCGACGCCCTGCTGGAGCTGGTCGACCTGACGTCCAAGCGCGACGCCATGGTCAACTCCCTGTCCCGGGGGATGAAGCAGCGGCTGTCGCTGGCCCGGGCCCTGGTGCACGATCCCGAGGTCCTGGTGCTGGACGAACCGGCGTCCGGTCTCGACCCCCGGGCCCGCATCGAGCTGCGCAACCTGCTGGGCGAACTGCGCTCGATGGGCAAGACCATCGTGATCTCCAGCCACATCCTGGCCGAGCTGACCGAGATGTGCACCGAGGTGGCGATCATGGAGAAAGGGTCGCTGCTGGCTGCCGGCACCCCCGGTTCCATCCGCACGCAGATGGGCAGCGGCCGCCAGATCCGAGTGCGCTTGGTTGGCGGCGAGGAGCGGTCCTACTCGGTGGACGACGACGACGAGCAGGTGGCGCTGCTGCGCAAGCTGCTCGACGAGGGGCTCCAGGTGCTGGAGTTCGGCGAGGTGGGCCACGGCCTCGAGGAGCTGTTCATGCAGGTCACGACCGGAGAGGTGCAGTGATGGCGATGCCGGCGATCACCCTGAACCCGGTGCTGCGCCGGGAGCTGGTGGAACGGATGCGGGGCTGGCGGGCCTGCGCCATCCTCACCGCCTACCTGGCGCTCCTCGCCACTGCCCTGTTCATCTCCTACCGGGCCGGGCAGAACCAGACCGACAGCCCCTTCGAGTTCGCCGACAGCTCGGTGAACCAGGTGGCGTCGGTCGGACGCGGCATCTTCGAGTGGCTGCTGGTCCTGATGTTCGCGCTGGTGCTGTTCTTGGTGCCCGGGCAGACCTCCGGCGCCATCGCCGGGGAGCGGGAACGCCAGACCCTGGTGCCGCTGCAGGTGACGCTGCTGCGTCCCCGGTCGATCATCCTGGGCAAGATCGGCGCCGCGCTGGCCTTCCTGGCCCTGATGATCGTGGCCACCATGCCGCTGTTGTCGCTGTGCTTCCTGATCGGCGGGGTGTCGTTCGTCGAAGTGGTCGGCGGGGTGGCGATGGTCCTGTTCATCGGCCTGGTCGTGGCCTGCATCTCCACTGCCATCTCGGCGCTGGTCCGACGGGTGCAGCTGGCGACCGTGCTGTCGTACGGCGCGGTGCTGTTCCTGACCGCCGGGACGTTCGCCGTGCGCTGGGGCGTCAGTGCGCTGGACGAGTCCCGGGGGAGCGACTCGGGCAATCCGCCGAGCTGGCTGTTGCTGCCCAACCCGTTCATGACCCTGGCCGACGTGGCCGACGACGGCGAGGACAACTTCAACGCCATGAAGTCGCCCATCGATCCCTTCGAGGAGATGCTGCGCACGGACGAGGGCGGCGGCTTCAGCCAGGACACCATCAACGGCAACATCGTCGTCCGGCTCGGGCCGGGCGACGGCCCGGAGGCGACGCAGTTCGACGCGTTCGGCAACCCGATCGTGGGCAGCGAGAAGAGCAGCTTCTGGTGGCAGTCGATGCTGGTCCTGTCGTTGATCTCGGTGGCCTGCGTCGTCGTCGGATCGCTGCGATTGCGGACCCCGGCCCGCAGCGAACGGTGAACCAAACCGGCCTCGCTCCCGTCTCATCTGACATGGCGCATCCATCGGGGGAGGGTGAGGTGAGCCGTGGCTGAGCTGCTGCGGGCGGTGCGGCGGCGGCTCCGTTGGAGCTGGGCCTGGGCTACGACGCAGTGGGCCGGTCCGTTCGTCGCCGTGCTGGCGCTGAGCCTGGTCGTGGTCGGCCGGTTGTGGCCGGTGGCCTGGCCCGAGCCCTCGGCGCTGGCGGTCGCCGTGGCCCTGCCTCTGGTGGTGCTGGTCGCCGCGCTCGTGCTGCGCATCCCCGATCTGCTGGCCGCTCGGGCGGCTGACAGAGGACTCGACACCCGAGACGCCTTCGTCATTGCGGTCGAGCTGGACGAGGCCTCCGCGAACGGCAATCCGGAGCTGGTCGAGCGGGTCCGGACCCGGGCCGCCGCCCTGGCCGCTGGGGCCTCGGCTCGCCGGGCCATCCCCACCCCGGTGGCCGGACGCCGGCTGCTCGGGATCGGTGCCATCGGACTGATCGCGGTGGCCCTGGCCTGGCTGCCCAACCCCCAGGACGACCGGCGAGCCCGCGAGGCCGCCGAGCAGGCCGAGCTCGATCAAACGGCCGACCGGGTCGAGGAGGCGGCCCGAGACGTCGAGGACCCGGACGTCCTCGAGGCCCTACAGCGGGCCGAGGAGGCGCTACGGGAAGCCGGATCGTTGGACGAGGGTCTGACCGCGCTCCAGGAGGCCCAGGCCGCGCTGGAGGCCCAGGTCCCGTCCGACCACATGGCCACCAAGGCCGCGGCGGTGGGGCTGGACCGCAGCCTGGAGACCGCCCCGCTGAGCGCTGGGTTGTCGGGATCGGCCGAGGACCAGCTGTCGCAGCTGGCCCAGTCCTTGCCGGAGACGCCGGAGGAACAGGCCGCCCTGGCTGACCGGCTCGAGGACCTGGCCACCACCCAATCGGTGGGCAACCCCGAGGCGTCGGATGCGTTGTCGCAGGCCGCCGCAGCCATGGCCGCCGGCGACCTGTCCACCGCCCGGGCCGCCCTCGGTGAAGCCGCCAACGCTCAGGCCGACGCCAGCGCCGCAGTCGCCTCCGCCGATGCCGCCAACGCCGCCTCTGACGCCTTGGGGGACATCGCCAGCACCGCCGGCAACCCCGGCGACGGGAGCTCGTCGGGCTCGGGGCAAAGCGCGGGGAAGCCGTGTCCGCCCCAGTCGGATCCTCAGGACGAGGACGACGACGGCGACCGTGATGAGGACGGCGACGTCGACAACGACGACGAGCCCTGCGTCACCGGCAACGGGAATGGCAATGGGAAGGGGAGCGGTGGCAACGGCGGGGGGAGTAGTGGTTCCCAGGGCGGCAACGGGGGTGGAGGGGCTTCCGGGAACGTGGCTGGGGCCTCTGGGGGCACTGGATCGGGTCAGGGGGGTGTGGGCCAGCCGGCTGGGACCGGGGGGAGCGGCAACGACACCAACCGGGGCGGCGAGGGCGAGGCCAGCACCAGCGATCCCCGGGGCAGCGGCGGTGACGCCCTCGACGTCGGCGGCCCGTCCAACCAGGGCCGTCCCGGACAGACCCAGGGCCGCGGCTCCGGTCCCACCCGCTTCGGGGACGTGACCGTCGCCCCCGCCCTCCAGGACGCCTACAACGCCGGCTCGGTGGCTCGCAACCACCCGGAGCTGTCGCAAAAGGTGCGGGACATCATCAGCAGCTTCTTCGACCGGTCGGATGACTGAACCAAAGGCCGAGCTGTCGTCTGCAGCAAGCACGAGCCGAGACACGCCAGGAAGGGATGCTCCGTGACCAGTGTGACCCCTGAGCAATACGCCGAGACGGCCATGGCCATCGAGCGCGAGGTCGGCAAGGTGATCGTCGGCCAGGAGGCGCTGGTCCGGGCCGTGGTGGTCTGCTTGCTCGCCGAGGGCCACGCCCTGCTGGAAGGCGTGCCCGGGTTGGGCAAGACCATGCTGCTCAAGACCCTGTCCGACGCGGTCGATCTGGAGTTCAGCCGGATCCAGTTCACCCCCGACCTGATGCCCGCCGACATCGTCGGCACCCAGGTCCTGCAGCAGCTGCCCGACGGGTCCCGTGACTTCCAGTTCCGGCCTGGCCCGGTGTTCGCCAGCCTGGTGCTGGCCGACGAGATCAACCGGGCCACGCCCAAGACCCAGTCGGCGCTGCTGGAGGCCATGCAGGAACGGCGGGTCACGGTGGCCGGCGCCACCCGCCCGCTGCCCCGTCCGTTCCTGGTCATGGCCACCCAGAACCCCCTGGAGATGGAGGGCACCTACCCGTTGCCCGAGGCCCAGCTCGACCGGTTCCTGCTCAAGATCCACGTGCCGTTCCCGTCGGCCGAAGACCTGGTGCAGGTGATCGGCCGGACCACCGGCACCGAGGTGGCCAAGGTCGAAGCCGTGGCCGACGCCCCGATGCTGGCGGCCATGGTGGAGCTGACCCGGGAGGTCCCGGTGCCGTCGCACCTGGTCCGGCATGCGGTCGATCTGGTGGTGGCCACCCACCCCGAGCTGCCGGAGTCGCCGGACAAGGTGCGCCGCTATGTGCGGTTCGGGGCCAGCCCCCGCGGCGCCCAATCGCTGATCCTGGCGGCCAAGGTGTTTGCCCTGCTGGACGGTCGGCCCTCGGTGGCGGCGGAGGACATCCGCGGCGTGGCCCGGGGCGCGCTGCGCCACCGCCTGGTTGTCGGCTACGAGGCGGTAGCCGACAACGTGACCGCCGACGATCTGGTGGCCGAGGTGCTCGAGGCGGTTCCCGTCCCGTCCGCCGGTCTCCGGGGCGCGCCATGACCGACCTGCCGAAATTGAGGCGTTTGTCGCGCTTATGGCGCGACAAACGCCTCAATTTCGGGGAGGTCCTCCCGTGACCCTGCTCGAACCGGCGCTGCTGGCGCGGTTGGAACGATTGCAGGTGCTGACCCGGCGCCGTCTGGCCGGGCAGCTCTCGTCGGAGCACCGCTCGGCTCGCCACGGGGAGACCCTGGATTTCGCCGAGTACCGGGAGTACCACCCCGGCGACGACTTCCGGCGCATCGACTACCAGGCCTGGGCCCGGCTGGATCAGCTGCTGGTGCGGCTGTTCGAGGCCGAGGACGACCTGACCATCCGGCTGCTGGTCGACACCTCGGGGTCGATGACCCCGCCCAAGCTGGCGCAGGCGGTGCGGGTGGCCGCGGCGCTGGGGTTCGTGGCTTTGGTCCGCCGGGACGTGGTGACGCTGCACACCTTCCCGCTCGACCGTCCGGCGCCCCGGTTCACCGGACGCCACGCCACCCACGCCCTGTTCGCCCAGCTCCAGGCCATCGCGGCCGGCGGGGCGGGCGGGACGACTCCGTTCGTGGCCGCCACCCGCGACCTGCTGGCCCGGCCCGGTCCTCGAGGGCTGACCGTGGTGGTGTCGGACCTGCTCACCCCGGAGTGGATGGACGGGCTCAGCCATCTCCCGGCCCGGGGCGGCGATCTCGTGGTGGTGCATGTGTTGTCGCCCGATGAGCTGCATCCCGAGCTGATGGGCGACTTCGATCTGGTGGACCGGGAGACCGGCAGCCGGGTCTCGGTGAGCCTTTCCGCCGACACCATGCGCCGCTACGAGCGGGCTGCGGCCGAGTGGGCCGACACCATCGCTCGCCGCTGCCAGCAACTGGGCGCCGGCTACGTCCGGGTCCTCGCCAACGACGACCTGGAGACCATCCTCCTGTCCAACTGGCGCGCCGCGGGGATCCTCCGTTGACTCCCGAAATTGAGGCGTTTCTCGCGCTTATAGCGCGCCAAACGCCTCAATTTCGGATGGGGGTCGGCGGGTGACGTTCGCGAACCCCGCGGGGTTGTTCCTGTTGGCGTTGGCGGTGCCGATCCTGGTGCTGCACATCCTGCGGCCGCGGCGGGACGAGGTGGAGGTGCCGTCGGTCTACCTGTGGCGCGAGGTGGCGGTCTCGGTCTCCGGCGCCCGGCCTTGGCAGCGACTGCGGCCGAGTTTCCTCCTCCTGGCCCAGCTCCTGGGCGTGGTCGGGCTGGCCCTGGGGGTGGCCCGCCCAGTCCGGCTGACCGAGTCGCCGGTGGCCGAGCACACGGTGTTCATCATCGACGCTTCGGGGTCGATGGCGGCCAAGGACGGCCACCCCGACCGGCTGGCCGACGCGGTGGACGAGGCCAAGGACCTGCGCGGGGAGATCCCGGCTGGCGGTGTAGCCAGCATCGTGGTCGCCGACACCCGGCCCCGGGTGGTCCTCACTGCCAGTCCCGACCGGGGATCGTTCGACAGCGCCCTCGACGCCATCGAGACCACCCCCGGCGCCGCCGATTTCACCGGGGCCTTCGTGCTGGCCGAGGGCCAGGAGACCGACGAGGGCGACATCGCCTTCGTGCTGCTGTCCGACGGCGGTCTGACCGACGACGAGCAGCGGGTGCTGCCACCGGGAACCACCTACCGCAAGGTGGGGGAGGACTCCACCAATCGGGGCATCAGCCGTCTGGTGGTCGAGCCCCGGGGCGCCCGCCTGTTCGCGGCGGTGAACGTGCGCAACAGCGGCGGCGAGGAGGCCGAGCAGACCCTCCGCATCGATGTCGACGGTCAGACCGTCAAGGAGCAGACCATCAAGCTCGGTGCGGACGAGGCCAAGGACTTCACGTTCGACGACCTCCCAGCCGGAGAACGGGTCGAGGCCTTCCTCGAGGGCGACGACCTCCTCGATGCCGACGACCACTTCTACGCCGCCGCCCCGCCCCGCCGGACCATCAAGGTCGCGGTCTCGGGGCCCGCCGACCCGCAGGTGGCCCGGCTGCTGGACGTGCTGGAGCAGGCCGGGTACGTCGACGCCACCTGGCCTGAGGCCGCAGCCGTGCCGGCCGAGGATGTCGACGGCAGGTACTCGACCGAGCGACTTGCCGGACCCGCCGAGGCGGCTGCGGCCGCGGATGTCCTCATCTACAACCAGACCGCGGTTCCGGAGAACCCGACGGCGCCGTTCCTGGCCATCGCACCGCCCGGCGGCGTTCCCGGGGTGTCGGTCACGGACGTCGTGGACGGTCCTGTTCCGACTCTGGTGCGCAGTGACGATCCGCTGCTGGTGGGGCTCGACCTGTCCGGAGTGCAGTTCGCCCAGACCCAGGTTCTCGACGCCCCCACGGCCGAGGTGTTGGTGGGGGCGGAGCAGACCCCCCTGATCCTGCGGGGGCAGTTGGGTGATCTGCCCTTCATCTACGCCGGGTTCAGCTTCTTCGAGCAGTCGACCCTGCCCACCGTTGACGCCTTTCCCATTCTGGGAGACCGGATCCTGGCCGAGCTGGCCGGCGCCGCCCTACCGCCGGGTGGTCTGACCGTCGGCGAGGCCCTGCCGGTCGACGCCGCCACTGCGGCCCACATCACCGGTCCGGGGGGAACCCAGATCGACGTGGCCGCGGGCCAGCCGGCGCCCCACGCCGACCGGGTCGGCTTTTGGACCGTGACCCCGGAAGGGCAGGCCGAGCGGGCCATCGCCGTCAACCCCGCGGCCCGCGAGTCCGACCTGGCCCCGGCGCCCAGCTTGCTCACGCCGGAGCGGACCCGCCAACCCGGCGACAAGCTGCCCCGGGGTCAGGTCTCGGTGTTGGCGTGGGTGGCGTTCCCGCTGCTGGCGGTGCTGATCGTCGAGTGGCTGCTGGCCCGGCGCCGCTCTGGCGTGTCCCGCAGGCAGTTCCGGATCGCCACGGTGCTGCGGGTGCTGGTGGCGCTGGCGTTGATCGCCGCCCTGCTGGACCTGGCCTGGATCCGCCACACCGACCGGGTGGCCACGCTGTTCGTGATCGACGCCTCGGATTCGCTGGGTGCCGCGGGCCAGGAGCAGGCCCTCGACTACGTGCGTGACGCCATCAAGGACATGCCCGACGACGCCCGAGCCGGGGTGGCGTTGTTCGGGGGCAACGCCCTGATGGAGCTGAGTGTCCAGTCCGATCCCGTGCTGGGCAAGGCCACAGTGCAGATCGACAGCGGGCGGACCGACCTGGCCCAGGCTCTGCGGCTGGCCGGGTCCGTCCTGCCCAGCGATGCCAAGCGCCGCATCGTGCTGGTTTCCGACGGGCGGCCCACCGAGGGTGATGTGCTCGACGAGACCGATCGGCTGGTCGAGGCTCACATCCCGGTCGACGTCCATGTGATCGAGGGGGCGGTCGGACCGGACGCCGCGGTCACCGACGTCGACGTCCCCAACCGGGCCCGCCAGGGCGAGCAGGTGCCGATCAAAGTCACGGTCCACGCCAACACCGCGGGGCCGGCCCTGGTCAGCCTGCTGATGGACGGCAGCGTCATCGACGAGCGGTCCGTCGACCTGGTCGCCGGCGACAACGTGATCGGCGACGACCCGGCCGGTGGGGATCCACCGTTCCTGGTTCTCGCCGGGGATCAGGGCGTGGCCCGGTTCCAGGCTCGGGTGACCACGGCCACCGACAGCGTGCGCCAGAACGACGTGGGCTACGGCGCGGTGCAGGTGGAGGGTCCTCCCCGGGTGCTGATCCTGGAGGGTCGTCCGGGTGCCGGTGCCGGTCTGGCCGAGGCTCTGGGACTCGGCGGGATGACCGTGGATGTCCGGCCGTCCACCGCGGTGCCGACCTCCGACGAGCTGATCAACTACAAGTCGGTGCTGCTGGTGGATGTGTCCGCCGACGAGCTGACCCAGGACCAGGTGACCGACCTGTCCAACGCCACCCGCAACCTGGGCGTGGGGCTGGTCACGGTGGGCGGCATCCAGTCCTACGGCCTGGGCGGCTATCTCAACAGCGACCTGGAGCAGCTACTGCCGGTGGTGTCAGACATCCTCGACCCCCGGCGCCGCCAGACCGTCGCCCAGGTGCTGGCGGTCGACACGTCGGGGTCGATGGGGGCGTGCCACTGCTCCGAGGGCCAAGACATGGGCAACCAGATCTCCGGCGGGGTGACCAAGACCGACATCGCCCGGGCCGGAGCGGCGCGGGCCATCGACGCTCTCACCCAGAACGACGAGGTCGGCATCCTGGCCGTCGACACCGAGGACGAGTGGGTGATGGACCTGCAGGCGCTGCCGAGCGAGGAGGTCATCACCTCCGGGTTGCGCAAGCTGACCCCCTCGGGGGAGTCGACCAACCTGTCGACGGCGCTGCAGACCGCGGCTGCGCAGCTGCGCGAGTCCCACACGAGCCTGAAGCACATCATCCTGTTCACCGACGGGTTCGTGAACGAGAGCGGTGCCTTCGACGATCTGGCCGAGCAGGCCGCGGCGTTGCGGGAGGAGGGGATAACCGTGTCGGTCCTCGCCACCGGCGAGGGGGCGGCGGCTCAGCTGGAACAGGTCGCGTCGGCTGGCGGCGGTCGTTTCTATCCCGGACGGGATCTGCAGGAGATCCCTCAGCTCATGCAGCAGGAGGCCATGATCGCCTCCCGGGACTTCGTCAACGAGGGCGAGTTCCCGCCGCTGGTGTCGGGGAGCTCGGCGCTGATGCGGGACTTCACCGCCAGCCCGCCGCTGCTGGGCTACATCGCCACGACGGCCAAGGAACAGACCGAGACCCACCTGCGCATCGGGCCGGACCAGGACCCGCTGCTGGCGTCGTGGAACGTGGGACTGGGCCGGGTGACGTCGTGGATGAGCGACGGCGGCGAGCGCTGGGCCCAGACCTGGACGTCTTGGGACGGCTACGTCAACTTCTGGTCCGGCGTGGTGGCCGACACCTTCCCCCGGGTCAGCGACTCGCAGTCGGTGACCGCCCGGATCGAGAACGGCGTGCTCAAGGTGCGGGTGGAGCACGGAACCGACTTCGCCGAGGGCAGCGAGGCCCAGGCCGAGGTGGTCGGACCTGACCGGGTCGGGCAGGAACTGCGGCTGGAGCGGGTCGGGGCCGGAGCGTTCGCCGGCGAGATGCCGGTCACCGCAGCCGGGGTCTACGCCGTGGGCGCCCAGGTGACCGATCCGGGCGGCGGCTCGCCCATCGGCGGGAGCGCCCTGGCCAGCCTGTCGTACAGCCCTGAGTACGAGCCCGGCGAGTCCGACCCGTCGCTGTTGCTGCGGGTCTCGGAGATCACGTCCGGCCGGGGCTCGATCCGTGCATCTGCCGCCTTCGACCCGGACGGTCTGCGGGCCGGGCGGTCACGGGTGCCGCTGGCCCGCTGGTTCCTCCTCGCCGCCGCGCTGCTGTGGCCGGTGGCGGTGGCCCTGTCCCGCCTGTCGTTGCGGGGCGCGGTGACCGCTCAAGTCCGCCACGCCGGCGCCACCGCGGTGTGGCTTGTTCGCAGCCGGGTGAAGGTCCCGTCCCGTCCGAGCCGGAACGAACCCTTGCCTCCAGCTCCACCGAAACCGGAACGCCCAGTCGTCCCGCCCCGAGAAACCCAAGCCGACAAGGACCGCCGAGCCAAGGAAGCCGCCCCCGCAGCCTCCATCGGCTCCCTGTTGGCCTCCCAACGCCGCCGGAAAGGCACCGACCCCGAGGATGACTGACAGCCGTCGCTTTGCTTCGCAAAGCTCTTGATGGCGGCTCGGGGTAATGACGATCGGACACTACAGCGATGCCCGATCGGCAATTCCATGCTGTCCTGTGTGCCTTCACAATCGGGAGCATCCCAGCAACCAAGGAGGCCTCATGGGCAAGATCGTGTCGAACTTCTTCATCTCGCTCGACGGTGTCGTGGAGTCGCCCGAACAGTGGCACTTCCCGTACTTCAACGATGAGATGGGTGCCGCCATCAGCACGGCCAACGAGACCACCGAGGCGTTCCTCATGGGCCGCCGGCTCTACGAGGAGTGGGCCGAGTTCTGGCCGAACCAGGGCGACGAGGTGCCCTTCGGCACGTTCCTCAACAACGCGCCCAAGTACGTCATCTCTCGCACCCTCGACAAGGCGACCTGGAACAACAGCACGATCATCAGCAGCGACGTGGCAGCCCGGATCCAGGACCTCAAGGACAGCACCGAGGGGGACATCGGAATGTCCGGCAGCGCAACGCTGGTTCGCTGGCTGCTGGCCAACGGACTCCTGGACCGGCTGAACCTCCTGGTCCACCCGATTGCCGTCGGCAAGGGCCAGCGCCTGTTCGAGGACACGCCCACGCACCCCCTGCGGCTGGTGTCGCAGGAGACATTCAGTACGGGCGTCCTCAATCTGGCCTACACCCCCGTCGACACCTGAGCCGTCGTACCCCACCCCCTCACAAGTCGGCCCCGCCTCAGGCGGGGCCGACGGCTGTCAACCGGAGGCGGTGCCGCCTGCGCGACCACGTCGATGCGGTCGTCGCCGCCGTCGACGAGACCGAAGGGCCGGTCGTGCTCGTCGGGGATTCCGGGTCCTCGTCTTCGAGGCACCGGTCTGGCGTTGAGGATTCCTGCGAGTACTAGGGCTAGGGCGCCCCACCAGACCCATAGTTGGAGGGGGTGGACGCCTACCTGGAGGACTGCGGAGCCGTCGTTCTGGGCGTCTCTGAGGGCGACTTGGACGTCGTGGCGGGGGGTTGAGATCAGGGAGGTTTCCGCTAGGAGGATGTGCCGCTCGGGGTACGCCACTAGCGACGGCGCTAGGTCGTGACCGGCGGCATGGACGTCGGCGACCACGGTCGACGAGTTGACGGCTTCTACGCCGCGGTACTCGATCTTCTCGCCTAGGACCTCGATCGTGTCCCCGGGTTGGACCGGGAAGGTCTCGGTGCGGCCGGTGGCTGTTCCGGCGATGCCGAGGAGCAGGAGACCTAGTCCGGCGTGGGCTATGTGGGGACCGGGTTGTCGGACCATGGCGGACATGGCGCTGACGAGTGCGGCCCCGGCGGTTGCTCCCAAGACGATGCGACCGGCGTCGAGGTGTCCTCCCCCTAGCCAGAGCGCGGCGAGTCCCAGGGCGAAGCCGGCCGGGAGGGTTGCGAGCCGCCGGTTCGAACGCACCAGCGGGACCAGGGCCGCCAACGCCAGCCCGACGACAGCCAGTGGACCCGCGAACGAGGCGAAGTAGCGGCCTTCGACGGCGATGTCGTCGCCTCCAGCCAGCTCGCTGACCAGCGGGGTCACTGTCCCCAGGAACGTGATCGCCAGGATGGCGCCGACGATGGCCAGGTGCCCCCGCAGGAGCCGGGTGCGGCCGTCCCGGCGCTGGCGTTGCTCACGGCGTGATGACGCCGTGAGCAACCACACAACGAAAACTGCAGCCACACCGACCAGGACGGCGAGGCCGCGGCCGATGGCCACGTCCTCCCCGAAGGCGTGGACGGACGGCACCGCGCCCGAGCGGGTGAGCATGGTCCCGGTCAGGGCCAGCAGGAACCCGGCGCACACCAAGGCAGCGAAGCCCCTCCGGGTCGGCAGCATCCAGGCGTGGATGGCCAGTGTCGCGGCCAGCCAGGGGAGGAGCGCGGTGTTCTCCACCGGATCCCAGGCCCAGTAGCCGCCCCAGCCCAGCTCCACGTAGGCCCAGTGGGCGCCGGCCACCATCCCCAGGGCGAGCAGCGTCCACGGGACGATCAGCCAGCGCCGGGCGCTGTCCAGCAGTTCCGGAGCCACGAGAAGCCCCGCCACGACCAGCGAGAAAGGCGCCACCAGTGACGCCAATC
The DNA here is from genome assembly GCA_036505485.1 of Acidimicrobiales bacterium. Classification (GTDB taxonomy): domain Bacteria; phylum Actinomycetota; class Acidimicrobiia; order Acidimicrobiales; family VFJN01; genus DASXTK01. The sequence continues at coordinate 21,040 of DASXTK010000193.1, forward strand.
CCAGGTAGAGCAGCGGTGGGTGGTAGAGCATCGCCGGGTGCTCGAGGATCGGCGTCAGCCCGGCGCCCTCTATGGCCGGGAGGTCCAGCCGCTGGAACGGGTCGGCGAACGCCAGCACCAGCCCACACAGCGCCGCCACGAGGGCTCCTGGCACCGCTGCGACGACGGCTTGGGCCCGAGGTTGGTTCGGGACCCGGCCGGCCACGACCCAGCCCACCAGGCCGACCAGGGTGGAGAACCACAGCAGCGATCCCGCCATCCCGCCCCACAGCGACGCCACCCGGTACGGACCGCTGGCATCACGGCGGCTGTGATCCGCTACGTAGGCCAGCGAGAAGTCGCTGGTGAGCAAGGCCCGAGCGAGGATCGAAGTGGCGACGGCGGCACCGGCAGCCGACCCAGCCAGCAGCCACCGGGCGGACGCACGACCCCGGAACCC
>DASXTK010000194.1:0-20621 GCA_036505485.1 Acidimicrobiales bacterium
CGCCACAGTTCCAAAGCTCTCCGAACTCGCCAGTTCGGTACTGAGCGAACTCGTCGGTCGGCCAGCATTCCCGGCGGTACATCACACCGGTCGTGACGTCTCCCCATCTCTTCCACCACTCCTGCTCGATGGCGGTGAGCCGCCACCGGACGGTGCCTTGGACCATGAGTTGGGTTCCGTCCGGATTGAGGACGGGCTGTCCATCCACGTCCGGCGCCTTGAACTCACAGTGCACTGCCGCGCTGTTGGTGTTGTTGAGCTCGTTGACGTCGTCCCGGACTCGGCCCATGAAGCCGGCGGGGATTGGGGTTACTCCGGCGCAGCGTCTGGCGCTTTGGCATGGGGCGCTCGGGGCGGCGGGTGCGGTCGGGGCGGCATCTGCCGGAGCCATCGAGGCCAGGGCGGCCACGACGACGGCGGTGATGACGACAAGCTTCATTCGGGAGTGCATGGTTCGCCCAGCTCCTGCTCGCTGATAATTTTCCAAGTGCCATCGATGCGGGCGAGATGGCTTTCGATGAGCACGACCTCTTCGGTCTCGTCGCTCTTCGGCTCGCGGGTGGCCCGGTCGATGAGCTGCTCGTGGTTGACCGAGCAGTCCTCGATCACGGCCTCATCCGCGACCAGCGACTTCACCGTGGGGTGCGGCTCGATGGCGCCGACGTACAGCACCGTCTCATTCACGATCTGCTCCAAGGTGGCCTGGAGCCCTTCCAGGGAATCCCCGGCGTGGGTCGCCAGAAGATCGGGATGGTTGGGGTCCGGTGGGTCGAACGCGGCTTCGACCGCGTCGATGGCCGTCCGATACGCCGCCAGCACCTCGTCCTCGTCGGACACGGTTGTGGCGCTGGCGTCGGTCGTGGTGGTCGCGTCTTCCGCCTCGGCGCGAGCGGAACCGCCCGAGGCGTCGCCGGAGCTGCTGTCGTCGTCACCGCACGACGCGGTCGTCAACATCAAGACGCCGATCAGCGCGCCCAAGCCTGCCCTCAGCCTCACCCGTGCTCCTCCTCATCGCCCACAACCTGAACCGGGGAGCTTGCTGTCCGTAGCTTCCCCAGCATTGCACGCCCAACCCGCGCAGTGTTCGCGCGGGCAACCGCTTCACTCTCGCTTCACATGGGGTTTCGCTAGGAGACGTGGGCCGGTGGGCCCGTGCGAGGCTGGGTCGCCGCACGGTTGAGGGCCGTCTGGCGAGTGTTGGCATCGCCGATGGCCTGGTAGATCGGCAGCGCCGTCCACGCGGCCGCGCCGGCAGTGAAGCGCTGCTGGAGGTTGTTCCACGCCCGATCGAACTCGTCGCGGTAGTAGCCGGACCAGCTCACCACGGCGTCGTCCCTCGGTGTGACTCGGGCCAGCGCCTGTTCGTTGAGCTTGGTGGTCATGCCCGTGAGGGCGTCGAGGGCGTCGCTGGCTGCGGTGAAGTTGAACGCAACACGCCCTGCGCCGTCGGCTGGTTGCACGATGTCGATGTCCGCCATGGCACGAAGCTAGCTCGCCCGGCGCGGCGGGTCGCTACGTATGGGAGGCTGGCAGCGTCGTGCGGTAGGGATCGTCGGAGGTGGACGATGGGGACGAGCTCGGCGGAGCCGGATCGGCTGGAGGGCTACGGCGACGACCTCGTCGACGCCGATGACGCGCTGACGAGGTTGGCCAACGAAGTCGACGACGCCATCGCGGCGTTTGCCGCGGGAGCCGCAGCAGTTCGGCCGACAGGGTTCGATCCGAGCGCCGCAGGCACCGTGGTGCGAGGGCTGCGGGACGAGTCGCGGCACCTGGCTGCCTGGGTGGCCGATGTCGGCCGGGCGTTCCGGGCCGCGTCCCGGTTGGGCGTCGCGGCCGAGGACCTGGACGAGTTCATCTCCAAGCGGGTCGGCGAGCCGAGCATCGCTGAGCAGGAGATGCTCAAGCGGGGTCGAGAGGACGCCGCCGAGCTGCGCGAGGTCCTGGCCGATCTCGGCATCGACCCGAGCCACTTCGACCCCGAGCAACTCCAGCACCTCGACCCGGATAGCCGGCGCTATCAGCGGCTCTTCGAGTTGATGCAGGGCTACGGAGCCAACATGTGGAGCGAGGACTACGCGGTCGGCTTCTACGACAAGCTGAACAGCGATGGCATCCGGGCCACGGTCGGGGTGATCGAGACCTTCGCGGTGCACCAGGCGTGGGCGCCGCCGGGCTCCGATCCGCCGGACCTGGGCGACGCGGGCGCGCTGCTGCTGGCGCCGTTCGTGCGTGGGTTCGCCCTGACGACCTCCTCCCCCGACCTGGGCGGGGAGCGGGACGCTCTGCTCCACCCGAGCGACGAGGACTTCGCTGGCAGCTGGCAACGCCATCAGTTGTCGCTCCTACTCAGCGGCCCCGGCAGCACCTACGACCCGACCTTCCTGGCCACCGCCGCGGATCAGATCCTGCTTTCCGATCGGGACGCCTACCTGGCGAACCAGCAGGTGGGGCCCTATGGCAACCCGTACGTCCACGGCTATCCACCGATGCAGGTCGGCGCCGATCTGTGGGGCGGCGACGTGACCCTGGCCGTCCCCCAGGCGATCGCCCTGCGCAGCCTGGCCGACAACGACGACGCGTCCTGGTTGTTCACACAGATGGACTACGACGACTCCGGGGATCGCATCGGCACCGACCACCTTCAGGCCCTGCTCACGCCGGACACGGTCACGAGCGCGAACACGACGGATTACGCCTACAGCAACGCCCAGCTCGACGATCTGGCCGCGGACATGCAGCGCTGGGGGGCCAACGCCACGACGAACGCCCTGGTGGACGCGGTGGCCGCCGACCCCAGCCGCTACGCCGACGGCTTCGAGACCTACGGCGAGGTGGTCCGGATCGTCGCCGGAGGAGACATCCCGGATCCCAGCAAGCGGGCGGTGGCCAACGCGTTGGTGGTCTATCTCGACGACATCGGCGACGCTGTCGCCGCCCAGCACGAGGACATCCACTCCAGCGCCGCAGCCAAGGCGGCCGCCGACTTCAACCGCCCCGACCTGGTCGACTTCTTCCAGGAGCTCGGCTACGACGAACGGGCAGCAGCCGAAGTCGGCCAGAGCCTCACCGCCTGGGCGGCCCACCAAGCCCAGCCGTTCCTGAGCGATCCGGGTCTCACCGGCGGTGGAGTGCACGACGCGTTCAAGCCCGTGGGGCTGGTGATGGGCACCGTCCTGGATGGGTTCGACGCCACCGACGACGCCAAGGTGCATGCCTACGACGGCCTGGCCACCGGGGTCGGGATGGGTGGCGACTACGCCAAGACTCTGTTCTTCGCCTCACTCCCGGCGGCACCGGCGACCGGTGGGGCGAGTCTTCTTGTCAGCGCCAGCACCGTCGGCGCCGGCCAGCTCCTGGACCTGGGCGGCGATTGGATCCGCTCCCAGGGCGGGCATGCCGCCTATGACGGCAACGACATCCATCGTCTCGTCGTGGGCACCCTCGAGGAGCAGATGGCGCTGGCGGTGGCCGACGAGCGCGGCTGGCCCGCGCCCGAGCCGGGGGCGTATTCGAACACGCTCAGCCAGGCGTTCCCCGCCGTGGGCGATCCTCTCGACTACCTCCTGACCCAGGATGATGTCCTGACTGACTACTACGACAACGCCGACCACTGGGGTTCGCGTTGACCCTTGGACACTGTCGTCTGGCCAGGGTCCGATGGATCGCCGCGGCGGCGTGCATCCTGCTGTCGGTCAGCGGGTGCGGAGGCAACGGTGGCGGCCGACCCACGGTCGCCAAGGGCGAGGCCGCCGTGCTGTTCGATCTGGACGAGCCCAAGATCGCTGAGCATCGACCGGGCTATCGCAGGCACGACCTGGTGACGGCCGTCGCGACGCTCCAGGGTGGGACCGAGGCGGACATCCTCGTCCGTTCGGATGAGGGCATGATCTTCCAGCTCTTGGACGGCAACGACGCCACGTCTCCCTCCATGAGCGACGACCTCGCACCCGGAGGGATCATCTTCGACTCCGACGGGTTGCTGTACATCGCGCACGGGATGGGGATCACCGCGGATGGCATCTTTCCCGGCGTGCGACACGAGAGGCGACAGGGCATCCCCGAGCCGGTCCTGCGCTATCCCGACGACACCTCGATCACTGCCGCGGATGTTGCCTTGGCCGGGGACTCGGTGCTGATCGCCACCCGGCCTATCGACACCGGTGCGGAGAACAGCTCGCTCACGCCCTTCAGCGGTCCGACAGCGGTGCCGGTCGACGTCCAGATCCTGTCCGTGCCCCGGGCTGGCGGGGATCCGACGGTCGTGGCCGGGATCGGTCGAGGTTGCACGACGGCGCCGACATCGGCAGCCGACGCTCAGTTCAGCGATCTGCGGGGCATCGTCGTCGACGAGCATGGCGTGGTGCTGGTCGCCGATCCCGTCTGTCACCAGGTCTACGAGATCGACGACGGCATGGTGCGGCCGCTGCTACCTCCGGGCGACATCCATTCACCCATCGATGTGACTGTGGCCGGCGAGGAGGTCTTCGTCGCCGACTACTCGACCCGGCAGGTGCTGCGGCTCGCCGCCGATGGCCGCGAGCCCGAGGTGTTCCTGGACGCGGCCGAGGACGAGCTCAACCCTCGGCCCGTGGACCTCGGAACGGTGGCCCGCGCCGAGGTCGGGCTGATCCGTCCCCGCTCGGTCAGCCTTATCGGCACCCACCACCTGCTCGTGACCGACAGCCGGCGCGTGCTGCTGGTGTCGACCCGCTAATTCCACCAGCCTTCCGGCATGAAGTGACCGAAACGGTCACTTCATGCCGAAACGACCCGTCGGCCCGTCATCGTTCCGGCGTCAGGCGACCGAAACGGTCGCCTGACGCCGGCAGGCATACCGGCGGAGGAGCGCCAGCGAGGCGTCGCGCCCGTCGGTGAGCTGGTAATAGGTGAACCGGAGGATGTCGTACCCGTGGGTCGTGGCCACGTTGTCCCGCCAGCGATCACGCTCGAAGTCGGCGACGCGGGTGTGCCAGCGACGTCCGTCGGCCTCGACGATGAGCCGCCAGTCCTCCACGAGCGTGTCGACTCGTGCTTCGCCAAGGTCCCAGCCAGGCAGTGGCGCCTGCCTGCGTCGGGGCGGCAGCTCTGGGACGCGGTCGAGCAACTGGTCGAGCAGTCGCTCCAGCTCGCTGTGCGGCGGCGTCCTTCCGGCATCGTGCTCATCGAGGAGTCTGCGAACCAGGCCGATCCCAGGGAGCCGCTTGAATGCCAGCTCGACGTAGCGGTCATCCAAAGCTGGCAGCAGCTTGGGATGAGCCACCACCGCGTCCTCGAAGGCGGTCCGAAATCGTAGGTGATCGGCGCAGCCGGCTAGTTGGAAGAAGGTGTCGACCATCGTCACCGCGCGGATGCGATCGACGACCCCAATCTGTGGCCAACCCGACTCGTGTACCGTCGCCAACGGCGTTCGGTGATGGCTGCCAGGTGCCACGACGATGTGGGGCGTCCCCGGACGAAACCCGACAAGTTGGTGGAGCGCCGCCGCGGCCATGTGGGAGATCGCGGCTCCGCGGATCGTGAGGCTGGCCGCCTTGCTCTGGCGTAACCACGTCCCTGGGTGGCTAGGGAGGGCGTAGACATGGTGATCGAGAGCGATTCAGCGGCCAGCGGCGAGCCGCCGACCGATGACACGTGTCGTCCCACCGACCGCTCGAGCTTGACGGTCGCTGAACACGCCGTGCTGGCGTCGTGCGATCTTCTCGATCGCTCGGTCCACGTTCCACGCAGTCATGGCTTGCATGATGCCAACGGGGTCTGACAACGCCGGGCTCCGGTCGGCCTCGTCCGCCCGGCTCCGCGGTGTGAAGCGACCGAAACGGTCGTTTCATGCCGGATTGACCCGCCGGCCTTTCATCCGTCCGGCGTGAGGCGATCGGAACGGTCGCTCGGGGCCGGAACGATTGACCCTCAGTTCCACCAGCCTTCGGGCCGGTGGAGGATGGTGGGGTCGAAGCCCACCTCTTCGAGCTGTTGCATGGTGCTGGAGCGGAGGGGGCTGCCGGGGATGGCTCGGCGGTCCGGCCCGGGGACGAACACCTCGTTGGACAGGACGAGCGGACCCTCGGCTCCCACCACCTCGCGCACCGACGAGATGTAGCGCCGCATCCCGCCCTCCCCGAATCCCTTCGACGTCCCGAGGAACACCACGAGGTCGATGGCGTTGGCCACCATCAGGTTGGTGGCCTCCAGGGTGAGCCGCTCCGGGGCCTGCACCGCGTACATGGCCAGCTTCCCGAAGGCCCCGCTCGACGAGTTGGCGTGGATGGTGCACATCGACCCGTCGTTGCCCTGGCTCATGGCGTTGAGCATGGGGATGACCTCCATGCCCCGCACCTCGCCCACGATCACCCGGTCGGGGTTCATCCGCAGGCCCCAGCGCACCAGGGTGGCCAGCCCGATCTCGCCCTCGCCCTCGACGTTCTCCTCCCGGGCCTCCAGCGCCACCACGTCGGGATGCAGGTCGGAGTAGCGGTCGACGCCCAGCTCGAGGTTGTCCTCGATGGTGACCAGGCGCTCGTCCATCGCCACCTCGTTGAGCAGCGCCCGCAGCAGGGTGGTCTTGCCGGCGTCGACGCCGCCGCAGATGATCATGTTCTTGCGGGCCCGGACCGCGGCGGCGAGGAACTCCCGCAGCGCCAGGTCCAGCGAGCCCAGCCCCACCAGATCGTCGAGGAACACCTTGGGATAGCGGTGGCGCCGGATGGCGACCGAGGGCCGCGCCGTCACCGCCATCACCGCGAACAGTCGGCTCCCGTCGGGAAGCTGCAGGTTGAGCGCGGGGGACCCGTTGTCGAAGCGGCGCTCGGTCATGCCCACCCGGGCCGCGGTCATCCGCAGCATGTCGACCAGCTCGTCGTCGCTGTCGGCGATCGCCGGTCCCGGTTCCTTGGTGCCGTCGGCTCGGGTGATCCACACCTCGGCACAGCCGTTGGCATCGATGTTCTCGACCGATTCGTCCTCCAACAGCCGTTGCAGGACCCCCATGCCGAACAGCGCATCGTGGATGGCCTGGCCGAGGGCCATCTCGTCCTCGAACGACGGCGGCTCGAAGCCCTCCTCGATCTGCTCCTTGGCGTACTGCTCGAGCCGCTCGTTGATGAGCTGCCGGCCGAACTGGCGCTGGTCCCTCGGCGACATCCGGGTGCGGCCGGCAGCCTCGTCGCCGCGCAGCCGCTCGGTCAGGTCGTCGGCGACCTCCCGCCGGAACTTGGTCACCAGGGCCTTGTGCTGGAGGTTCATCGGTGCAGATCCTCCGCCGACGGCGACGGGGCATCACCGTTGCCGCGCCGTTCCTGCAGCCAGATGCCATAGGGCGGCGTCGGGTTCCGCAGCGGTGGCGCTTTGGGTGGAACCGGGAGCCGACGTCGTCCGCTGTTCGCTGATCGGCCGCCGGCGCCTGCGCCGGCGTTGGTGCTGGCGCCGGATGGTCCGCTGTACGCGCCCGACGGCGACCCCATGGCCGCACCGCGCATCGGCGGGAGCGTGGTGTCCGGCTGGGGACTGCCGGCCGGAGGCGGAGGCGGCGGTGGTGGCGGTGCGTGGGCCGGAGCAACGGTCGACGGCACGCCCGGGGCGCCGGTGCGCATCCCCGCGACCGTGTCGACTCCCGCCGGACCCAACCAGGCCGCGAGGCCCTCGGAGAGCATGTGCGCGCTCCGCAGCAGCCGCGACCGGCGCAGCATCCGCAGCGCATCGGGATGGCCGACGCTCCACGCGGTGGCGGCCCGAGGATCGTCGGGCAGGGTGGCCAAGGGCGCCGCGCCAATCGTGTGGGCCACCTCCTCCACCGAGTACGGCCGCTCGCCGATCAGCAGCAGGGACAGGGCCCGGGGCTCGAGGGAGGTCATGCGGCTGGCCAGGTGGTGGACCTCGGTCACCACCGGCCGGGACACCACCACCAACAGAGCGGCCTGGACCGCGATCTTCTCGGCCGGCGAGGCGTGATCCAGCCGTCCGCAGTCGACCAGGACGTCCATCCCCATCGTCGCCAGCACCCGGGGCAGACGGTCCTTCAGGGCGGCGATGGCCACACCGGCCTGCTCCGCTGCCACCGGACCGGCCAGCACCCGTCGGCCGAAGGCCTGGGCGTGGTGTCGGCCTTGCTGGCGACCGCCACCCCCACCACCGGCTTGTCCCGGCAGGGCCTGGGTGTGGGCCAGCAGGGTGTCCGGATCGAGGTCACGTCGGCCGGCCGCGGCCAGGCTGACCAGCCCGGGCTCCGGGGAGAGGTCGAAGCGCACCGCCAGATCACCGCCCGCCGGGTCGAGCTCGACGATGAGCAGGCCCCGGTCCTGCGGCCAGGTGGCGGCCAGCGCCGCGATCGTGGTCGTGACGCCTGGAGATGCCTTGGCTGATGCGAGTGCGATGTACGCCATGGGCAGCCGTTCGACTCCTCAGCTCGAGAAGCTCAGGTAGATGCGGTCGTCCTGGATGGCACCGGCGATGGTGGGCGCGTCCGTCTCGTCGATGGTGAGGGTCACGGTCACGGTGTTCTCGTGCTCCTCGACGGCTGACACCCGCCCCTCGGCGATCAGCTCGGGCCCCTGGGGCTCGACTGCGCCCTGTGCGCCGGTGTCGTACACCCGGACGGTGGCGCCAGTGTTGGGCTCGGGCGAGGGCAGCTCCTGGATCGGCACGGGTATGGCGATGATCGCCTTGCCCGATTCCAGCCCCGACGCGTCGGCGAGCGAGCTCTCGACCAGCATGCTGCCGGCCAGCAGGTCGACCTGCGCCACCTTGCCCACCATGTCGTTGATGTGGGACGCCGGAACCGGGTTCAGCCCGCTGGAGGCCGAGATGCGGACCACGGTGAGGTCGCCGCGCTCGATCGTCTCGCCCTGGCCGACATCGGCGGTGACCGCCAGCACCGGGCGGCGGTGGCCGGCGTTGATCCACAGCGCCACGAAGGCCAGGCCGGACCCCAGCGTGAGCAGCACCGCCAGCAACGCCAGGGACCAGCGGCGCTGGCGGGCGCCGGTCGACACCAGTGCCGGGGTGGGACGGCCAGGACCCCCAGGTCCCGGGCCTCCGGGTGCGGTACCAGGGCCGCGGCCTCGCGTTGCGGGCGGCGGAGGTGCAGTTTGGGCCATGGGCGCCACTTCCCTCGATCAGTCGATCAGTCGTTCTCGGTTCCCGGTTGGGCTTGCTGGGTCTGGTCCGACGCCACCTGGAGACGGCGATCGTCGGACAGCAGCACCATCCCGTCCTGGGCTGCCACCACAACGTCATCGGAGCCGCCGCCGCTCGACCCGGTCAGCTGGTCCTCGCCGACCAGCACCATCCCGCCGCTGCCTGGTGCGGTGGTGTTGACCGGCGCCGGAGGAGCAGGGGCCGGCGGCGGAGGTGGCGGGGGAGGCGGCGGCGCTGCGGGCGCGTCCGGACCGAGCCCGAACGCATCCGCGGGAAGCAGCAGCTGCCAGCCCGGGTAGATGAGATCCGGATCCTGAAGCGACCTTCCGTCGGCCTGCGGAACGCCTTTGTTCAGGTCGTAGATCTCCGGCCACCGGAACGGATCGCCCAGGTGACCCTCGGCGATCGCCCACAAGGTGTCGCGCCGGACGACCTGGTACACCGGTGGGGGCGCCGCCGGTCGGGGGAGCCTCTCCTTGTCCCCGAGCTCACCGGGGGCGGGCTGCTGCTGGTCGAAGATCAGGGCCACCGTCGACGGCGGCCGTAGTGCCCGGCTCGCCACCTCCGGGATCCCCCTGGTGGCCAGCAGCGCGCCCAGCAGCGCCGCGGTCGCCACCATCCTGGCGGCGGCCCGCTGGACCCCGCCGGCCATCGGCACCCGTCCGGCCTGTTGTCCTCGGAAGTAGGCGACGGCCTCGACCAGCAGGGAGGCCATCAGCTCGACCCAGATCAGCCAGCACACGAAGGCCAGGGTCTTGATGAGGAACGCATCTGGGATGTACGTGTCCTTGAGCGCGGTGGTGACCTCGTCGACCGTCGGGACGGTGGCCGGCAACGGCCAGCCCACCCAGACGATCAGGGCGGCGGGGACTCCTCCTGCCAGCGCGACGACGCCTACCAGGGCCAACAGCCCTCGGCCCGCGTCGGACCAGCGGTGGGTGGTGATGGTGGCCGTAGTCCGAGTGCTCATGGGTGGTGCCTGCCTACCTACGGTGTCCTGTCGGTCCCAAGAGAACTCCCCCCTTAGATTGTGGCCCACGCGGAGGTGCCAACGTATTCGGGGCCTTTCTATGCGACGATTGCGCTCGTGTCCGACGTGGTGATCTTCACGCAGGCCGGACGCACCTACCGTGTGATGGGGTTGCAGGCCAAGGCTCGGGCAATCTCCGGGGCGTCGCAGGAGATGGACACCCTCATCCGCGATCGGGTGCAGGCGGCTTCTTCTGCGCTGGCCGACTGGCGGGGACGACACGCCACCCACTTCGGGGAGGACGCCAACTCCGTCCTGTCGAAGATGGCGGGCCTGAAGATCTCCCTGTGGCACGCCAGCAACGTTCTTTCGGCTTTCCCGGACTCGCCCTACGGCGGGCTGGACGGGATGTACTTCGTCGACGGGGTTTACTACGGCGCCCGGATCATCGCTCCGCCCGACGACCAGACCACCGCCTCTGCGGTTCCGGCCCACCTACGGGGCTACAGCACCTCCGCCCTGGGCCAGGACGAGCGGTTCGCCACTCTTGCCGCCATCGTGAACCTCGACGGCGTCACTGCCGAGGTGAGCTACGAGCGGGCCCTGACCTCCGGCGAGCGACAGCGGCGTCTCGACCAGGGCGCGGACCCGAGGTTCCTCGACGAGGAGACGGCCACCCAGACCGACCGGGTCGGTGATGTCAGCCGGCTGATCCCCTTGCCGAGCCCCCGGGCCGATGTCCCGCCGCTGGTGACGGAGTCCCGGGCCACCAGCGAGTTCGCCAGCGCCGTGGCCTTCGCCTTCGAGCACTCCGACCAGCGGCTTCTCGACCTGCTGGCGGTGTATCCGGACCTGGCCGGGTTCATCGTGGACGGCTTGGCCGACGGTCGGGTCAGCGGCGAGTCGTCCCTCGCGATCCTGTTGGCCTGGTTCTCCACCTTCGACACCGCCGCCCACGGAGGCAATGGGGACGATCGGATCTCCCGGGAGGACCTGGAGGCCATTCTGCGCCGGGGGGATCTCCCGCCCTACGTCACCGCCGCGGCCCGGTACCTGCTCGCCAACCCGGTGCTGTGGGGGCTGGCCGAGAACGTCGAGTCCTACGTCGACCCCCTGGGCCGGCGGGGGGACGGGCTGCTGTCGGCCAACGACATCCGCTCGTTCCTGGAGTTCAACGTCAACCTGCGGATCATCCAGCAGAACTTCGACGCCTACGACACCGCCGACGACGGTGGGCGCCCCGACGGCCGGGTGTCGATGAACGACCTCAAGGCCATGGCCGCGGGCAGTGGTCCGATGGCCGCTGCGGCCCAGTACCTGCTGGACCACGAGCCCCAACGGTTGCGGTTGCTGAACTACGAGGCGGCCAAGCAGTCCGGCGGCAACATCCCGCTGGGCATGTCGCCCACCATGTTCACCCGGAACTCGGTCATCGGCCTGAGCGTCGACCAGCAGATCTACGGCGACGATCCCGAGGCGGCGCACAACTTCGTGCGGGGGCTGCCGGTGGCGAGCGGAGGCCACCAGGGCCTGCCCATCTGGCTGTGCTCCGACGAGGGGACCCGGAACCTGGCCAACGCCGCGCTGATGGACACTGTGGGCGACCTGACCGAGACCCACGGGGTCATCGCCCATCTGCCCGAGACCACCGGTGCGGTGCGCAACCGGCTGATCACCGGGTACTACGACCTGCTGGCCCAGCGCGCCGATGCCCTGTTCGCCGGGGACCTGGCCGGACGTCCCGACGCCGCGGGACACCCCGGCGCCAACTGGCTGCTGTTCGCGCCGTGGGCGTCCAATGGCGTCCACGATGTGATCGCCGGCGACTTCTCCGTCTTCGGGATCCATCCGGGGATGACTGACCGGCAGGCCGCCGCCGACGGCAACCAGTGGATCTTCAACGACATCGGGGGCCGTTACGCCGGGTTCATCGAGATGTACGAGCGGAATCCCCATCCGTCCGAGGCTGAGTTGGAGGCGTTCTTCGGGACCAACTTCCACGCCGGCGACAGCCACATCCGCACCGGGTTCTCGGCTTATGTGGCGGCGATGGAGGAGACCGATCCGGTGCGCCGCCAGCAGCTCCTGTTCGAGGGCAACACGCTGGTAGCGATGCACGAGCAGTCCGGCGTCCAGCCCTACCTCGAGGAGATCTCCACCGGACCGGACGAGTTGACCGTGCGCTACATCGACGTCCATCTAGGCGCCGGACGGTTCGATGTCGACCGCGACCTGCAGGCGACCCATCTCCCCAACAACCACATAGTCGACTTGAACATCCTCGACCTCGACCCCGGTGGCAAGACACCGGTCAACTACATGGCCGGAGTTCCGGGTGCCACTTCCTTCGCGGTCGGAGACGGCAATCATGCGGGTGTCATCGATATGCCGTCGATCTCCGGGATCGAGTCGTTCGACCATGATTTCCCGACCAGCACCCATCAGTGGGCGCAGGACGGCGGCGAGGTCACGCGGGTGGTCCCAGCCGGCCGGAGCGCCTACGTGCAGACCATCCACCCCGATCCCGACAGCATGCTGGGAACGGGCGCCACCAGTTGGCCCGACCGCAGCGAGCGCATGTGGTACATCCTCAAGCTGTTCGAACAGCACCACACCGACCGCGAGCTCTATAGGACGGCCGACATGAACATGAACCTCGATGACATCGACTGGCTCGAAGAGGCGACCGGCCTCACGGGATGACCTTTTGGCCGAAGCGGGTGCGAGACGGAGGTCGTGGTGGGTGGTGGTGGTTGGGGCCGTGGCTGTCGCCGCGGCGGCCGGGCTGGCATGGGCGACTCTCGGTGACGGCGACATGAGCCTGCGCGGCTCGGGCGAGCCCCGGGATGACGACATCCGAGAGGTCACCGATGGCTTGTGGGCGGCCGCGGGCGTTCCGTCGGACCAGGTGACCGTCAACGCCTACAACCGGGAGTCCAAGGGCGACACGGTGGGGTGCGCCGACCTGCCCGCCGAGGACGACCGCTGGGTGGCGTCCCGGACCTCCCGGGTGGCGGGGGAGCTGTACCCGCAGATGGACCTGTTCGACGGGGCCACCGCCTACCTGAAGGACCACGGGTTCGAGGTGAAGCGCTACCGCGACCCGGTGAGCGGCTACCTGGAGCTGCGGGCCGAGGGGGACGAGATGGTGGTGTTCTTCAACGTCGAGCGCAACGGCGCCGCCCACGCCCGCGTCGTCGCCGGCCCCTGCGCCACCTTCATGCACCGAGAACCCCCCACCCTCTCCGACCCCATCCCCTAACCCGGCCTTCGGCCGTCTCTTGACCGCACACCGCGGTCGCCAGCCGTAATTGAGACAGTTTCTCCGCATATAGCGGCTTTTCTGTCTCAATTTCGGCGAGGACCCGCCACCGACCACGGAGGGCAGTCAAGGGTCAGTTCGACGGCCACGGAGCGGAGCGATGGGGTCGTCGGGCTGTGCCCTTGACTGCCCGGACATCGCCGGGAACACGTTGGAGATAGCCAGCCCCCTCGGGGCTGGCTTGGGAGCCTCGGTTTCGTTGCTGTCAGCCGCTCGGGGCCAACGGTTACTGGACCACGATGGTGTCGCAGCCGTTGGAGCCTTGGTCGATGGTGGCGGTGGCGTTTGGGGGGGCGGGCTCGGTTTTGGTGGGGGTGTTGCGTTGGCCGGCCTCTTGGGGCCAGGCGTTGTAGTACTCGATCTGGCCGGCGGTGCGGGCGTAGAGGGCTGGCGTGTCGATGTCGTCGCAGTCCCAGTCGCCCAGGAACAGCTGGTCACCGGGGATGCCGACGATGATCTGCTGCGGCTCGCCCTCGAGTCGCATCGTGAGCAGCATGACCGTCTGGCCGTCGGGCATCGTGGTCTGCTGGTACACGCCGTAGCTGGTGCAGCCGTCCCCTTCGGGATCGCCGGCCACCACCTGCCCACCGGGCTCGACGATCGGCGCCTCCACCTGCGGACACCTGCTGGCCGCATCGCGGCGGAGCGGACCCCGCACCAGATACAGCACCCCGGCCAGGGCCAACAACACGAAGAACGCTGCCCCCAGCCGGAACCGTTCGGGCGGCTTCTTGTCGGGCCGGGGCGGCCGGGGCCCGAACGTGCGGGTGCCGCGGGCAATGTCGTCGTCGCCCACCCCCGGCGGGGCCTGGACGATCCCCGGCAATCGCGCGTCCGATGTCGCCACCGCGGTCCGCAGCGCCTGGGCGAAGTCGTCGGCGGAGGGGAACCGGCGGGACGGATCGCGATCCATGGCCGTCTCAACCGCCGTGGCCAGCGCCGCAGGCATGTCGGCGAGACCAGCCAGGGGATCGTGGAACCCGTCAGCTGCCGCTCGCGCCACCGCCAGCGGCGCCGCCCCGCGGTAGGGAGGCTGCCCGGCCAACGCCTCGTAACAGACGACCGCCAGGGAGTAGACGTCGGCCCGGGGGTCGGGGTCGGCTCCGTCCAGCAGCTCGGGGGCGACATACTCGGCGGTGCCGGCGACGTTGTCGCTGGTCCGGGCGCCCAGGGTCCGGGCCACGCCGAAGTCGCCCAGCAGCGGTTCCCCGTCCGAGGTGAACAGGATGTTGGCCGGCTTCACGTCGCCGTGGAGGATGCCCCGTCGGTGGGCCGACGCCAGCGCCTCGGCGATCGGCGCGGCCAACGCCACGACCTCGCCCGGCGCCAACCGGCCCCGCTCGGCCAGCAGGGCCTGGAGCGAGCCGCCCGACGCATACTGCATGGCCACAGCGAGGCCGTCACCGTCGTCGAGCACCTCGTGGACCCGCACGATGTGGGGATGGTCCAGCTCGGTGAGCACCGCGGCCTCACGGCGGATCCGGTCGACGTCACTGGCATCACCGCCGACCCGGAGCCGTTTCAGCGCCACCACCTGGGTCACCGGTCCGGCCCGGAACGCCCGCCACACGGTGCCCGACGCCCCGGCACCGATCTGTAGCTCCAGCTCGTATCCACCCACCGACTGCACTGGCTGCAGTTCTATCGGAGTCAGCCACCCACTCGCCGTCGTCCCCACGGGCGGCCGTTCGGGCAAGAGGCGCCGTCAGACGAGAGAGGCGGACCCGACTGGGGTCCCTGACGAGGGGGAAAGACACCGAGGGGGACACTGACGCGGAGCGACGTCATGTCTGGCTGCATCAGCCCAGAGCCGCGGGTCGGGTTACTTGAAGACTTTGTCGAAGCCCATGCGAGCTTGGAGGTCGGTGAGGATCTCGTCGCCGTAGTGGTTGACCGCGTTCTTGACGTTGGGAAGGGCCTCGAACGCGCTCTCGCTGATCTGGGCGTTGGGATCCATTCCCGCCTCGCGCAGGTAGCGGGTTCTGGTAGCCGGATTGTCGTAGAGCCCGTGGCCAACGGCGTCGTAGACGTCCTTGCCTACCGCATCCCGCCACTCCGTCATCGCTTCCAGCTCGGGCTTGGGGATGAAGTGGTCGTAGATGGCGCTGTTGAGCCCGTCCTTGATCTCGCCGGAGATCCCATCGACCGCGTCCTTGACGAGGGGCAGGTTGCCCCCGGGGATGCGGTCCACGATCTTGCCCGACACCAGGTCGAGCACCGGATCGGTCACCGTCTTCCACCCGTTGACGAGCGCCTCGCGCTGATCGACCCAGTCGATCTGGACCTTGTCCCAGGCCTCGCCCAGTTCGCGGTAGTAGCCCGCGGCCAGGCGTTCGCCGGTCCCCATGGCGTCGTTGTGGTTGGCCGCGATGTCGGGAGCGGCCAGACCGATCTCGTCCGACACCAGCGCCGCGGCGTTCTGGGACAACACCATCCGCCCGGCCTTGCCTTGCGACACCTGCTGGAGGAACTTGTCGACCTCGTCTTGGCTCAGTCCGGTCAACCGGCCGGGAGGCATGCGGTTCGGGTCGTTCTCGGCCGCGATGGCGATGTCGCGCGTGTAAGGGGTCGAGACCCGAGCCATGGCCTCCCGCATGGGATCGGACAGGTGCATGTGATCCCATCCGGTGATCTCGATGGCGTCGCTGACGATGGCGATGTTGGTCGGATCGTTGAAGCCCTTCGTGGCCAGCGGGTAGTCCAGGAGCCCGCCGCGGACGCCTTCGGCCGCCACCGTCTGCATCTCGCCTCGAAGCGAGTCGGGGGAGACCCCGAGCCGGTCGGCGGCCAGCTCGATGCCGCCGGGCCGGGAGGAGAACATTCGCATGTCGCCGGCCCAGTTCATGGCCCCGATCAGGTTCTCGCGGTGGCCGTCGCCGTCCTGGTCCATGTTGTAGAAGATGTGGGCGGCGGCGTCGTCCTTGGAGATGGCGTCGTAGGCGGCCCAGTCGTTGCTGGCCAGCTGCCGATGATCCTGCAGGAACTGGGGGTCGGTGAACCCTTCGTACTGCCCGTAGCTCCTCGTGGTCACCGGGCTGTCGAGGATGTGATCGGCCATGTCCGCGGTCATCTGCGGCGAGTAGTTGCCGCCGCCGGCCGCGAGGATCAGGGCCAGCGCCCGTTGGCGCATGGCCGTGGCCGCGCCCTCCTGGATGAAGTCGTTGTTCTTGCCGGCCAGCGGCGGCTCGTCCATGGGGTTCATGTCGAGGATGGCGTTGCGGACCGCGGGGTCCATGTGGCCGCCGCGTTCGGCGTTGCCCAGGATCATCGCCAGGGGCACGACGTAGCCGGCCCAGGGATCGTCGCCGCCCATCATTCCCCGCTCCCGGGCCAGCCCGAAGGTGTTGGTCAGGTCGACCAGGGTGCGCACGTTCTGCGGCCCCAGGGTGTTGACCAGCATGGCCGCGTAGTCCTCGTCGTTCCCGAACCGGGCGGCCCGGGCCAGGATGTCGCGCAGCTGCGGATACTTGCGGGCCAGCTCCTCGAGCTTGTCAGGATCGTTGAGCAGGTCGTAGGGATGGATCATCCCCGTCTCGTCGAGGATCTGATCGAGCAGGGCGGCGTCCTCGCGAGCCTGGCGCTCGGACTCCTCCCGATCGGCGAAGCCCACGTTGATCTGCCAGTTGTCCGCCGACACCACCTGGTCGAGGCTCAGGTGCTTCGGGTCGAGGTGGTTGATGCGGATGAACTCGTTGGCGACATCGCCCACCCACTCGTCGAGATGCCGTTGGTTCCGGGTCACGGTGTCGAACCAGGTTTCCCAGAACAGCACCGAGACCTGGCAGTCCTCGGGCAGATCCACCCCGGACAGGGCATTGCGCAGGCTGGTCAGGTCGGTGTCCAGGTTGGTGACCTCGGGCTCCCACTGCGCCACCTGGGCCAGGCTGTCGTCGCGGTACTTGAGCAGCTTGGCCGGCTTGGCCGACGAGGTCGTCGATGCCGCCGGGGCGCCGCCGTCGTCGGGGCGCATCAGTTCGGCCCTGTCGTGACGCTGTTCTGATCTTCCAGGTACTGCGTCCGCATCGTGGCCCGCTGGCTGTTGATGGTGTTGGCCCGGGCGATGGCGTCGTCGATCTTGCCGGCCAGGAGCGACAGGTCTTCCTTGAGACCCGGCAGCCGATAGCTCTGGGGGCTCCAGGTCGTCTCGAACTCGTCGTGGAACTTGCCCTCCCAGCCGTCACGAACGGTCGCCAGCAGGCCCGGCCGGGCGGTGAGGTGGGATTCGAGCAGGGCGGCGATGCGTCGGCACGTGATCCGTGCCGCATCGGCCTGGGGGAACGGGAACGAGAGCGGCCGCATGTGCGCGGGGTAGTAGCTCCAGTCCGACCCGCCATCGTCGGGGAATTTGGGGGGCATCGGCGTTCTCCTCGGTGTGCGCTCGTCTATGCCAAGGTGCCGGCCCGGAGGGTTCCCCGGGCCGGCGGCGCGGACGGTCAGAGATGAGCCTGCGGAGAACTAACCGAAGTTCAGGTTGCCGCCGGCAGTGAAGATCCGGCTGGCGGAATCCTTGGCATTTGCGTTGATCGAGCGAAGCACGTCCAAGGTGGTCTTGAGCTTGGGGGACGTCTCGCTCTCCCAATCTGCGCGCCACCGGTCGGCATCACTGCCGGCCCAGTTCGTCTCGTATGCGATCTTCTGGCCCTGCGCGATCAACGCTGTGATCTGACCTTCGATCTCATCGATCTTGGTCTGCATGCCCTGGATCTCGGTGAAGGTCTGACTCGATGCGGATACGAGGTCATCGCCCATCCAACGCCTCCTTTAGGAGTGGTGTCGACGTCCCATGCGCCGACGGTGCGCGACCTTAGCGAGACGGTTCGTGCAAAAGAGCGCGCCCCGCTTGAGGTATGCCCCGGCCCAGGTCAGGTGCACTGTCCGGCGGCGTCCCGGATGGCTGCCCTGTAGGCGGCGCGTCCTGGCGCGTTCAGGCCAGGCCGCCCCACACCCGCCGAAACTGAGACAGTTTCGCCGCATATAGCGGACTTTCTGTCTCAATTTCGGCAACGAGTTTCGGCAACGAGCTCGGCAACGAGCGTCGGGGTTCAGGGGATGGCGATCTGGGCTAGGGTGGGGTCGGCGTTGTTGACGATGTAGCCGCGGCCGATGGTCATGGCCACCGGGGGTCGGCGGGGCAGGCGGGTGCCGAGGATGTCGCCGTCGAGGTCGACATCGGGCTTGATGATCACCCCGAGCTTGGACCGCCGCACCCGGTGGGACCAGTGGTTGTAGTTGGTGCGCAGCATGTCGGCCCGACCGGCCACAACCACCAGCAGGTTGGGTCGGCGGCTGGCGCCCAGGGTCTCCAGACGCTGGTCATCGATGGACTCGGCATCGTCGATCAGGACCACCACCACCGGGGCGTCGGCCTGGACGATGGCGGGCAGGTTCTCCACATCGCCCGGTTCGAGGTGGTGGCGGACCCGGGGATCGGTGGCCAAGGGCGAGCGGCCGTGGGCTACGGCGGCGATGCAGGCATCGGGCTCGGCGGCCAGGACCGCGGCGGCGATGGTCAGCAGGGTGGTGCTCTTGCCTGACCGGGCTGGCCCGACGACCAGGACGTGCTCTCCCTCGTAGGCGGATAGCGCGGCCGGGGCCAGGTCGTGCTCGGCCAGCCCGATGGGCAGAACCCAGGGTCGGGTGCCCAGGTTGGCCGGGGCCGCCAGCTCGGCCAGCCGCACCTCGCTGGGCAGCGACCGGATCGGCGGCGGCCCGGTCGACGCCGGGTACGGACTGGTGGTGTCCCGCAGCCGCGCCACCGCGGCGGCCAGCCCGTCGGACGGACGGGCCACATGCACGAGCTGCTTGGACTCCGACACCAGGGCGTGACCCGGCAGCATGGTCGGGACTGCGCGGGAGCTGACCCCGGCGATGGCGTAGTCGCCCACGTCGGCCAGCCGGAAGGCCCAGCGTTGCCGCACGGTCGAGGCGATCAGGTGGCTGATCCCGCCGCCCCGGTCGGCGGTGATGATCACGTGGATCCCGACCTCGGGGCCGTCCGAGCACACCCGGATCAGCGACTCGACCAGCTCCTGGCCAGTGATGTCCTGGTAGTCGGCCACGAACGCGGGCCAGCCGTCGATCATGGTGACGATGGTGGCCAGCGCGGCCCGCGCCGGCGGAGGCAGTTGGCGACGGCGGTCGAGCTCGCGGCGCAGCATCCGGATCAGGCGCTGCTGCCGTTCCCGCTCGTTGGCCAGCACCACCCCGCCGCAGTGGGGGAGGTCGACCAGCGGACCCAGCTCACCGGCCCCGAAGTCCATCGCATAGAGGTACAGCTCCTCGGGCGACCACAGCCGGGCCATGGCCAGGGCCAGGCTCGACAGCATGGTGGTGGTCCCGCTGCCGACCAGTCCATAGATCAGCAGGTTCCCCTCACCCGGTCGCCAGCCGACCGGGTATTGGCGTTGGGCTTCGGGATCATCGGCCAGCGCGACCGGAACGAAGTCCGGTCGCCCGCCCGCGGTTCCGGCATTGGCGCCGGCGTCGTGGATCAGCCGGTCCAGGTCGTAGTCGGCCGGAAGCGGGTCGGGCCAGGGCCGACGCGGCTCGGGACGTCCGGTCCGCACGAATGCCTCGGTGATGGCGGCCACCATGACCGCCAGGTCGGTCTCCTCCTTGCCGCTGTCGGTCGGGTCGGCGCCGTCGGGCTCGGCGAACGGCGGGGGCTGGCGGGGGCTCGGTCCGTAGACGAACGGGGCCAGGTCGATCGGCACCAGCGAGGCTTGGCTGCGGGCCCCGGTCGACAGGGCGGTCTGGATCGGCACCACCTCGTTGGGCCCGAGCCGGACGTAGGCCCGGCCCGGCGCGGTCCGGGGGATGTTGGCGGCATCGGTGACGTCGATGACGTCGCTGGAGTCGGACTTGTCCTGCACCCGCAGGGCGATGCGCAGGTTGGTGTTGGCCTTGATGTTGTCGCTGATCGCACCCTGGGGACGCTGAGTGGCGAGCAGCATGTGCACCCCCAGGCTGCGGCCCCGCTGGGCCACCCCGACCAGGGCGTCGATGAAGTCGGGCAGCTCGGCCTTGAGGGTGGCGAACTCGTCGATGATCACCAGCAGCCGGGGCATGGGCTCGCCGCCCCGGTTCTTGCGCAGGTAGTCGGGCAGGTCGGTGGCGCCGGCGTCGCGCAGGGTGCGCTCGCGGTGCTTCAGCTCGGCCTCCAGGCAGCGCAGCGCCCGCTCGGCCAGGTGCTCGTCG
>DASXTK010000195.1:0-16406 GCA_036505485.1 Acidimicrobiales bacterium
TACGCGCACTGGCTCAGAGATGATCGGGACATCCCGGCCGACGTGCTCGACAGGGTGCTCGCTCCGGCTGAGGACTCACTGAGGACTGGGACGGACGAGAAGTGAGCCGATACGCAGGTCAGAGGGGTTGCGAGGCTCCCCTTGCCGAAATTGAGGCGTTTCTCGCGCTATAAGCGCGGCAAACGCCTCAATTTCGGGTGGTGGGCCGGCCGGTTTGACCACTTCTGGGCCCGGGAAACTCGATATCGCAAGGCGGGAGTGCGTAACTACCGTCGGCCGGGCGTATGTCCGGCGACTCCACTGGCCGATCTGTAGACATCCGCCTGCTCGTCGGCTACCTGAGGCCGGAGCGGGCGCGCGTCGCCGCGCTCACGAGCGTGCTGGTCGTGGCCATGTTGATGCCGATCGCCGGCCCACTGCTGCTGGGCACCGCGCTCGACCGGGCGCTGGCCGGCGACGATGCCGGCAGCCTGGTGCCCTACGCCGCCGGGTTCCTCGGAACCGCCCTGGTGGGCGACCTGCTGCAGGTGGCGGTGGCGTGGTGGTCGGTGCGACTGGCCTGGCGGGTCGGCAACCACCTTCGTCTCGACTTGGCCCGCCATGCCTTGGGCCTCGACCTGGAATGGCACAGCAAGCACCGCCCCGGCCTGCTCATCGAGCGGCTGGACGGCGACATCGAGGCCATCGTCAAGTTCTCGTCGACCGCGGTGCTGTCGCTGCTCGGCAACGTGGTGCTGCTGCTCGGCACCCTCACCGCATCGGTGTTCATCGACTGGCGCGCCGGTCTCGCCACCGCCTCGGCCACCGCCGCCGCCATCGTCATCATGGTCCGGGGGCGGCCCTACGCCGTCGCCGGGCGAGAGGTCGAGCGTGAGGTCCAGGGGCAGCTCTACGGCGACCTGGAGGAGCGGCTCGGCGGGCTCGAGGATCTCAAGGCCAACGGCGCCGGGGACTATGCGGTGCACAAGTACCGCCAGCACTCGTCGCGTTGGTGGCACGCGGCTCGGAAAGCCGGTCTGCGGGACGACGGCGTCTACGCCTTCGCGGCCAGCGCGTTCACCCTGGGCACGCTGGGCACTCTGGCGCTGGGCGTGTGGCTCACCCGTCAGGGCGAGCTCAGCGTGGGCTCGACCCTGGCGCTGCTGCGGTTCTCCCAGATGACCCGGCAGCCGCTGGACCAGATCGCCGAGCAGCTCAGCGAGCTGCACAAGGCCGCGGCCGGCGCCCGCCGGGCGGCCCAGCTGTTGGCCACCGAACCGGCGTTGGTGGACGGTTCCGGAACGGCGCTGCCCGATGGTCCGCTGGCCATCGACCTGGACCGCGTGCGCCTGGCCTACGCCAACGGCCATGTGGCCCTGGACGACATCGACCTGCACATCGCACCCGGCACCGTCGTCGGAGTGATCGGACGCACCGGCAGCGGCAAGACCAGCCTGGGCCGGTTGCTGACCCGGCTGTGGGATCCGACCACGGGCGCGGTCCTTCTGGGCGGCGTCGACCTGCGGGACACCTCCGACGCCGACCTGCGGCGCCGGGTGGCGGTGGTCAGCCAGGACGTGGAGCTGCTCCGGGCCACGCTGCGAGACAACCTCACCTTCTACGGCGCCCACCACGCCGACGACCACCAGCTGGTCGACGCCCTGGAGGCGGTCAACCTGGGCGACTGGTTGACGGCGCTGCCCCAGGGGCTGGAGACGCCGCTGGACGAGCGCGCCCTGTCCGCCGGTGAGGCCCAGCTGCTGGCCTTCGCCCGGGTGCTGCTGGCCGACCCTGGTCTGGTTGTGCTGGACGAGGCCACCAGCCGGCTCGATCCGGTCACCGAGGCCCGCATCGCTGCGGCCACCGAGCGGGCTCTGGCCGGCCGCACCGGGCTGGTCATCGCCCACCGGTTGGCCACCTTGGACCGGGTCGACGAGATCTGTGTGATCGAGCACGGGCGGGTGGTGGAGCACGGTCCCCGGGTCGAGCTCGGCGACGAGGCCGACTCGCGCTACGCGGCGTTGCTGAACATCTCCGCTGACACCGGAGCGCTGGCGTCATGAGGTGGTCGAGCTCCGACGCGGCGCGGGCCCGCCAGGTCGGCTGGCAGCTCATCAAGCGCGAGCCGGTGGCCTACGGCATCGCCATGACCTACTGGGTGGCGTTCCATGCGCTGCCCACGGCCTTCGCCTTCGCGCTCAAAGCCGTGCTCGACCGGATCCAGCCCGATGCCGGCAACACCGTCTGGCTGGCACTTGCGGTACTGGGCGGGATGGAGCTCGGCCGCTGGGCCATGCTGCTGTTCGCGGTCGTGCAGTGGCACGGGCAGTGGGTGTTCTGGCACGCCCTGCCCCAGCACAACGTGCTGCGTTCGCTGGTCAGCGATCCCGGACCGGTGGCGCATCGGCTGCCCGGGTCGTCCGGAGAAGCCGTCAGCCGCTTCCGCGACGACAGCATGCACATCTCGCTGATGATGGACGTGTGGCTGGACATCGTGGGAGCCACAGTGGCTGCGGCCTTCGCCGTTGCGGCCATGTTCACCGTGGATGTCCGGCTCACGCTGGTCGTCAGCGCGCCCATGATCTTGGCCCTGTGGGTGTGCCGCTGGCTGGGTCACCGGCTGCGGGTGTGGCGTCGGCGCG
Source organism: Acidimicrobiales bacterium (assembly GCA_036505485.1). Lineage (GTDB taxonomy): Bacteria > Actinomycetota > Acidimicrobiia > Acidimicrobiales > VFJN01 > DASXTK01. The sequence goes on from DASXTK010000195.1 coordinate 2,622, forward strand.
AGCGCGAGGCCACCGCGGCGGTCACCGGGTTCATCGGCGACGCCTTCGGGGCCATCGGCACGCTCAAGCTGGCCGGGGCCCAAGGGGCAACCACTCGTCGCTTCGCCCAACTCGGCGATGCCCGGGCCGAGGCGGCGCGGGTGGACCAAGTCGCCACCCAGGTGCTGCAGACCCTGTCGGCCGCGGTCGGCGACCTGGGCACCGGGTTCGTGGTGCTCCTGCTGCTGCCGGCCCTGACCCGAGGCTCGGCCACCGTGGGCGACGTGGGTCTGTTCACCGCGTCCATCGCCACGCTGGCCGGGCTCCCCCGGTGGGTGGCCCGCACCGGCGCCACCACCCGGCAGGCCACGGTGTCCGTCGACCGGCTGACCGAGCTGTTCCCCGAGCCCACACCCGAGCGGATCACCGAGCGCGCCGACCTGGCGTTGCGTCCCGGGCCGGGTGCGCTGGCTCCCGCGGAGCGGGACGGCACCACGGCGTCGGCGGAGCGGCTGAAGCAGCTCGAGGTCTCCGGACTGACCGTGCACCACGCCGGCGTCGAGGACCTGGACCTGGTCATCGAGCGCGGCACCCTCACCGTGATCACCGGGCCCGTGGGTTCCGGCAAGTCGACGGTCTTGCGGGCGCTGCTCGGGTTGGTGGGTCGCGACCGGGGCGAGATCTCGTGGAACGGCGAGCCGATCGACGATCCAGCGCTGGTGATGGTGCCGCCGAGAGCGGCCTACGTGGCCCAGACGCCACGGTTGTTCAGCGAGCCGTTGTCCGATGCGATCTTGCTCGGGGCCGCGCCGGACCATCTGGACGATGCGGTCCGGCTGGTGTGCCTGGACGATGAGGTGGCCTGGATGCCCGAGGGGATGGCCACCGTGGTCGGCGCCCGCGGCGTGCGGCTGTCTGGTGGCCAGGTCCAGCGGACCGCGACCGCTCGGGCCCTGGTCCGGCGGCCCGAGCTGCTGGTGATCGACGATCTGTCCAGTGCCTTGGACGTCGAGACCGAGGCCCACCTGTGGCGCGGTCTGGTCGACCACGCCGAGGAGGGATTCGGCGCAGCTGCCCTACTGGTCGTCAGCCACCGCCCAGCCGTCCTCGACCGAGCCGACCAGATCATCGACCTCACCCCTGGGAAAGGAACGCCAAGTCGAGCTGGTTGAGGCGGTCGGGGTCGGCGAGGACGTCGATGCTGACCACCTTGCCGTGGGCCACGGTGAAGCCCATGACCGAGACCGGGTGCCCGTTGGCGGTGATGACGACGCCCGCGGCACCGTTCACCAGCGCCGGGCGCACGATCCGGGTCGGACTGGAGAACATGAGCGCCTGCCCGGCCACCGCCGCGGCGCCCTGCAGGACCACCGACGCGGCCGGCCTCCCAGCACCGGCGTCCGAGCGCAGCACCACGTCGGGGTCGAGGACGGCCACCAGCGCTTCGAAGTCACCGTCCCGCGCCGCGGCGAAGAAGGCGTTGACCACCTCCCGCTGGCGGGACATGTCGCGGTCGGGAACCGCGTCCGCTCCTTGCACCCGGCGCCGGGCCCGGCTCGCCAGCTGCCGGGCCGCCGCGGGCGAGCGACCCACGATGGACGCGATCTCGTCGAACGGCACGGCGAACATGTCGTGCAGCACGAAGGCGAGTCGCTCAGCGGGATCGAGCATCTCCAGCACCACCAGCAGCGCGAGCCCCACCGAGTCCGCCAGCAGCACCTCCTGCTCGGGGTCGATCCCGTCCTCCCGGCTCACGATGGGATCGGGCACGTGCGGATCCAAGTCCAACGACTCCTCGTGCCGGGTCCGGCGCGACCGCAGCATGTCCAGGCTCACCCTGGCGACCACGGTGGTCAGCCATCCCCCCAGGTTCTCGACATCGTTGGTGTCGGCCCGGCTGAGCCGGAGCCAGGCCTGCTGCACCGCATCGTCGGCGTCGCTCAGCGAGCCGAGCATCCGGTAGGCCACGGCCCGCAGGTGGCTGCGGTTCTCCTCGAACTGCCCCGCCAACGTGTCCTGTTCACTCATCGTTCGCATTCCTTCGTCGGGGTTCTCAGAGCAATGACGAACGAAATGAAGTCGATGTGACCTAGCCGCTGTTGGCGAGAACGGTGCGCTCGTACTCCACGACCGCGTCGATCTCCTCGGGGGTGAGGGAGTCCTCCCACGCGGGCATGTTGCCACGACCCTTCTGCACCACCGCGAGATGCTCGTCGAGGCTCATGCGCTGGTCGATGCCTTCGAGGGAGGGACCGCGGCCGCCCTGGCCCTCGGGACCGTGGCACGCCGCGCAGCTCTGGCGGTAGATCTCGGCGCCGTCCGGAGCCGCGTCGCCGTTGTCGGCCGACTCGTCGTCGGACGAGGGCGGCGCCGGTTCGCCACCGGCCCGGAAAGCGATGATCCCGCCTTGGGGCGAGCCCTTCCACGGCGGGCTCACCGGCGGCAGGGCCCAGCCCCAGGCGGCGTACACGGTTCCGTCGACGATGGCGATGCCACCCGCGGCGGCCTCTGCGGTGTCGTATCTCCAGAGCCGCTCGCCGGTGGAGGCGTCGAAGCCGGAGATGTGGCTGTCGTCGTCCGCCACGTACACCACCCCGTTGGCCCAGCTCACCGGGCCTGTCACCCGGCCTTCGACGTCGGTGCGCCACTTCTCCGCGCCGTCAGTGGTGCCGAGGGCGATCAGGTCGGCCTTCGCGGCGCCCCGGTTGGATGCGACGAACACCGTGTCCTGGGCCACCGCGGCGCCGGCCATGACCGCACCCAGCACCGAGCCCTCGGTCAGCTTGGCGCTCCACAGCAGCTCGCCGGTGGCCCGGTCGAGCGCCTGGTACGACCCGCCCTTGTCCCCGGCGCCGACCGCCGGGGTGCCACCGGCGTCGAAGAGGTTCGGCGGCGCACCCACGTCGGAGTCGGTTCCGACCGGGTCGTTGAGGCGCCAGGTCTCCCCGATGGTGAACTGGTAGGCCCACTTCTCGTCGCCGGTGTCCAGGTCCAGGGTGACGATGCCGTCACCGCGGGACGACGACGGTGGCGCATAGGTGTTCCCGGTGCCGATGTAGACCTCGCGGCGGTCGGTGTCGACGGTCGGGCTCGACCACACCGGGACCCCCGGTCCTTCGGTTTCGTCCCCCTTGGTGAGGAAGTGGTGCCAGCGCTCGTCCCCGGTCTCGGCGTCGAGCGCCATCACCGACCCCTTGAACGTCGGCTGGTCGGCGCTCGGGGTCACCATCTCCTCGAAGCTGGCCAACCCGACGAGCACGGTGCCGTCGGCCACGACCGGCGATCCGAAGATCGTCCCGGCCGGGTGTTCCTCGACTTCGGCCTCCCACGCCTGGTCACCGGTCGACCGGTCGAGCGCCACCACCCGCTTGTCGGCGGTGCCGACGAACACCCGGCTGTCGTCGAGGGCCACCGCGCCATAGATGTTGCTGTCGGTGACGTCGGCCTCCCAGACCGATTCGCCGGTGACCGCGTCGAGGGCGTGGACGTGTCCGGTCCAGTCGCCGACGTACACCACCCCGTCGGCGACCACCGGTGTGGCGGTGACGCCGTCGGGCACGTCCAGGTTCCACACCGGCTGGAGGGTGGCCACGTTGTCGACCCCGACGGCGGTCTCCGCCACCGCGGCCCGGGTGTTGCCCAGGTCCCAGCCGAGCATGGTCCAGTCGGCCGCCGCCGACGACCCGTCCTCGGGTCGGTCCCCCGCCGTCGATCCCCCGCTGTCCGAGTCGTCGGAGCTACAAGCCAGGGCGATCAAGAACACGATGAGCCCGGCAAACCGGACCGCCTGACGCAAAGATTGCACGAGGGATGAAGCTAGTTGTCAGCCTCCACCACTGCTCGGATATGAGACCTCACCAGGCCCTAAAAGCCGTAGGTGATGCCGGTGAGCTTTTCGGAGATCTCCCACAGGCGGCGGGCGGCGGCGAGATCCTTCGACGCCGCGGTGGAACTGGCGGGCTTGGGGCTGCCGCGCATCTCGAAGAGGCGGTCGGGGCCGTAGTAGTCGCCGCCACTCACGTCCGGCATGGTCGTGGCGTAGAGCTGCGGTAGCGCGCCCGCGGCGTCGCTCTGGGCGAACAGGAAGTTGCCCAGCGCCATGGTCCGCCCCTCGATCCAGCTGCCCGAGTGGCCCTGCAGGTGGGTGGCGGCGTAACCGGGATGGGCGGACACCGACACCAGGTCGGAGTCGGCCTCACGGGCCCGGCGGTCCAGCTCCCGCATGAACAGGAGGTTGGCCAGCTTGGACTGGCCGTAGGCCCGCCAGCGCCGGTAGCTCTCGTCGGAGTTGAGGTCGTCCCAATGCATGCGGCCACCCTTGTGGGCAGTGGACGCCGTCGTCACCACCCGCGGCGCCTCGGTCCGCTGCAGCACCGGCAGCAACAACCCGGTCAGGGCGAAGTGGCCCAGGTGGTTGGTGCCGAACTGCATCTCGAAGCCCTGGGCGGTGCGGCTTAGAGGAACGGCCATGACCCCGGCGTTGTTGAGCAGGACGTCCAGCCGTTCGACTCGACCGGCCACCTCGTCGGCGCACGCCCGAACCGAGTCCAGGTCGGACAGGTCGAGCTTGACCACCTCCGGCTCCGGGGCATCCTCCGACGCGCCCGCGGCGACCAGGGCCTGGGCCTCGGCCGCCTTGGCCTCGTTGCGACACGCCATCAGCACCCGGGCTCCGGCCGCGGCCAGGGCCTCGGCACTGCGCAGGCCCAACCCGCTGTTGGCCCCGGTGATCAGCACGGTGCGACCGGTCTGATCGGGTATGTCGTTCACCGTCCACCGCCCGCCCGACCCCGCCCTGCCGCCCTGTGTGGCGTGGCGGCCAGCCGCCACCCCCTCTTCATCCATTGCCATCCCGGCAGCCTATGAGTCGGCCCCCAGCTGTGCCGATCCCGGAAATATTGTGCGCGCAACTACGTTGATCACCGGTGTACCGATGAAGGAGTCGCAATGCCTGCCGTGACCGTCGACGACATCCTCACCCTCCCCAAGATCAACGAGCCGGACGTAACCGCCAGCGACCGACCGGTCGTCTCCATCACCACCGCGCCCCGGGGCTTCGAGGGCGAGGGGTTCCCGGTGCGGCGGGCCTTCGCCGGCGTGGACATGGCCCAGCTCGACCCCTTCGTCCACCTCGACCAGATGGGTGAGGTGCTCTACGCCCCAGGCGAGCCCAAGGGCACCCCTTGGCATCCCCACCGGGGCTTCGAGACCGTGACCTACATGATCGACGGGGTCATGCAGCACCAGGATTCGACCGGTGGCGGCGGACTCATCACCAACGGCGACACCCAGTGGATGACCGCGGGGTCCGGGATCCTCCACATCGAGACCCCGCCCGAGGAGCTGGTCACGAGCGGCGGGCTGTTCCACGGGCTGCAGCTCTGGGTCAACCTGCCCAGGGCCGAGAAGTGGAGCGACCCCCGCTACCAGGATCTCCGGGCCGACCGGGTGGCCCTGCTGGCTTCCCCCGACGGCGGCGCGCTGCTGCGGGTCATCGCCGGCGAGCTCGACGGCCACAGCGGACCGGGCGCCACCCACACCCCCATCGCGGTGGTGCACGCCACCCTGGCCCCCGGCGCCCAGGTGCGCCTGCCCTGGCGGCGGGACTTCAATGCCCTGGTCTACGTCCTGTCCGGCCGCGGCACGGTCGGCAACGAGGGCGGCGAGGGCCGTCCCATCCACGAGGGGCAGCTGGCGGTGTTCGGCGCCGGCGACACGCTGACCGTCGCGGCCTCCGCCAAGGGGGACGGACGGGCCATCGACCTGGATGTGCTCGTGCTCGGCGGGACCCCGATCCGGGAGCCGGTGGCCTGGCACGGACCGTTCGTCATGAACACCCGCGCCGAGATCCTCCAGGCGTTCGACGACTTCCAGCGCGGACGCATGGGCGTCATTCCGGCCAACTAGTGGTCTTGCAGGACGTCACGTTGGTTCGGAACTCGGCGGCAAGCCGCCGAGAGCAACGCACTGTATTTCCCGCTCTTGTCGCCTCTGGCGACGGGCCGCTCGGGCCACGGTTGTGCCCTCAGGCACAACCTCTGAGTGCCTACGACTCAAGTTTGATGGGTTGGGGAATGACACATCCTTCAATAGCGTTCCCATCGAAGACCCTATGGATAGGTCTGAGGAGCAAGAACTGATGGCTGAACGTCTCGAGGACCGCATTGCTCTGCCCGTCATGCCGTTGTCGACCGGCGTCGCCCTCCCCGGGATGGTGATCACGATCACCGCCGAGAGCCCCGAGGCCAAGGCCGCCGCCAAGGCCGCGGAAGGCGCCGGCGCAGAGGTGCTTCTCGTGCCCAAGACGGCCGATGGTCGCTATGCCCGCATCGGCACCGTCGCCCGCATCGAAGACCGGGGCGCACTCCCCGACGGCACCGCCGCGCTGGTAGTGCGCGCCACCACCCGGGCCATCGTGGGCCAGGGCATCCTCGGCGACACCGGGACGGCGCTGTGGGTTCAGGCCGAGGTGGTCGAGGAACCCGACATCGCCTCCGAGCGGGCGGTCGCTGTGGCTGCGGAGCTGCGGGCCGCGTACCGTGCCCTGTTCCAGGCCTTGGGCTCGCGGCGTCTGGCCGACGTGCTGCGGGATCTCGAGGACCCGGGTGAGCTGGCCGACATGGCCGGCTGGTGGCCCGACCTGTCCTTCGAGCGCAAGGTCGAGCTGCTGGAGACCGTCGACGTCACCGAGCGGGTCGAGCTGGTGCTGGGCTGGGTCAAGGAGGCCCTGGCCGAGGCCGAGCTGACCGAGCGCATCCGCAACGACGTCACCGAGGGCATGGACCGCCAGCAGCGGGAGTTCCTCCTGCGCCAGCAGATGCAGGCCATCCGCAAGGAGCTGGGCGAGGACGGCGACGAGGACGACCTGGTCGACGGCTACCGCCAGAAGCTGGCCTCGCTGCGCGAGAGCGGAGCGCTGGGCGAGTCCGCTGCTTCGGCGATCGAGCGGGAGATCGGGCGGTTCGAGCGCACCCCGGCCCAGAACATGGAACACGGTTGGATCCGGGACTGGCTCGACACCGTGTTCGAGGTGCCGTGGAGCGAGCACTCGGTCGACAGCCACGACGTGAGCGAAGCCCGTCGCGTCCTCGACGAGGACCACACCGGGCTGGACGAGGTCAAGGAGCGCATCGTCGAGTACCTGGCGGTCCGCAAGCTGCGGGCCGAGCGCGGTCTGGACCATCACGGCCATCCGGTGGCCGATGAGTCGACCACCGATTCCGACGCCGGTTCCGGTTCCGATTCCGACGCCGAATCCGAGCCCAAGTCCGATGAGCCTGCCGGCGACCCGGAACCCGTCGTGGCTCGGGGCCGACGCCCCGGCGCCATCATCGCCCTCGTCGGCCCCCCCGGCGTGGGCAAGACCTCCCTCGGTGCCTCGGTGGCCCGGGCCCTGGGACGCAAGTTCGTCCGGGTGGCCCTGGGCGGTGTGCGCGACGAGTCCGAGATCCGAGGCCATCGGCGTACCTATGTCGGGGCTCAGCCCGGCCGGCTGGTCCGCGCCATCCAGGAGGCCGGGACCATGAACCCGGTCGTGCTGCTGGACGAGGTCGACAAGCTCGGTGCCGATTGGCGCGGCGATCCGTCGTCCGCCCTGCTCGAGGTGCTCGACCCGGCCCAGAACCACACCTTCCGGGACCACTACCTGGAGGTCGACCTCGACCTGTCCGACGTGGTCTTCATCGCCACCGCCAACGTGTTCGACACCATCCCCGGTCCCCTGCTGGACCGCATGGAGATCATCCAGCTCGACGGCTACACCGAGGACGAGAAGGTCGCCATCGCCCGCGATCACCTGCTGGAGCGCCAGCTCGCCCACAACGGGCTGCGCCCCGACGAGGTGCGGGTCGACGACACCGCTCTGCACGAGATCGTCAGCGGCTACACCCGTGAGGCCGGGGTGCGTGGTCTGGAACGCCAGCTCGGCAAGCTGTTGCGCAAGGTAGCGACCCGGATCGCCGCCGGCGAGCCCGCGACCATCGAGATCGGCCGGGACGAGGTGCCCTCGCTGTTGGGCCGCCGCCGGTTCCACGACGAGGCAGCCGACCGCACCGAGGTTCCGGGCGTCGCGACTGGTCTTGCCGTGACGGGAGTCGGTGGCGACGTGCTGTTCGTCGAGGCCACCTCGATGCCGGGGGAGGCCGGGCTCACGGTCACCGGGCAGCTGGGCGACGTGATGAAGGAGTCGGCGCAGATCGCGCTGTCCTACGTCCGCTCCCGGTCCGAGCAGCTGGGCATCGAGCCTGCGGCCTTCGAGGGACGCCGGTTCCACGTCCACTTCCCCGCCGGCGCCGTGCCCAAGGACGGGCCGTCGGCCGGGATCACCATGACCACCGCTCTGGTCAGCCTGCTGGCCAACCGGCCGGTGCGGCCCACCGTGGGTATGACCGGCGAGGTCACCCTGCAGGGCAGGGTGCTGCCGATCGGTGGTCTGAAGCAGAAGGTGCTCGCCGCCCACCGAGCCGGTCTGACCGAAGTGGTCCTGCCGGCCCGCAACGAGCCTGATCTGGACGACGTCCCCGACGCCGTTCGACAGGCCATGACGTTCCACCCGGTTGACGACGTGGCCGACGTGCTGCGCCTGGCGCTCTCCCCCGCGTCAGACGCAGCCGCGGCCGCGCCCGTCGCCGCTTAGTCCCACCCTCAATCCCCCCATCTGCCCTCGGGAGCGACCACCCGCCGGTCACTCCCGGGGGCAGGTTCGCGCTCGGCGTCCTCTCGAATTAGATAAGTCTTGACTTTCTAAATTCGGCGGCGGATGGTGAACCGATGGAGATCGCCATCGCCGACCTCGGCTCGCTTCCGTTGGCCGTGCCTCGCACCGTCCGGGCTGGCGACCGTCGGGTCACGCTGGTGCGCACGGGCGCCCAGGTGTTCGCGCTGGAACACGCCTGCCCGCACGAGGGCTACGCCCTGGCGCAGGGCGAGGTCCGCGACGAGGTGCTCACCTGTGCCTGGCACAACTGGAAGTTCCGGGTGACCGACGGCCGATGCCTGTTCGGCGACGAGGACGTCCGCACCTATCCGGCGTCCGTCGACGCCAACGGGAAGGTGTGGGTCGACATCACCGACCCCGATCCCTCGGTCGAGCAGCCGCGGTTGCTGCACAGCCTGCGAGAAGCGGTCGAGAACTTCCGGGTCGGACAGATCGCCCGGGACACCGTCCGGGCACTGCGGGCATCAGCCGATCCCGGCCAGCTGATCTGGGAAGGGGTGGCCTTCGGGGCTCCACGCTCGGAGTTCGGTTGGGGGCATGCCATCGCCAGCGCCACCGACTGCCTGGCCATCGCCGATGGTCTGCACGGCGACGACCGGGCGCTGCCAGTGGTCCAGGCGTTGGCCGGCATCGCCGAGATCGAGATCCGGCGCTCGCCTCGGCCCCAGCCGGCGGCGGCACGCCAGCTGCCCAACGATCCCGGCCACGCCTTCCGCCAAGCCGTCGACGCCGAGGCCCCCGACGACGCCGAAGCGCTGGTGCTGGCCGCGATCGAAGCCGGCCTCGGGCGGGATGAGCTGCGCCGCTGGTTCGTCTCCGCGGTGAGCGACCACCACCTGGGCTACGGGCATCTGGCCATCTACACCCAGAAGGCGTTCGAGCTCCTGGATCGGCTTGGCTGGGACCGGGCCGCGACCGTCCTGCCCCACCTGGTACCGACGCTGGTCTGGGCCACCCGCGAGGACAAGCTCCCGTACATGCGTCCGTTCATGCGCGCGCTCGCCTCCGTCGACCTCGACGCGCTGGCCCTGGTGCCGGCCGAACAGGCCTGGCGGGACGACGGCCGTCTGCGCGACGCCTTGGGCGGCCGGGATCACGCCGCGCCCCTCGCCGCCATGGAGCGGGCCATCCATGACGGCGCCGGAGCCGAGGGGGTTCTCTCGGTGGTCAGCACGGTCGTGGGCGAACGCCTGCTGGGCTACGACCTCGCCATCGAGTTCGACCCCCACGAAGACTTCGGCTGGCTCGACATCACCCACGGGCTGACCCACGCCAACGCCGTTCGCTGGGCCTGGCGCGAGCAACCCGGACCCGACACCATGCGCATGGTGAGTTGGGCGGTCTTCCTGGCCTGGTACACCGGCCGGCTTCGGACCCCGCTGGTCACGCCGCACCCGACGAGCAGCAACTTCCTGTCCGATGCGCTGGCCGTCGGCGATGGCGACGCGGCCGGCGCCGCGGCCCTGGCCGGTGGGTCGCACGCGGTCGGCGACTGCCTGGAGCGGGCGGCACTCGAGGATCGCTGCGGATCGTTCATCTTGGCCGCCCACCACGTGAAGACCGCTCGGGCCGCCCGGAGCGAGGCGCAGGAGACCGGATCGGCGCTACCCCTCGCTGGCACGGCGCGCTTCATCGCCAGCCCCACCGTCGACCGCTTCGTCCGGGAGAATGTGGTGCGGGCCATCGACCTCGTCTCCGGCCGGGGCCCGGCGAATCGGACCGACCGCACATGAAGGACCAGCTGAGCGGGGCGAAGCAGCGCTTGCTGGAACGACTCAAGCGGGTCGACAGCGCCACCGCGGCCGAACTGGCCGCCGATTTCGGGCTGACCTCGGTGGCCGTACGTCAGCACCTCGACGACCTGACCCAGGTGGGCCTGGTCGAGTCGAGCCCAACCGCAGCGGACAACCGGACCGGCCCCGGCCGCCCGGCCCAGCGCTGGCGGCTCACCACGCTGGCCGCGCCCTTGTTCCCCGACCACCACGCCGATCTGACCGTGAGCCTGCTCGACGCCATCCGAGCCAGCGTGGGTGAGAGCGGGATCGATGCCGTGATCGATGCCCGAACGGGCGCACAACTCGACGCCTATGAAACGGTTCTGCCCGATCCGACGGTGTCTTCGTTGCGGGAGCGGGTCGAGGCCCTGGCCCACGTGCGGACGGTCGAGGGCTACATGGCCGAGGCGGTAGAGCTCGAGGATGACGAGGGCTGGCTCCTGATCGAACACCATTGTCCGATCTGCACCGCGGCCACGGCGTGCCAAGGTCTGTGCCGCGGCGAGCTGAGGCTGTTCCAAGAGGCTTTGGGCGGAGATGCGACTGTGGAACGCACCCAGCACCTGATCACCGGCGACCAGCGCTGCGTCTACCGGGTGGCGCCGACGCCGTCGTCGAAGTAGACGACCCGGTGAGCGAGTCGACGAGCTGGGTCGCCATGCTGAGCATCTTGGGGTCGGGCTTGGCCCGGCGATCGGGGACCTGCTCCACCTCGGACCCCTCGCCGTCGGGCGCCAACCAGTAGGTGCGCTCGTAGTAGATCGGGTCGACGTCGTCGAGGGGCGCGAAGTCGGTCACCTCGATCACCTGGTCGAGGCATGTCCAGGGCCTACTCGGTTTCGAGCTGGGCGATGAGGGTCTTTGGGGCGACCTGGCGGAACGCGTCCTCGGCGATGCCGGCGATCTCGTCCCAATCGACGGAACGGTCGAGACGGACCCCGATCCAGCCGCGGTGGCCGACGTAGGGCGGCCGGAAGAATCGCTCGGGCTCCAGGTCGACCAGCTCCTCCTGGACCCCGGGTGGCGCCGCGCACCACAGCGCCAACCGTCCGTCGTCGTGATGGTTGTCCAGATACATCACGAACGTCTTCTTGTCCCGCACGAAGAACGTCGGCGATCCGTGGCTCAGCCGCTCAGTCACCTCGGGCAAGGCCAGGCAGATCTTTCTCACGTGTTCGAGAGCATCGCCGCTCATGGTTGGAGTCTGCCCCGCTCCCGGGCGAGGCGGCGGGTCTCGTCGGACACCGGGGCGCCCAGGATCGCCGCCACCACGTCGATCACGTAGCTGGTGAACAGGCGATCGTCGCTATGTGGGCCCGAGCGGGCCCGGCGGGCCAGCTCGCTCGCTGCATAGGCCAGGGCGGTGAAGCGGCGGTGCAGGCGGACCGCGTCCTTCTCGATCACCGGCTCCAGCAACATCCGCCACCGGTGCACGCTGGTGTTGGTGTCGTCGTAGGGCGACGGGGTCACCAACGGGTTGGGCCGGTTGAGCAGGTCGGCGTTGATCTGGAGGAACTCCGGGCCGCCGTCGAGATCGCTCAGCTTGGCCGCCAGCGGTCGCACCAGCGCTCCGGACAGCACCCGGATGTCCCGGTCCCGATCGCCCCGGCCATCGGCCTCGTACTGGTCGAGCATGGCGTGGCGCCGGGCCTCGATGCCGGGCTGGTGCTTGTCCATGATGGCCCGCACCACCCCGACCCGATCGGCGAAGTGGTACTGCACGGCGATGGCGTTGCGGGCCCCCGAGGTCCGGTTGATCTCCCGCAGGCTCACCGCGTCGATGCCCCGCTCGGCGAAGAGCCGCTCGGCCGCCTCGATCAGGCGGGCCTTGGTGAAGGCCCCGGCGGGGCTGGCGACGTTGGGCGTGGACACGGGATCGTTCCTGCGGTTCTTACGATTGATACGCTCGCATCATCCAGCGATGCGCTTGGAGCGTAACCCGGAGAGTCGATCGAGAGGGGGGACCGTGGCTTACAACACCGATCCTGACCGTGTCGTCCACGATGCCGACGCCCACATCATGGAGACCCCGACCTGGTTGCGCGACCACGCCGACCCCGGCATCCGGGACCGGATCGAACCGCTGCACTATCCCGGCGGCAACGAGCTGCGCCAGACCGGCGACCCCGGGGAGCAGCAGCGAGACCTTGTCGCGGCGTTCGATCGCCTGCGGTCCCGACATGCGTCGGCGGAGTACCAGGCGGTCGAGGCCGAGCAGATAATGCTGCGCAAGAACTTCGCCGCCACTGGATCGTTCGTCGCCGAAGACCGGCCTCGAGCCCTGGACTTGCTGGGATTCTCCAGCCAGCTGGTGTTCAACACCTTCCACAACCGGCGGCTCCACGACTGGGAGCACGCCGGCGATCTAGACCTCGCCTTCGGCGTCGCCCGGGCCCACAACCGCGGGATGGTCGAGTTCTGCTCGGTCGACGACCGGCTGTTGGCGTCGTGCTACGTGCCGTTGGCCGACTTCGACCGGGCTATGGCCATGGCCGACGAGGCCCTGACCACGGGAGCCGCCGCCCTGCTGGTGGCCTCGGGCTGCCCGCCCGGTCACTCCCCCAGCCACCGCGGGCTCGACCCGGTGTGGGCCCGGGCCCAGGAAGCTGGCATCCCGGTGGTGTTCCACGTCGGTGGGACCGGGGACCTGATCGACCGCAACTACTTCCGCAACGGGCTGCCCATCCCGCACGACTTCCATGGCGGCGAGGAGAACTTCCGGTCGGTCGACTACATGGGCATTCCCGGCCCACCGGCCCAGACCCTGGCCACGATGATCTTCGACGGGGTGCTGGAGCGCTTCCCCGAGCTGCGCATCGGGGTCATCGAGCAGGGCGCCATATGGGTCCCATCGTGGATGCGCCAGATGGAGTCGGCGTTCGAGGCGTTCGTCCGGCACGAAGAGCGGCTGCAGTCGCTGTCGCTGCGGCCCAGCGAGTACGTCCGCCGCCAGGTCCGCTTCACCCCTTACCCGACCGAGGACGTGGGCTGGATCATCGAGCAGGCCGGACCCGAGGTGTGCCTGTTCTCCTCGGACTACCCCCACGTCGAAGGCGGCCGCCGCCCGATCGAGCGCTTCGAAGCCTCCCTCGGCGACGCCTCCCCCGAGATCCGCCGCCGCTTCTACTGCGACAACTTCCGCGACCTGATGGGCACCGCCGGAGCCGCCCTGGCCGCCTAGGAGTCTGCTGAGCAATCTGTTGGGTTCGCGAAGTTGTGGTGGATCGCGAACAATGGCGGGGTGCAGGGTAGGAGCGATTCAGATGCGGAGTTGTTGGACGCGGCGGCGGTGTGCGGGCATCTGGTGCCGGCGGG
>DASXTK010000196.1:0-4975 GCA_036505485.1 Acidimicrobiales bacterium
GCGCGGGCTTCGCCGGTGACACGACGCTCCGAGGGATGGTGGCGGAGCGGAGCGGCTTGTTCCATCGCTCTTTGAACGTTTTTGGTTGCCTACCAACCAAAAACGTTCAAAGAGCTCCCCGACGCCGGTCCCCGACGACCCCAACGTGTTCCCGGCATCGGGTTGAGCCACAAAGACCGTTCCGGGCCAGCTCGTTTGGCCGCCGCCCTTCCCTCGAAGCGTCATTTAGCCACCGAGAGCAGCCCATGGCGTCACCGAGCCGCGAAACTCGACCCACGGACAGGTCACAAGAGCCTCAAATCATGAGGCAGCTCGGTTCAAGGCCTCGGGGAGTTCCGATCGCCATTCGGTCCTAGGACCACACATCGGTGAGGTAGGAGGGACTCCCGGCCTGCGGCCTTGAGCGTGTTACCAGGACGTGAGCGGACGCGGTGCGTGATTGGGTGACTCCCACGTTCTGACTCTTGTCCGTCGTATCGATCGTCCTGGCCTGCCGATTCGCGGCTCTCATAGCAGCGGAGAGCGCATAGTCGTCCGGTCAGTCGACCTCCGGGACGCTTAGCCTCTCGAACCATTCCACGGCATGCGAACAGTCGATGGATGGATCGAGGCGATCCCAACGTGGCAAGTCGGGATGCCAGCCCGACCCGTAGCCTTCGTGAGCGAAGCGGCGAGCTTGGAGCGCGTCGCCGATTGACCCGAACACGGCGAGGCACCGGGTGATGTGCCATTTGCGTAGCAGGACTCGCGCGGTGGCACGGGGACAGACCACGCAGCACCGACCAGGCTGTTGCCTGGCGCCGAGGACCCATCCCGCCAAACGCACCACCGGCGCGGCGGACACCACGATGATGCCGCCTATGTCGACAATCACGGGCCCGTCCGTGATCAGCGCCTCGAGCTGCTCGGCTAGCCGCACCGGCAAGGGGTCAGGCAACGCTCCGGCAGGTGTCACGATCATCACGCCGTCACGCTGGTGGACATCGGCCACGGACGCCCCCAGCACGCTCCCCAGGTCCCAGTGGTTGTCGACCAGGTCCCAGCGGAGCCCCGGCGGTTCCTCAAACGCCTCGCGTCGCAGCTGCTTCTCGCGGGACTCAAGCACTGCCTCGTCGGGATCGCGATGCAACAGACGCATCAAGACACCTCCCCCCTCCGGGGTATCCCGACCCCTCACCCGCTACCCGGCACCCGAACCCCCAAACGACCCGGCCCTGGGACAGATAGGGGCGCTCCGAGTCCCACTCACTGTTTGTGAGCCAACGGCTCGACTGGCGAGCGTGGAGCGGCCGGCGGCGGCACTATCGGTCGGACGGGTCGACTCGAACCAACACAGCGCCGAGCCGTGGATCGTGCGCACGCTTCACCTGGAGCCAGACTGGTCGGCCGCCGTGGCCGTCCCCGGCACCGGCCAACCCCGCGTCTCGTGGCGATCATCGCTCACCAGACCCTGGCTACCCAGTACTCGGTGTGCGAGCAGCTGTGCTGCCGGGTCGGCCGATGGCGGTTGGGTCGTAGTAGATGCGGATTTCTCGGACTAGGCCGTCGCGTAGGTGGACTCGGTCCACTCCGTCCAGCTCGAAGGGGCCGGTGGTGGCGGTTCCGCGGGCGACCCAGCGCACGAAGAGCAGGTCGCCGTGGGTGGCGTGCTCGGCCACCTCGAGCCGCAGGTCGGGGACGGCCGCCAGGACGTCGGCCAGGCGCTGCTTGTAGCGCGTCACGCCGCGGACCGGCTCGGGGTCGCCGGGCCAGTGGACGACGACGTCAGGAGTCACCAGGCGACCGGCCAGCTCGGGGTGGGGATTCGCCCAGAAGGCGGCCCAGTGTTCGATCGAGAAGTTGAGCGGGGTCACTGGGCTCAGCGTGGCGTTCGGGCCGAGCGCCGACATCGGCCACTTGGGCGATTCGGTGGCCCGGGGTGGTCGATGCCGATGCCGATGCCGCCGCCGACGTCCGAGCGTGCGGGCGTGCTGCCAGACTGTCCGGCAAACGAGGCGGTGTACGGACGACATGGCAGATGGCCGACCCACACCGGTGCTCCCCCTGGGAACGGTGACGTTCCTGCTGACGGAGGTGGAGAGGTCGACGTGGCTGTGGGAGATGGCGCCGGAGACCGCGGCCGACGCCATAGCCCGGCACCATCGGCTCATCGAGGCCGCCGTAGCAGACCGCGGCGGCAGCCGCCCGGAGGACCAGGGTGAGGGCGACAACGTCGTTGCCGTCTTCGGATCAGCGGCCGAGGCGGCGGCCACCGCTGTGGACATCCAGCAGGCCCTGGCCACCGAGGATTGGCCCGAGGGCCTGGCCGTCCGGGTCCGCATCGGGCTGCACACCGGCGAGGCCCGTCTCCGGGACGCCCGCACCTACTCCGGCGCGGCCCTCCACCGTTGCGCCCGGCTGCGCGATGCGGCCCACGGAGGACAGATCTTGCTCTCGTCGGTGACTGCCGCCCTGGTGACCGACGCTCTGCCCGCCGGCACCTGGTTGGTGGATCGGGGCGACCACCGTCTGCGCGATCTGTCCCGTCCGGAGCGGGTGTTCGAGCTGATCCATGACCTGGGTCCGGACGACGCGTTCCCGCCGCTGCGCTCCCTGGACGTGCTGCCCAACAACCTGCCCGCCCAGCTGACCAGCTTCGTCGGTCGCAAGGCGGAGCTCGACGAGGTCGAGCGGTTGCTCGCCGAGCAGCGGCTGGTGACGCTGACCGGATCGGGCGGCTGTGGCAAGACCCGCCTCGCCGTCCAGGCCGCGGCGTCGCAGACCGATCACTGGCCCGATGGGGTGTGGTGGATCGACCTGGGTCCGGTGAGCGATCCCTCCCTGGTGGCCAAGCTGGTGGCCTCGGCGATGGGGGTGCTGATCGAACCGGTGGGCGGGCCGCTGTGGGCCCTGCGCTCGCAACTGCGGGACCGGCGTCTGCTGATGTGCCTGGACACCTGCGAGCACGTGCTCGACGCCGCGGCCGAGTTGGCCGACGCGGTGCTGCGCAGTTGTCCCGATGTGTCGCTGTTGGCCACCAGCCGCGAGCCGCTGCGGGTGGCGGGCGAGTTGGTGTGGCGGGTGCCGTCGCTGGTCGTCGACGACGCGGCGCAGCTCTTCTCTGATCGGGCCGCCCTGGTCGGGGGCAATGTCGCCACCGGTGGGGCGGATGAGGCGACCGTGCGGACGGTGTGCCAGCGGCTGGACGGCATCCCGCTGGCCATCGAGCTGGCCGCAGCGTGGGTACGGGCCCTGACGCCGGCCCAGATCGCGGTCGGGCTGGACGACCGGTTCCGTCTCCTGGTCGGCGGGCCGAGGGGTGCGATCGAGCGCCACCAGACGCTGGCCGCCTCAATGGAGTGGAGCCACCGGCTGCTCGACGACGATGACCGGGTGGTGTTCCGGCGCCTGGCCGTGTTCCCCGGCAGCTTCACGCTGGACGCAGCCCAGTCCGTCTGCGGGTCCCAGCCGGTGACCGGCGACGATGTCGTCACCGCGCTGTCCCGTCTGGTGGACAAGTCGCTGGTCGTCGTGGACCAGGGCGACGAGCCGTCCGACGAGGCGCGCTACCGGCTGCTGGACACCATCCGGGAGTACGCCGACGATCAGTTGACCGCGGCGGACGAGACCGACCCGACCCGCCAACGCCATCTCGACCACTACCTGGCCGTCGCCGAGGCCGGCGCCCCCGAGCTGGAACGCGACCAGGACACTTGGCGGCTACGGCTGGAGGCGGAGCACGACAACCTCCGCAGCGCGCTGGAGTGGGGGCTCGAGGCCCGACCCGGGCAGGGTCGTCGCCTGGCTGCCGCCATGGCTCGGCTGTGGTTCCTGCACGGCCACCTCCAGGAGGCCACGCGGTTCCTGGACCGGGCGCTCGCCGTGGCGCCTGACGAGCAGTCGACGCTGCAGGCTCGGCTCCTGTCCGGGGCGGCGCTGGTGGCGCTGGGGCGGGGCGACGTCGGTCTGGTCGGCGAGTTGGCGGGACAGGGTCTGGAGATCGCTGTCGCCATCGACGACGACCTGGAGCGTGCCCGCTGCCTGGCGCTCGCGGGTATCGGCACCTACTACTTCGACTTTGTCGCCACCAGGGACTACGGCGTGGAGGCCCAGCGGTACGGGGAGCTCACCGGGGACGTCTACGCCCGGGATTTCGGCCTGCTGCTGGAGAGCAACATGCTGGGAAACCGGGACCGCCACGCCGAGGCGCTCGAGTTGTCCGCCGAGATCCTGAAGCGCTGCCTGCCGCGGGGCGAGCGCTTCTTCGCCGCCATCGCCCGGGCCACCTTCGTGTGGGCCGCACTACTCACCGGCGACCTGCGCCGCGCCGATGTGTACGGCGTCGAGTCCATGGAGATCGCCGAACCACTGGGCGACTACCTCGTGGTGGGGCACACGATCAGCAACCTTGCGTGGGTCAAGTGCCTGGCCGGCGAGATCGATGCCGGACGTGAGCTGATGGAGCCTCTGGCCCGCTTCATCGAGCAGGCCGGGCCGGACGTCGAGCTGGCCTCGTTGGCCATCGTCCTCGGCAAGCTGCACCTGGCCGGGGGCGATCTCGACGGGGCTGTGGACTGGTTCCAGCAGGCGAGGCGCTACGCCGCGCCCAGGATCGACAACTGGGTGGCCGCCCGTGCCCTGCCCGGCGAAGCGGCCGCCTTGCGACGGTTGGGCCGGGTCGAAGAGGCGCAGCAGTGCGTCGATCGGGCCATGGTCCTCACTCGGCGGATGGACATCCCCCACGCTCTGGCCGAGGCCCACGAGGAGCAGGCATTCCTGGTGGCCCCGGCTGATCCGGAACGGGCCGAAGACCTGCACCACCAAGCCCTGGCCATGCGGGTCGAGCGGGGCTTGCGCACGTTCTACGTCGACAGCCTGGAGGCCCTGGCCGGCCTGGCGGGGGCGGCGGAGAGCCAGGCCGAAGCGGTCCGCCTGGTCGCGGCCAGCGA
Source organism: Acidimicrobiales bacterium (assembly GCA_036505485.1). GTDB lineage: Bacteria > Actinomycetota > Acidimicrobiia > Acidimicrobiales > VFJN01 > DASXTK01. The sequence goes on from DASXTK010000196.1 coordinate 4,929, forward strand.
AGCGGCCCGGGATCTCATGGGCTACCCCCGGCCGGCCATCAACCAGT
>DASXTK010000197.1:0-2141 GCA_036505485.1 Acidimicrobiales bacterium
GCCGACGTCGAGGTCACGCTCGACATCACCCCCCGCGTGCCCCACGTTTTCCAGGCCTACTACCCGATCCTCGACGAAGCGGCCGCCGCACTGGACCGAGCCGGACAGCTCCTGTCGGCGCATCTCGCCAGCGCAGAACGCGTCACCGGAGAGCGAAAGACAGAACGCAAGGTCGTGGCGCCATGATCGACGTAGAGGGTGTCAGCAAGTCCTTTGGTGAGACCAAGGCGCTCGTCGGCGTGGACATGAGCGTCCCGGCGGGGACCGTGGAAGGCCTGCTCGGCCCGAACGGGGCAGGCAAGACCACCCTGGTGCGGATCCTGGCCACCCTGCTCGCCCCCGACGCCGGGCGGGCCCGGATCAGCGGCGTCGACGTGCGGACGGATCCAAACACCGTTCGCAGCCTCATCGGGCTGGCCGGACAGTACGCCGCGGTGGACGAGACGCTCACCGGCCGGGAGAATTTGGTCATGGTCGGCCGGCTCTACCGGCTGGGGGCGAAGCTGGCCAAGGTCCGTGCCGACGAGTCCCTCGGGCGCCTCGGACTCGTGGAGGCAGCAGACCGTCCGGTGAAGACCTATTCGGGAGGCATGCGCCGCCGCCTCGACCTTGGCGCCAGCCTCGTCGGCCGACCCCAGGTCCTGATCCTCGACGAGCCGACCACCGGGCTCGATCCTCGAACGAGGCTCGACATGTGGTCATTCATCCGCGATCTCGTGGCCGAGGGAACCACCGTGCTGCTCACCACCCAGTACCTGGAGGAAGCCGACCAGCTCGCGAATCACAGCATCGTCATCGACCGGGGCACGGTGATCGCGTCCGGCACCTCCGATGAGCTCAAGGCACGGGTCGGGACCGACCTGATCGAAATGGAGGTGTCGGCCGCCGAGCTTGACCGGACCACAGCTGCGCTGCGCGGCATCGGGTGCCGCACACCGGCCATCAAGCGGGCCAACTCACAAATCACCATTCCCACCTGTGAACCGGTCCCCGACCTCATGGCGGCCGTCCGCATCCTCGACAACGCTGGGATCGTGCCGGTCAACCTGGGACTGCGGCATCCGTCGCTCGACGACGCGTTTCTCTCGCTCACCGGACGGAGCACCGACGACGACGCCGGCCCGTCCACGACCACACCCACAAGCCCCCAACCTGCACGGAGCCCAGCATGACCGGCGTCTCGGCAATCCCCGCCCCGCAACCGGAAGGGCTGACCACCATCGAGCCCATCCGCCTCCCGCGCTCGGCCATCTTCGTCGACGCGATGGTCATCGCCCGTCGCAACCTGATCGGCATCGCCCGAACACCCCAGCTACTGGTCTTTGCCACCATCCAGCCGATCATGTTCGTCCTGCTGTTCCGCTACGTCTTCGGCGGCGCCATCGACGTCCCCGGGGTCAGCTACGTCGACTATCTGATCCCGGGCATCATCGTGCAGACGGTCGTGTTCGGCGCCACCTCCACCGCGGTCGGCCTGTCCGAGGACATGAGCAAGGGCATCATCGACCGCTTCCGCTCCCTACCCATGTCCCGCTCGGCCGTGCTTGGCGGAAGAACCATCGCCGATCTAGTCCGCAACGTCTTCGTAGTCCTGCTGATGATCGCCGTCGGAACGGCCGTCGGCTTCCGTTTCCACAACGGCTTCCGGCCGGCCGTGGCCGCCGTCTTCGTCGCACTGCTGCTCGGATACAGCCTGTCATGGGTATTCGCCCTCATCGGGCTCACCGTCGCCGACCCCGAGAGCGCGCAACTCGCCGGCTTCCTGCCCATCTTCCCGCTGGTATTCGCGAGCTCCGTCTTCACGTCGATCCAGAGCATGCCCGGCTGGCTGCAAGCGTTCGCCAAGGTCCAGCCCATCACTCGAGCCGCCGACACCGTGCGAGCCCTTACCCAAGGCGGTCCCGTCGCCGCCAACCTCATCTGGACCCTCCTGTGGAGTATCGCTTTCCTGGCCGTCTTCGCCCCCCTGGCGGTTCGTCGCTACCGGCACGGGTAGTACCACCAGGCGACGGGTCTGGAGTCCCATGCGATCATCGACGAGTCAGTCAGGAAAGCAGCGCGCTGCGGTGCTCCTGAGGACACTCCTCGATCGCCGACTCAAGACTTCCGGCGCCGTCAGTTCATCGGAGCAACAGCCAATC
>DASXTK010000198.1:0-16104 GCA_036505485.1 Acidimicrobiales bacterium
CGCCACGTGGCTGCATCCCACTGGTCGAACAAGCCTCGACCAGGGCCAGCATCAACCGACACCCGGCGCGGGGATCGAGCGCCGCCACCATGATCTCGTCGCCTATGAACTTGATCACCCGGCCGCCACAGACTGCCGCGACCTCGAACGCTCGTGATTCGAACTCGCTCACCATCACTCGGAGCTCGCTCACATCGATCTTCTCGGCGTAGGCCGTCGATCCCACGAGATCGACGAAGCCGACCGCATGCCAGGCCACGTCCCGGCTGGTCACCGAGGCCTGGCTGACCCGTTGCCGCCCGATCGCCTGGCCCAGGTGATGACGGAACAGCGGACCGAGGCTGTCTCCCAGACCCCCGGCCAACTCCGTCATCCGTTCGGCCTTCTGGGCTGTGACCAGCGCGTCTGCCTGTTCTCGGACCAGCCGTTCCTCGGTTCCTTGGACGTACAAGGCCACTCCGGCCTCGGCCACCCGGTCGAGCATCGTGGCGATGACCCGCATGAGGGCTCGGCCGTCGGCGGAGTCCAGAAGGTCCACCTCCTCCCAACCCTCGACCAACATCACGTCCTCGTCGGTGAACAGCACCGCGTCGAGGTCGGGAACGACCACGCCGAGAGCTCGGAACAGCCGAGCCACCCGTTTCGGGTCACGGCCCAGCTGCGCGGCGATATCGGAGACGGAGAGCCGGACATCTCGACAGATGACGAGATCGGTGGCCATGCGGATCAGCTCGGTGTCGTCCCCGGCCGCGTCGATGTCGGCATCGGTCACACCCCGCCGCTGCAGCCATTGGTGCAGCTCGGTCCGGATTCGTTCCGCAGCCACCAGGTGGAACGCTACCTGCGGGCCCGTCGGGCCAGTGCCTGGAGCCCAGCCGGAAGCTGCGCCATCGCGGTGATCACCAGATCGGCGCTGGCGTCGGTGAGGCGCTCGTGCGAGGTGAGCGCCGCGAACCCGACCACGAACATGAGCGCAGCGCGTCCCGGCAATGCGGTTCCCAGCTCCGGCTCCACCTCGGAGCGGACTCGCCCCAGCGTCCCGCCCATGAACCGCCGGATGGACTCCTCCGTGGTCACCGGATAGCCGCATCCCGTCAGCAGCTCGGCGAGAACCCGGTTGGCGAGAGGCTCGCCGTCGACCAGCACCCCGTCGTTGTCGAAGACGACCGAGTCCCAGCGCTTCACCGAGCCGGGAGGCTAACGGCCGGGCCCGGACGCGCCACCGCCCGGCACCAGGGCCGGGCGGTGAAGCGGAGAGGGTGGGATTTGAACCCACGGAGGGCTTACACCCTCACCTCCTTAGCAGGGAGGCACCTTCGGCCGAACTCGGTCACCTCTCCATCTGCTGAGTGGACGATCCTAGCTGGCGTGGGCAGGAGGGTCCTTGAGGTATCGCGCTGCTGCGATCGCACGCTCCGGACTATCGGCGAGGTTCCCAATGGCGATGTTGCAGGGCGGACACAACAGTCCGCGGACCTCTCCAGTCACGTGATCGTGGTCGACGGACAGAACCTCGAACGCCTCACGGCAGATCGCGCAGCGTCCGCCTTGTGCGGCGAACATCTCGTCGTACTGCCGCTGGGTGACGCCATAACGCAAGAGTCGCCGGCGGCGGCGCTCGGTGAAGCGTCTCCGTGGCCGACGTACCTTCTGCTTTGCCAGGATCTCGGCGCGATTCAGTCGATACCGCGCTCGTTCGGTGGCCTGACGGCACTCTTTGCAGCGGGATGGAGTCCAAAGCGACCGCCCGTTTGCTTGCCGTAGGCCGTCAGGGGCTTGTCGATCCCGCACTTGGTGCACACCTTGGTGGGCGCGCTGTCATCGTTTCTGGGGCCAATGTGACCTGCTTCTGTCAGGCACATCGGGGGATGAGATGAGAGCTACAGAGTAGCACCGCACACGAACGTAGGTTCGCATTTGAGCGGAGCGGGTGGGATTTGAACCCACGGACCCTTGCGGGTCGCCCGCTTTCAAGGCGGGTACATTCGTCCACTCTGTCACCGCTCCGAGAGGGACGAGGCTACCTCAGCGGTGGATCTGGCCTCGGAGGGCCGACAGCCACTCGTCGGCGTTGCGCCAGGCCACCTCGGCGTCGCGGCGGCGGGCCGGACCGTGCTCGCCGGCGGCGGGATAGGACCCCAGGAACTTCACGTCCTCGACCTTGGATTTGAGATCCCGGAGGCAGTCGGCCACCAGCTCCTCGCCGATGTGCCCCTCCAGGTCGATCAGGAAGCAGTACTGGCCCAGGCCCTTCTTGGTCGGCCGTGACTCCAGCTTGGTCAGGTTGATCGACCGGGCCGAGAACTCCTGCAGGATCGTGAGCAGCGAACCCGGTCGGTCGGTCCGCTGGAAGATCACGATCGAGGTCTTGTCGTGGCCGGTCGGCGCCGGGATCCCGGCCCCGGCGACCACCACGAAGCGGGTGGTGTTGTCGGGATGGTCCTCGATGTCCGAGGCCAGTACGTCGAGCCCATAGAGCTTGGCCGCGACCGACGGGGCGATCGCGGCGGTGTGCCCGTCGTCCTCGTCGCCGGCCACCATCACCGCGGCTTCGACCGTCGACGAGGTCGCCACCAGCGTCGCGCCTGGCAGCTCAGAATGCAGGAAGGCACGGCACTGGGCCGTCGCCACGGGGATGGACAACACCCGGTGGATGTCGCTGATCCCGACCCCGCTGGGCGCCAGCAGGTTCATCTGCACGCCCATGACCACCTCGCGCTGGATCAGCAGGTCGGTCTCGAACGCCAGGGTGTCGACCGTGACCGTGACCGCACCCTCGATCGAGTTCTCGATCCCCACGAAGCCCATGTCGACGTGGTCGTTGGCCACCGCGGCCAGCACGTCGGGAATCGAGGGCAGGGCCACCAGGTTCATGGCCGCCAGGTCGGGCTGGGACAACAACGCCTGCTCCGTGAAGGTCCCCTCGGGTCCGAGGAACCCGACACGCGGCGCAACAAGGGGGTCGTCGTCGACCTGCTCAACCATGGCGCACCAGGCTACCTACCGCGCTCACCGCCACCGGACGCCTTTCGCCGCACGATCAGATCCCCTGCCAGGGCGGCTTGTGGGCCCACGTCTCGCGGTAGTAGTCGGCCAGCCGCAGGCTGGATGCAGCGTCCTCATCGAGCACCACGGTGACATGGGGGTGCAACTGCAGCGCACTGGCCGGGACCATGGCGGTCACCGGACCCTCCATCGCCCGGGCCACCGCCGGCGCCTTCGCCCCGCCGAACGCCAGCAGCACCAGATGGCGGGCGTCGAGGATGGTGCCGATGCCCTGGGTCACCACGTGGCGGGGGACCTCATCCAGGGACGAGAAGAACCGGGCGTTGTCCTGCCGGGTCTGGTCGGTGAGGGTCTTGATCCGGGTGCGGGAGGCCAGCGAAGACCCCGGCTCGTTGAAGCCGATGTGGCCATCGGTGCCGATCCCGAGCAGCTGCAGATCGACCCCGCCGGCGGCGACGATGGCGGCCTCGTAGGCGGCGCACGCCGCGGGGATGTCGTCGCCGCTCGCATCGGGCCCTTGCACCGCGCCGGCGGCAAAGTCCACGTGGGCCTCCAACTCACGTGCGATGAACGCCCGGTAGGCCTGGGGGTGGTCCTTCGGCAATCCGGCGTACTCGTCGAGCAGGAACGCCCGGGCCCGGGACAGGGTGAGCGTCCCGGCGGCATAGCGTCGGGCCAGGTCGCGGTACACCGGAAGGGGTGTGCTCCCGGTGGCCAGGCCCAACACCGCGTCCGGCCGTGCCTCGACCAACACAGCGATCGCCTCGCCGACCAGCGCGCCCGCGGCGTCTCGGTCGGCGACTATCACTACCTCCATCAGGTCACTCCTGACCCGCCCGCCGGTCGTGGACCACCATGCCGCCGATCACCGTGGCCACCACCTCGGCGTCGGGATCCAGGAGGACAAGGTCGCCCACCGCGCCCGGAACCAGCGCCCCACGCTCGTCCTCCAGACCCAGCAACCGGGCCGGCGCGGCGGTCACGGCCCGAACGGCCTGATCCAGCTCCGCCCGCCCTCCGGTGAAGGTCCGCAGGTTCCTGACCGCCTGATCCAGCGGGAGGACGCTGCCGGCCAGCGTTCCGTCGGCCAACCGCACCGACTCGCCGTCGAAGACAGACGAGACGTCGCCCAGACGGACCTCCCCCGGTGGCACCCCCAGGGCGGCCACGGCGTCGGTGACCAGGACCACCCGGTCGCCCAGCGCTCGAACCGCCAGGTCCACCATCCGGGGATCGACGTGAAACCCGTCCGCGATCACCCCGACAGAGAGACGGTCGTCGGTCAGCGCCACCCCAGCCAGTCCAGGCTCGCGGTGATGCAACGGCGACATGGCGTTGAACAGATGGGTGACCGAACGGGCCCCGGCCGCGACACCCGCAAGCGCCTCGGCCGAGGTCGCCGCCGAGTGGCCGAGGGACACCACGACGTCCCGATCCACCAGCGCCCGGACCATGTCCAGCGCACCGGGTAGCTCCGGCGCCAGGGTCACCAGTGCGACACCGGCGTCACGCGACCAGCCCGCGATGGCGGCTTGGTCCGGGAGCCGCAGGTGGGCCGGAGCGTGCGCACCCCGACGCTCGGGGTTGAGGAACGGCCCCTCGAAGTGCAACCCCAGCGGAGTCGCGCCCACCGTCCCGGAGGGCGCGGCCAGCGTCTTCAACGCCCGGTCCCGCACGTCGGCCGGCGAGGTGACGATCGTGGGCAGCCAGGCGGTCACGCCCCACCGGGGCAGTTTCGCCGCCGTCTCCCACAACCGCTCCGGCTCGGCGGTCAGGTCGATGCCCAACGCCCCGTTGCACTGCAGGTCGATGAACCCCGGCACGACCAGCAGGCCGGCGGCATCGAGCACCCGGACACCGCTCGCCGCGTCCCCCGACGAGAGCGAGGAGATGCGGCCGGCCTCGATCACGACGTCGGCATCGACCCGGCCGTCCGGGGTCAGCGCCGAGCCACCTCGCACCACCAGGTCGCTCATGAGCGGATCGCTTCCCGGGCCGCCCGCAGGGCCCCCAGAGCGCCGACCGGAACCCCGCCGGCCGGCACGATGGCCACCCGGTCGGCCAGATCGAATGCCCCGAGCAGCGGCGACAGCTCGGCCCGGGCCCGCAATGCGGCCCGCACGGCCGAGAGCAGCGGAGGACCGGCGTCGGCAACGCCGCCGCCCAGCACCACCAGCTCGGGATCCACCGCCTGGGCCGCCAGGGCCACCGCGGCGGCGATGGCCCCACTCAGTTGGTCGCGCACCGCGATCGCCTTGCTGTCCCCGGACGCCGCGGCGGCCAGCAGTGCGGCCGTCGACCCGAGCGGTCCGTCGGCGGGCCAACGCCGGGCGATCGCCGTCCCCGAGACCACCGTCTCCAGACAGCCCCGCTGGCCGCACTCGCACAGCACACCCTGGGGATCGATGGGGAGATGGCCGATCTCGCCGGCCATGCCGTGGGCGCCGCGATGCGGCGTTCCGCCGAACACCAGCCCCACTGACACGCCGGTCCCCAGGCTCAGGTAAGCCAGGTCGTGCACCCCGAACACGTCGGCGGCGCCGAGCGCGGCCAGGTTGGTGTCGTTGTCCACCACCACCGGTCCGCCGACCAACCGCGCCGCGGCGCCGGCCAGGTCGAACGGCCCGTTGCCGATGCCGAGGTTGATGGCGTGGCGCAGCGCGCCCGTGGTCGGATCGACCAGGCCGGGAACCCCGATCCCCACCGCGGCCAAGGTCGCGGCGTCCACCTCGGCGGTGGCGGCCACTCGGGTCAAGGCCTGGGTCAAGGTGGCCAGGAGTCCCTCGCTTCCGATCGCGGTGGCCAACCGCACCTCGCCGATGACCCGACCGGTGTCGTCAGCGGACTCGGCCACCACCGCATGAGTCTTGGTGCCGCCGATGTCCAGCCCGGCGATCAGAGGTCCGCGTGCGGTCTGGCCCCCTGTCTCAGCCTCCGACATTGCTAGTGCACCCTCGCACGGGTGACGTGCGTGGATCGGCGAGTCAGGGGCGTCGCTCGGCGTGCCGCGGCGACGCAGGAACCCCCCAGCGGTCCGCCCAACGAGACAGCGTCGGCGAAGCCGACACCGCACAGGGTGGCAGGGTGGGGTCGGGCGGGAGGTGTCGTCGCGGTGCGGCGAGCGGCGTCATCTGGCCGTCGAGGCATGTGCGCTTCACCCGTGCGAGGGTGCACTAGTCCGTAGGGAGGCCCCGGTGGAGGCATCGAACACGTGCAATCCACCCGGGTCGACCGCCAGCTTGATGGTGTCGGCAATCCGGACCCGGCTGCGGGTGCTCAGCCGGGCCACCGCACTGCGGCCGGTCGACGACAAGTCGCCGTTCCCCTCAACTCCCACCACGCCCTCCGTCGTCGTCGTCCCGGTCAACGCTAGGTGGACGACGAGCTCGGACCCCAACGACTCGACCAGGTCGACAGTGGCCTCGAGGACCCGATCACCGGGCACCCCGGGTTCGAGGCTGGCGTCGTGCAACGCCTCGGGGCGGATCCCGACGACCACCGGCTGGTCGATCAGCTCGGCCAGCTCCGGATGCGAGGCCGCCAACGCGTCGTCGACGCCGATGCGCTGGGTCCCGAGGTCCAGCGCCAGATCCGCGCCCTCGCCCGACCGGACGACCCGGCCCTCGAATAGGTTCATGGCCGGCGACCCGATGAAGGCGGCCACGAACAGGTTCACCGGTGCGTCGTAAACCCGCTGTGGAGTGTCGACCTGCTGCAGCCGGCCCTTGTCCAGCACCGCGACCCGGGTGCCCATGGTCATGGCCTCGACCTGGTCGTGGGTGACGTACAGGGTGGTGACGCCGAGGTCGCGCTGGAGCCGGGCGATCTCGGCCCGCATCTCCACCCGCAACTTGGCGTCAAGGTTGGACAGGGGCTCGTCCATCAGGAACGCCTGGGGCTCGCGCACCAGGGCCCGACCCATGGCCACCCGCTGGCGCTGCCCCCCGGACAGCTGCGAAGGCCGCCGGTCCAGCACCTCCTCGAGCTGGAGCAACCGGGCCACCTCGTCGACCCGGCGGGCCTGGGTGGCCTTGTCCAGCTTGGCCAGCCGTAACGGATAGCCGATGTTCCGGCGAACCGTCATGTGGGGATAGAGCGCGTAGTTCTGGAACACCATGGCGATGTCCCGGTCCTTCGGCGGGAGGTAGGTGACGTCGCGCCCGCCGATGTCAATGGAACCGTCGGTCACCTCTTCGAGCCCGGCGACCATGCGCAGCAGCGTGGACTTGCCGCATCCCGACGGTCCGACCAGCACCAACAGCTCCTCGTCGGCGATGTCCAGGTCGATGTGGTCCACCGCCAGCACATCACGGTCGTAGACCTTGGTGATGCCGCGAATGGTGATCTCAGCCACTAGTGCTGCCTCTCCTCGATCTCGAGCTTCGGTTCCATTCCGACCAGCAGGCGGGCCACAGCCATGCCGCTGGCCCGCGACGGGCCGTAGGTGGTGATGCGGGTCTTGACCGGCGGATCGTCGGCGGGCCAGCCCATGTCGACCACGATCGCGTCGGACCGGGCCTCGACCAGGGCGCCGAGCATCGCCGCGGTGTCCGGGTTGGTCTGGGGATCCCGGATCACGACCACGAGCGGGCAGTCCCGGGCTCGGTCGAGCGCCGCGCCCACGCCGGCGGGATCGTCCAGCCACTCAGACGAGCTGGCGGTATCGAGCTGCGCCAACGGATCGCCTACGCCCCAGGGGACCTCACCGGCCGCGATCATCTCGGCTCGGCGCAGCTGGACCACGTGGGCGCACCCCGGCAGCGGCGGCAGCGGACCATCGATGCGCAGCGCCCGGCGAGCGGCTTCGTAGCCGAGGACCCCGAGGCTCGGACCGCGGGCGCCCCGGTCCGCCTCCACCAGATGACCCAAGCGGGGGATCGAGGCCACCCGGCCGGCCGCGTCGACCAGCCGCTCCTCCTCCAGCGCCCCACTGCGCAGCGCCCCGGCCACCGCCTCGACGCAGGCGCAGACCAGCTCGTCAGTGGCGTTGGAGCCTAGGCAGCACAGATCGGCACCGGCGGCCAGGGCCCGCACCACGTTGGCCGGCATGGCCTCGGTGCCCCCGATTCCGCGCATGTCGAGGGCATCGGTGACCACCGCACCTTGGAAGCCCATGGCTTCGCGCAGCAGGTTGGTGAGGATGCGCCGGCTGATCGTGGCCGGCTTTGTGTCCAGCGCCGGTGCCCGGAGATGTCCGGTCATGACCGTGGCCGCGCCGGCGGCGATGGCGGCCCGGAACGGGGTCAGCTCGCGACTCTGCAGCAGCTCGACCGGGGCGTCGACCTCGGGCAGGTCGAGATGGGAGTCCACCGAGGTGGCGCCGTGGCCGGGGAAGTGCTTCACGCAGGCCGACACCCCAGCGGCCTGCAGACCTTGGACGAAGGCCACCACGTGCCGACCGACCAGATCCGGGTCGGCGCCGAACGAGCGGACCCCGATCACCGGGTTGGCCACGTCGACGTTCACATCGGCGCACGGCGCCAGGTTGAGATCGATGCCGGCGTCGACCAGGACATCGCCGAGGGCCTTGGCCACCTGCCGGGTCAGTTCCGGGTTGTCGACCGCTCCGAGCGCAGCGTTGCCGGGAACCGAGCTGCCGGTGGCGGCCTCCAGCCGAGTGACCGCACCGCCTTCCTCGTCCAACGCCACCAACACCGACGGGCGGACGTTGTGCAGATCCGCAGCCACCCGAGCCGAAGCCTCCACCCCGGATTCCCCAGCCAGGTTGGACCCGAACAGGCACAACCCGCCGAGGCCCTCGTCGATCCGACGAAGGACCCAATCCGGCACGTCGGCGCCCGCGAACGACCCCAAGATCGTCGAAGCCGCCAACCGCTCCAATGATCCGGCCGGCGTCATCCTTTGACTGCTCCGGCGGTCATGCCGGCGGCGATGCGGCGGTGGACCAACAGGAAGAACACGACGACCGGGAGGGTGATCAGCACCGAGCCGGCCATCACGCCGCCCCAGTCGGTTCCTCGAGCGCCGAAGTTGAACTGCTGCAGCCACAGCGGCAGGGTGGACTTCTCCGGGCGGTCCATGATTACCAAGGCGTAGGTGTATTCGTTCCAGGCTTGGATGAAGGCGAAGATCCCGGTGGCCACCAAACCAGGCGCCACCAGCGGCAGGGTGATGGTGAAGAAGGCCCGCAGGCGGCTGGAACCGTCGACCATGGCCGCCTCCTCCAGCTCCTTGGGGACGCCGGCCACGAAGCCGCGCAGGGTCCACACCGTGAACGGCAGCACGAACGCGACGTAGGCGATGGTCAGACCCATGATCGAGTTCCGCAGGTCCCAGCCGTCCAGCACCTTGACCAACGAGATCATCATGGCCTCGGCCGGGATCATCTGGACTATGAGGATCATCACCAGGAAGCCGACCCGGCCCCGGAAGCGGAAGCGCGACACCGCCAGCGCGGCCAGGAAGGCGCTGAACAGCGCGAACAGCACGGTGAGACCGGTGACCTTGAGGCTGTTACCGAACGAGGACCAGAAGTTGTCGGTGTCGAACACCGAGCGGTAGTTCTCCAGCGTCCCGCCGAAGGGCAGGAACTGCATCTCGTTGCGGATGTCGATGCTGCGCCGGAACGACGTGTTCACCATCCAGTACACCGGGAAGGCCGACAGCATGATGACCCCGAGCGCGATGCCGTTCAGCAGCGCCCGGCGACCCCGCTGCCGGCGCCGGTGAGCGGCCCGGGTGGTGGCGTGGGCCTCCGCCGACCCGAGGATCGGTGAGATCGGCGCCTCGACCACGGCTGCGGGAGGAACGGTGGTGTCGGCCATGGGACTACACCTCCTGCTGCCGGAACATCTGGCGCAGATGGAACAGGGTGAGCAGCAGGGTGATCCCCACCATCACCAGCGCGATGGCGGCGCCCTTGCCGAAGTCGTGGCCGGCCACCGCCGTCCGATAGGCCCACGTGCCGAGGAGGTTCGTGTCCTTGGTGTTCGCCCCGGCTTGTTGCAGCACGTAGATCTGAGTGAAGACCCGCAGGTCCCACAGCGTGCTGAGCGCGAGCAGCACGATGAAGATCGGCTTGATCGCGGGCCAGGCGACGTCGCGGAAGCGCTCCCAGCCGCCCGCGCCGTCGATCGAGGCCGCCTCCATGACGTCCTCAGGGATCTGGGTCATGGCCGCGTGCAGGGTGAAGGCGATGAACGGGATCCCCATCCACACCACGATCAGCGTGGCCACCAGGTAGACGCTCCAGGATGTCCCCATCCACGAGTGGCCCTCGTAGTCGAACCCGAGCTTGGTCAACGCCCAGTTGGCGACGCCGTTGCGGGAATCGAAGATCCACTGCCACACGATGGTGGCGGTCAGGGCCGGGGTGGCCCAGGCGAACAGGAGGGCGACGCTGAGCGCGGTGCGCATGGCCCGTCCGAGCTGGCCCAGCAGCACCGCCACCGCGGTCCCGATCGACAGCGTCAGCGTGACGTTGACCAGGCAGAAGAGCAGAGAGCGGCGTAGGACCTCCCAGAAGTACGAGTCGCCGAAGATGTCGCTGAAGTTGTCGAACCCGACCGACTTCGCCGGGGTGCCGAACTGCTGGGCCAACCCGAACTCCTGGGTCGACATGGTGACCAGGCGGACCAGTGGGTACCCCAACCCCAGCCCCAGCCCGATCAGGCAGGGGATCAGCAGCCCGTAGGGCATCAAGCGGCCCCGGGCCCGGCGACCCCAGCGCCGTGACCGCGTGCTGCCCGAGGCGGGCGGTTCGGGGACCGCTGTCTCCTCGGCCAGCACGGTGGTCATGCCGATCTCCTCGTTACGTCAGCTCCTCGCCCGGAACTAACTCTGGTTGAGGATGTCGACGATGGCGTCGTTGGCCTTCTTGGCCTCTGCCTGGACGTCGTTGCCCTGGCCGATGGCCGTGCCCATGTCCTGGAGGATGTTCTGGGCTTCGACCGTCGCCCAATTCTGGCTGCTGGGCGTGACCTTGCCCTCGCCGGCGGCCTGGGCGGCGTTGGTCACCGCCTCGTCACCCTGAACCTTGTCGAGCAATGACTTGCGGGCAGGGATGAGGCCGTTCTCGGCATACATGGTCTGGAACTCGTCCCCGGTGATGATCTGCAGGAACTCAGTGGCCAGGTCCTTGTTCTTGCTCTTGTTGGACACACCGAGGTTCGAGCCGCCGAGGAAGACGGGAGCCATCCCGCCGCCGCTACCGGGCAGCACGAACGTGCCGACCTTGCCGGTCATGGTGTCGGGGCAGCCGTCGTCCTCGCCGAGGATCTGGCCCGGCTTCCAGCCTGGGGCGATCATCATGCCGACGTCACCGGCGCAGAAGTCGGCGAAGTCGTTGCGGTCGTCCGAGTCGGCCGGAGCCTTGTTGGCGTTGGTCAGGATGTCCTGGACGGTGGTCAGACCCTTGACCGAGTCGGTGTCGGCCAGCAGGCCGTCCCAGCCGTCGGCATCGGTGCCGCTGGCGATGTCACCACCGGCGTCCCAGATGAACGAGAGCATGGCCTGCCAGTTCCGGGCCGGGAAGTAGATGCCCGAGAAGTTGGGCGTGGCCGCGTTGGCAGTCTGCAACGTCTTGCCCGCAGCGATGAACTCCTCCATCGTGGTGGGCACGGCGACGCCGGCGGCCTGCAACAGGTCGGTCCGGTAGACGACGATGCGAGCACCGGCGTACAGCGGCACGCCGTAGAACTTGCTGTCGTAGGTACCCGAGTCGACCAGACCGGCGAGGAGGTCATCCCCACCGAGGTCGTCCTTGGAATCGGTCAAGTCGACCAGCGCTCCGGCCGCCTCGAACTGTTGGGCCTGGGTGTTACCCATCTCCACGATGTCGGGCGAGTCGTTGCTGGCCAGCGAGGTGGTCAGCAGGTCGACGATTCCGTCCCACTCCTGCTCCTCGATCTTGACCGTGACGTCGGGGTGGTCTGCCTGGAACGTATCGATGGCGTACTGGCGCATGTCGTCGGGAGTGTCCGGACCGTTGAGCCACACCCGGAGGGTGGTCTTGTCCGAGCCGCCGCTGCTGGACGCCGAACTGTCGTCGTCGTCCCCACAGGCCGCCGCCATCAGCAGCGTGCCGGCCAGGCCGAGCGCTGCGAGGTTTCTGATCTTCACGTGGTCCTCCCACATTGTTTGCCCTGGTGGCAGCGAGCCCTCAGGGCTCGCACGGAACAATGACCACTATCCGTGGTGACTAACCCCCCTCTGTGGTCATCGGTGATCATGCGACACCCAGCTCTCGATCGAGCACGAGCATCGCAGCGCCCAGGAGGACGTCGTCCTCCCCCAATGGGCTGGGCCGGATGTCGACGATGTCGCCGACCGCCGGCATGGTTCGGCTCTGCACGGCGCGCAGCGCCGCGTGCCGAAAGGTCTCGTCGAGCACGTCCAGCGGGCCCGACAAGACGACCTCACGCAGGTTGAGTGCGCTGACCACCGGTGCCAACGCCAGCCCCAGCTTCCGGCCTGCGGCCTGACGGGCCCGCGACTGGGCCGCGCCCGTTCCCGCCAGACGGCCACGCATCCGGCCGGCGATCGCGGTCTCCAGACAGCCCCGTCGGCCGCAGGCACAGGGTTCGCCCCGGGGATCCACCACTACATGGCCGATCTCCCCGGCGGCGAAGCGGTCACCGATGACCAGGTGACCGTCGATGACCACACCGGCGCCGACACCGTGGCCGATGCGGATCAACAGCAGGCTGCGGTCGAGCGGTCCGGCCAGGCTCAGCTCGCCCAGGGCCGCAGCGTTGGCGTCGTTGGCCACGTGGATGGGGACGGTTCCGCCCACCGCCTCGCCCAGCTGACGGCCCACGTCGACGCCGTACCAACCCAGGTTGGGGGCCTCCAGCACGGTGCCCGCCGGATCGACCAGACCCGGGCTGCCGACCCCCACGCCGACCAACGGTGACCCGGCTCGACTGGCGAGGTCGGTGAGGAGACCCGCGGCCAGATCGACCGCTTCCTGACCGGTGCGGTCGCCGTGGGCCACCTCCTGGCGGTCGATGACCTTGCCGTGCAGATCGACCAGAGCGGCCAGGAACTCCTCGTCACCGCTGAGATCGAGCGACAGCACCAGCCGGGACTGGGCCACTATGCCCAGCATCGTGGCCGGCTTCCCCACGCCCTGGCCCTCGCGGGTTCCCAGCTCCTCGATGAGCCCCTCGTCCAGCAGCTCGGCTACCAGGTCGGAGGCGGTGACCCTGGTGAGGTGGGTGGCTCTCGCCAGGTCGGCCCGGCTCAGCGGGCCATCGCGGAACAGCGTGCGCAGGACCAACCGGCGGTTGTGACGCCTGGCGTCCCCCGGTACGGCCCTGCGAGCCGTTCGACCCCGCCGGCCGAACGGCTCATCGTCACCACGGTGTCCTCCGTGGGTCTCTCCCTCTGGCACTTTGTTTGTATACCTTCCGAACAAATTCGTGTCAAGGGTCTGTCAACGGGGCTAGCTGGTTCGTGTCGGGACACGCCATGCTGACGTCGTGCGAGATTGCGATGGATGAGGCCGCGATTCGACGGCTGATCGACCAGGTGAGGGACGGTCTGGTCGAACCCGAGGAAGTCGTGGCCCGGCTACGGCGCCTCCCTTACGCCGACCTGGGGTTCGCCCGGGTCGACCATCACCGGGCGCTGCGCCAGGGTCTGGCTGAAGCGGTCTACGGACCGGGCAAGACCCCTGAGCAGTGCGCCGCGATCGTGGCCGAGCTGCTGTCTGCCCCCGGTGACGGTCCGATCCTGCTCACCCGGGCCGACGCCTCGCAGGCCGCCGAGGCCCTGGCCGCCAACCCCTTCGGTGAGCGCCACGGAGCCACCATCGTGTGGCGGCGGGTGGTGGAGCTGCGCTCGGAGAACGTGGTCGTCGCCGCCGCGGGCACCTCGGACCTGGTGGTCGCGGACGAGTGTGCGGTCACGCTTGGCGCCCACGGCTTCGACCCGGTGCGGCTCAACGATGTGGGCGTGGCCGGGGTCCACCGGCTCCTGGCGTCCGGCGATGAGCTGGCCAAGGCCGACGCCGTGGTGGTCGTGGCCGGGATGGAGGGCGCGCTGGCCAGCCTGGTGGGCGGGATCACCGCGGCCCCCGTGGTCGCGGTCCCAACCAGCGCCGGCTACGGCGCCAGCTTCGGCGGCCTCACCGCGCTGATGGCCATGCTGGCGTCGTGCGCCGCTGGGGTGACCGTCGTGGGGA
Source organism: Acidimicrobiales bacterium (assembly GCA_036505485.1). Classification (GTDB taxonomy): domain Bacteria; phylum Actinomycetota; class Acidimicrobiia; order Acidimicrobiales; family VFJN01; genus DASXTK01. The sequence continues at coordinate 14,153 of DASXTK010000198.1, forward strand.
TCGACAACGGTTTCGGCGCGGCCTACGCGCTGCTCCGCATCTTGGGGCCGGCGCCCAAGGCATGACATGACATCGTCCGCAGCTCGGACAGTCGCCTGGTTCCACTGCTTCAGCGGTATCGCCGGCGACATGGCGCTCGGCTCGCTCGTCGATGCCGGCGCCGACCTGGCCGAGATCCGCCGGATGCTCCAACGTCTGCCCGTGGCCGGCTGGCAGGTGGAGGCCGAGGCGGTGCTGCGTTGTGGGATCGCCGCCACCCAGGTCCACGTGCGGGCCAACGGCTCCCAGGTGGTCCGGACCGCAGCCCACATCACCGGGCTGGTCGAGGAGGCCCGGCTGCCCGAGCGGGTCACAGCCCGGGCGCTGGCGGTGTTCCGGGCGTTGGCCGAGGCCGAGGGTCGGCTCCACCGTCGACCCCCCGAGCAGGTCCACTTCCACGAGGTCGGCGGGATCGACGCCATCGTCGACGTGGTCGGGACGTGCGTCGCCCTGGAGCTCCTCGGTGTGGACGAGGTGCAGGCCAGCCCGGTGGCCAACGGGATGGGGATGGTGCGTTCCGCCCACGGGCTGCTGCCCAACCCGGCGCCGGCGGTGCTCGAGCTGCTGCGCCACGCTCCTACCTATGGCATCGATTTGGCCGTCGAGCTAGCGACGCCGACCGGAGCCGCGATCCTTTCGGCGCTGGCGACCCGTTGGGGTCCGTTGCCCGGTCTGCGGATCGAGGCCACCGGCTACGGCGCCGGTAGCCGTGAGCTGGAGGGCCGGCCCAACGCGGTCCAAGTCGTGGTGGGTCAGGCGCTGGAGGATCCCGGTGGGTTGCCGGGGCGGCAGCCTGGTCAGCCGGTGGTCCTGTTGGAGACCAACCTCGACGATGCCACCGGGGAGGTGCTGGCCCACACCGTGGCCGCTCTCCTGGAGGCCGGGGCCCATGACGCTTGGGTCACGCCGATCGTGATGAAGAAGGGGCGGCCGGCCCATGTGGTCAGCGCCCTGGCCGATCCGGCGTTGGCCGAGGTGGTGGCGGCCACGCTGGCTGCCGAGTCCGGGACACTGGGGCTGCGGGGGACGACCATGGACCGCTGGCCGGCGATCCGCACCCAGGCGACGGTCGAGGTCGACGGCCTGCCCGTGCGAGTGAAGGTGAGCCCCGGCCGGATAAAAGTGGAACACGACGACGCCGCCTGGGTCGCCCGCCAACGAGGAATCCCCCTCCGCGAGGTCCTCTCCCAAGCCGAAGCCCAAGCCCGTTCCGGCCTGGACCCCAACATCCCCACCCCCACCCCAAAACCCCCTCCCGGCACCCCCGCGTAACGCGGTGAGGGGGTTGGGTTTGCCAACCCCCTCGACCTGCTTGCCGTGCTGTCAGCCGATCACCTGGGTGATCCAACCTGACAATCCGACAAGCTCGAGGCCGACAACCACGACCGCTCCGAGCAACACCCGGCGGACATCGACCGGAATGGCCATCCACGGTGCGAACGTTGCCCGCACCAGTCTGGCCCTCCGTTCCATGCGCTGGACGTAACTGAGAGAGCGACGCGCATTGCGTCCCGCCCCATGGGACTTGGTAGATGGCATCGGAGTGTCCTCCGTAGAACCAGCACCGCGCCCATGGGCCGGGGAGTCACCCCCTTCCCACGATGCACAACACGGCGCAAGGCGAGAGGGGATGCACACCCTCGTTATGTGAGTTCGAGAGTACGCCCGGTGAAACCACTCGGATAGCCTCGAAATCGTGGCTCCCGCCGGAGCGGAGCTAGTCACTCCGAACCCCGGCCTCGTAGTTGGGGCCGCCGCCGCGGCCGGGCCCCACTGGTAGATGGCAGGGCCCGGCCCCGGCAGTTTTCGGCATGATTAGGCTCGAAATCGTGGCTCCCGCCGGAGCGGAGCTAGTCACTCCGAACCCCGGCCTCGTAGTTGGGGCCGCCGCCGCGGCCGGGCCCCACTCGCTA
>DASXTK010000199.1:0-17719 GCA_036505485.1 Acidimicrobiales bacterium
GCTATAAGCGCGGCAAACGCCTCAATTTCGGCGCCCGACCGCGGTGGGCGGTCAAGACACGGCCGAAGGCCGAGTAATGGCACGCCGAGTAGCGGCGTGGCGGCGGCCCTTGACGGCACACCTCGCAAGGGACCGTGGCACTCGCGGCAAGAGCAGCCGGCCCCGACTCCCGGGCGGGGTCAGCTCCTGGTTATGGCTCGGCGGAGTTGGTGGGTGCCGAGGGTCAGGAGGACGGCGGCCATGGCGGCCAGGACGGCTAGGTCGGGGAGGATGTCGAGGACGGTGGCGTGGTGGCTGATCAGCTCGTCGAAGCCGTCGAGGGCCCAGGCGTGGGGCGTGACGTGGGCGATCTTGCGCATGGTGGGCGAGAAGATCTGCAGCGGGGCCATGCATCCGCCCAGCGCGGCCAGACCCAGCCCGACCATCACCCCGATGCTCCCGGCCTGCTGATCGTTGCGGAACAGCGCTCCGGCCAGCATGGCGGCGCCGGTCGCCACGAGGCCGAACACCGTCAGCAACGTGAAGGCGGCCAGCGGGTTGCCCCAATCCACACCGAACAGGAGCGACGTCGCCGTCACGATGTAGATGCCCTGGAACGCGACGATGAGGAAGCGGCCGAGCGCCTCACCGCACAGGATCACCGTGGCCGATGTCGGGGTGGACAGCATGCGGCGCGACACCCCGAGCTGCCGGCTCTGGATGAGGGCAGCCGACGTGGCCAGACCGTTGACGAACATGAACAGCAACACCTGCGACGACGCGCCCTGGCCGAAGGCCCCGAGATCGTCGGAGAACAGCTCCTCCCCCACTGTCATCGTCCGGACGCGGGTCCGCTGCAGGTTGGCCTCCTGCTCAGTCGCCTCGGCCACCGCCTGATCGAAACCCGCGGCGCCGCCCTGGGTCACGGCGAACTGAGCGGCTTGGAGCGCGATCGACTGGGTGTCGATGGCCGACTGGACCACCTGTCGCAGCTCGGCGCCCCGGCCGTCGGGTCGGTTGATGAATTCGACGGTGCTGGTGGAGCCCTGGCGCAATCGGTCGCCGTAGTCCTTCGGGATCACCACCCCAGCTCGGACGGACCCCCGCGACACCGCGCTGCGCAGAGCCTTCACGCTCTCGTAGCGGTGCACCTCGACCTCGTCACCACGGTCCATGGCGTGGACGAGATCTGTGGCCAGACGGTCGTCGCCAGGTGCGACCACGCCGAGCCCGGGCCGGAATCCGGAGCCGAACACGGTGCCGATGACCAGGACCAACAGCACCGGGAAGATGAGGACGAAGAAGATGTTGGCCCGTTCACGGAACATTCGGCGCAGTCCGGTGAGAGCAATGGTGAAGACCTTGCGCACCGAGCCGCTCATCGCCACCGACCTCGCAGCAAGAGGACGGTTCCGGCTCCCCCGACGACCGCCGCGAACAGCAGCAGGGCCGCGACCGAACCCCACGCCGCGCCCAATCCGCCGGCCGACCCATCGCCGAGCCCCCGCAGGAACCAGTAGTGCGGGGTGACGAGGGTGAGCTTGGTCAGCAGCCCCTCACCCCGGCTGATCGGGAAGAAGGCGCCGCCCAGCAGGCCGAGGATCAGGGCGATGACCGACTGGGCGTTGCTGGCCTGCTCGGCGGTCCGGGCCACGCCGGCCACAACACCCACCACCGACACCGCGGCCAGCACCACGGCGACGATCAACACGACGGCGGCCGCCGGGTCGCCCCAGTGGGCGCCCAGCGCCACGGTGGACACAACCGCCAGCGTCGCCATCCCGATGAGCCCGAGGACCACGCTGACCAGCGCCTTGGCCAACGGGACGGTGAGCGGATGGATGGGGGCGGCCAGCAGCCGGGCCATGGTGCCGTCCTGGCGTTCCTCCAGCAGCCCGGTCACGCCGTACTGCACCAGGAAGAAGAGGAACAGCGTCCCCAGACCGGCGATGAGGTAGGTGGTGGTGTCGAGCTGGCGGTCGTCGGACTGCAGCTGGGTCAGATCGACCGGGGGCTGCTCCTGCAGGGCGGCGAAGAACGTGCCGGGATCCGGAGTTCCGTCCGGAGCGACCAGCCGCACGGTCAGGTTGGCGGCGTCGATCCGGGACGCGATCGACTGGGCGATGGAGCCGGCGATCTGAGCGCTGAGCTGATCCTCCTTGTTGCCGATCACCTGCAGGCCGACCTGCGCCTGGCTGAGCACGGCGTCCGAGAACCCGGCAGGGAAGACGATCGCGGCATCGAGGTCGCCCTTGTCGACCTGGTCTCGCGCCTCGGCCTCACTGAGGTCGGTCTCGAAGTCGAACCCGCTGGTCTGGCCCACCTCGGTCTTGATGCGCTCGATGAACTGGGCGGAAACCTGGCCCCGGTCGTCGTCGACCAGGCCGAAGGTGGCCGAGAAGTCCCCATCGCCGAAGTCGCCGACCACCTGGCTGAGGATCGTGGCCAGGACCAGCGGCGCCGCGATCCCGATGATGAAGGCCGAGCGGTCGCGGACCCGCAACCGCAGGTCCTTCATCAGGATGACGAACGTGGCCCGCACGGTTGGTGCCGGATCAGTCCCGCAAGGCCTTGCCGGTCAGATGCAGGAACACCGACTCCAGGTCGGGCTCGGTGACCTCCACCCCCGAGACGTGGGCTCCGGCCTCCCCGACCTTGGCCAACAGGGCCGGGAGCAGCGAGTGGACGTCGTCGGCCACGACCTCCATCCCCTCGCCGGTGGCCGACGCCGACACCACGCCGTCGAGCTCCCGGGCCGCGGCGACCGCCGCCTCGATCGAACCGGTGGCGGTGAGACCGATGCGGTCGCGCTCGCCGACCAGGGCGACCAGCTCCCTACGGGTCCCCTCGGCCTTGATCTCGCCCTGGTCGATGATGCCGACCCGGTCGCAAAGCCGTTCCGCCTCCTCCATGTAGTGCGTCGTGTAGAGGACGGCCATGCCGGCGCTGGCCAGATGCTCCACGCTCTCGAGGATGGCGTTGCGGGACTGCGGGTCGACCCCCACCGTGGGTTCGTCGAGGATCAGCAGCTTGGGCTGGTGCAGGAGCCCGATCCCGATGTTCAGGCGCCGCTTCATCCCGCCGGAGAACTCCTTGGTGAGATCGTGGGCTCGTTCGGTCAGGCCGATCACCCCGAGCACCTCGTCGACCCGAGCCTTCAGCTTCGGGCCCGACAACCCGTAGAGCTTCCCGAAGAAATCGAGGTTCTCACGCGCTGTGAGGTCGGGGTAGATGGCCAGATCCTGCGGCACGAGACCCAGTCCGGCCTTGGCCTTGACGCTACGAGTGGTCACCTTCCGGCCATCGACGAGCACCTGCCCGGCGTCAGGGTCCAGCAGCCCGGCGATCATCGAGATCGTGGTGGTCTTGCCGGCGCCGTTGGGTCCGAGCAGGCCGTAGGTCTCCTTCGGGCCGATGCGGACGTCGACTCCGGCCACCGCGACCAGGTCACCGAAGGCTTTGCGTAATCCACTGGCCTGGAGAACGACATCCCCATCGGCTTCTGTCATCCACCCTCCACGTTCGCCTCGAACATGTAACGGCTGCTCGTGCCGCCGGGAGGGTAATGGGTCCGCGACCCAGTGGACCACGCATCGAGGCAACGCCAGAGGACCGAACGACCACACAGCATGAGGGGGCCTGGATGAGACCGACCACCACCCCACGAGAGCGGGACACCGTGAGCACCCGTGCGCTCCGGCCGCTGCTCGGAGCCGCCGTCACCGTTCGCACCTTCGCCGCCACCTGGCGAGGCACCCTGTTGTCCTGTGTGAAGGACAGCGCCTGGCTCGTCGTCGACGACGCCGACATCGTCCTGCGACTCAACGAGATCGTCTCCATCCAGCCCGCCGACCGTCTGGCCGCGGTGGACTGAAGCCGTAGCTCCGGCGGATGGAACTGCGCCGCGCCACCGATCAGCAGCCGGTGGCGCGGCGCAAGGCCCGCGCCACCTCGGCCATGCGGTCGACGGACAGGGTGGTGATCCGCTCGACCAGATAGTCCTTGGCCAGCGGGGCCATGTCGTCCAGCGAGACCACGCAGGCGACGGGCAGACCGTCTCGCAGTCCGAGGGGAACCTCGGTGGGCAAGCCCCGCACGGTCGTGGTCACGGGGGCGGCCAGCAGGCGTTCCATCACCCCGATCGCCCGGTCCCGGCTCAGGATGAGCACCGGCCGAGGCCGTTCGTCAGGCGGTTCCGCCCACCAGATCTCCCCTCTCCGCACCTAGTCCCCTCACCAGTCCAACTCGGCCCAGGCGTCACGCCGACGCCTGTCGGCATGGAGGATCCACGGATCGTTGGGGGCCTGGGGGTTGGCGGTGTAACCGGCCACGATCTGCTCGTCGATGAGGCGGTCGACGTCGATGTACGCCTCGACCGCCATGCGGATGATGCTCGAGCGGGACAAACCCTCCCGCAGGGCCCGCCGGTCGAGCAGGGCGACCAACTCGTCGGAGAGTTGCACCAGCGTCTGCACCTGCCGCATCGCCGTAGGGTAATCAGGCGCCGGTGGGCCGCTGGGATCCGGAGGCCGCTGGGCCGCCGTCGAGGCCCTCGGTCGGTGAGCGCTACGTTCGTCCCGATGAGGACCATGCCCCTGTGAGGAAGCCGCTGTGAGCGCCCAGTTCATTTTCACCATGCAGAAGGCGAGCCGCTTCCACCCACCGGACAAGGAGGTGTTGAAGGACGTCACCCTGGCGTTCTTCCCCGGCGCCAAGATCGGCGTCATCGGCCCCAACGGTGCCGGGAAGTCCTCGCTGCTGCGGATCATGGCCGGCGTCGACGATGGTTTCACCGGTCAGGCCCGGCTGAGCCCCGGCTTCACCGCCGGTCTGCTCGAACAGGAGCCGCAACTCGACGGGTCCAAGGATGTCCTCGGCAACGTGATGGAGGGCGTGGGTCAGGTGTCCGGCCTGTTGACCGAGTACGACGAGGTCATGGCCGGCTGGGCCGATCCCGACGCCGACTACGAGAAGCTCGGGGCCCGTCAGGCCGACTTGGAAGCCCGCATCGAGGCCGCCGGCGCCTGGGATCTCCAGCGCACCATCGACATCGCCATGGATGCGCTCCGCCTCCCGCCCGGGGATGCCGACGTGAGCACCCTGTCCGGCGGCGAGCGGCGCCGGGTGGCGCTGTGCCGGCTGTTGTTGTCGCGACCGGACCTGCTGCTGCTCGACGAGCCCACGAACCACCTCGATGCCGAGTCGGTGGCCTGGCTGGAACGGTTCCTGCGGGACTACCACGGCACCGTCGTGGCCATCACCCACGACCGCTACTTCCTCGACAACGTCGCCGGCTGGATCCTCGAGCTGGATCGGGGCCGGGGCTATCCGTTCGAGGGCAATTACTCAGGCTGGCTGGAGCAGAAGCAGCAACGGTTGTCACAGGAGGAGAAGTCCGACTCGGCCCGTCAGCGGACCCTGCAACGAGAGCTCGATTGGGTGCGGATGGCACCCAAGGCCCGCCAGGCCAAAGGCCGGGCCCGGCTCAACGCCTACGACAAGCTGCGGGCCGAGGCCGAAGAGGCCGAGCGGGGGCCGGAGAAGCTGCAGATCCACATCCCGCCGGGCCAGCGTCTCGGTGACCAGGTCATCGAGGTGGAGAAGCTGTCCAAGGGCTACGGCGATCGGCTGTTGATCGACAACCTGTCGTTCTCGCTGCCACCCGCCGGGATCGTGGGCATCATCGGCCCCAACGGCGCGGGCAAGACCACGCTGTTCCGCATGCTCACCGGCCAGGAGGAGCCCGACAGCGGGTCGATCACCGTCGGATCCTCGGTGGAGCTGGCCGATGTGGATCAGAGCCGGGACAGTCTCGACGGGGCGCGGACCGTCTACGACGAGATCACCGATGGCCAGGACCTGCTCAAGCTGGGCAACCGTGAGGTCAACGGACGGGCCTACGTGGCTTCCTTCAACTTCAAGGGATCGGACCAGCAGAAGCCGGTCGCCGTGTTGTCCGGTGGTGAGCGCAACCGGGTCCACCTGGCCAAGATGCTGCGGCGCGGCGGCAACGTGCTGCTGCTCGACGAGCCCACCAACGACCTCGACGTCGACACCCTGCGGGCCTTGGAGGACGCCTTGGAGGCGTTCCCCGGCTGCGCCGCGGTCATCAGCCACGACCGCTGGTTCCTCGACCGCATCGCCACTCACATCCTGGCCTTCGAGGGCAACAGCCAGGTGCGCTGGTTCGAGGGCAACTTCAGCGAGTACGAAGCCTGGCGCCGCAAGGAGCTCGGCGCCGAAGCCGACCAACCCCACCGCATCAAGTACAAGCCCCTGACCCGCTGATTTCTGGGGCGGCGGGGGGTTCTGGCGTTCTGTGACCTGTATACCGCGCCTGGGCGCGGCATACAGGTCACAGAACGACGAAAGACTCTCGGTTCTAGGAGCGGCGGTTGCTGGTGATTAGGGGATCTACGCGGACCGCGCATTGCTTGTAGTTGGGTTCGCGGGAGATGGGGTCGAACTCGTTGAGCGTGAGGCGGTTCGCGCATTGCTCGTCGAAGTGGAACGGGACGAACACTTCGCCCGGACGGACGGTCCGGGTCAGCCGCACCCGGATGCGCTCGATGGCACCGCGCTCGGAGCTGATGCGCACCCATTCACCGGCATGCAGACGGAGATCGGCGGCATCGTCGGGATGGATCTCCACCCACCCGGTCGGCGCCAGCCGATCCAGGATCGGGACGCGCCCGGTCTTGGTGCGGGTGTGCCAGTGCTCGACCGTCCGCCCGGTGTTGAGCAGCAGCGGGAACCGTTCCCGGGGCGGGTCGGTGAGCGGCCGCGGGCTGACGCAATGGAGCCGGGCCCGGCCCGAGGGGGTGGGAAACGTCCAGTCGGCGTACAGCCGGGGGGTTCCACCCAGGGGCACGTCGGCACCGGCACCAGCAGGACAGGGCCATTGCACCCCGCCGGCGGCGTCGATGCGCTCGTAGGTGATGCCGCTGTAGTCGCACAGCTGTCCGGCCGAGACACGGCGCCACTCGGCGAAGGCGTCGGCCGGCCCGGTCCATCCGGGGAACAGCTCATCCCGCACCCCGAGCCGCCCGGCCAGGGACAGGACGATGTCGAAGTCGGTCCGCGCCTCTCCCGGCGGTTCCACGGCCTTGCGCACCCGGGAGACCCGGCGCTCCGAGTTGGTGAACGTGCCGTCCTTCTCCCCCCAGATCGCCGCGGGGAAGACCACGTCGGCCAGCTCGGTCGTCGGCGTCTCGAAGCCGTCCTGGACCACCAGCAGGTCAAGCCGGCCCAAGGCGTCCTCCAGCAGCTCCCGGTTGGGGAACGACACCACCGGGTTGGTGGCGATGATCCACAGGCCCTTGATCCGGCCGTCGATGATCCCATTGATGATGTCGGGATAGGCCCGGCCCCGTTCGGTCGGCAGGCGGTCCTCGTCCACGCCCAGCCGGGCAGCCAGGTCCCGCCGGGCCTCGGCGTCGTCGTAGGCCCGGTAGCCGGGCATCGAAGCGGTGAAGCCGGCTTCCCGGGTGCCCATGGCGTTGCACTGCCCGGTGATCGACATCGGCGCCGCTCCCGGCCGCCCCAGGTTCCCGGTCAGGAGGCACAGCGTGTTGAGCAGGGTGACCGTCTCGGTGCCCTGGACCGAGTGGTTGACCCCCATGGTCCAGGCCACCAGGGCCGAACGGGCGTTGCCGAGGGCCAGGGCGGCACGGCGGATGTCCTCGGCCGGGACGCCGCACTCCCGCGCCACCCGGTCCAGGTCGTAGGCCTGCACGTGCGAGACCAGCTCGTCGAAGCCGTCGCTCACCTCGCGGACCCGCGACACGTCGACCAGCGCCTCGTCCAACAGCACCTTGATGATCCCGTTGAGCAGGGTGACGTCGCTACGGGGCCGGACCGCCAGATGGAGGTCGGCGAGCATGGCGGTCTTGGTCACCCGCGGGTCGACCACGATCACGGCGGCCTGCTCGTTGTCCATGACCCGTGGTACGAGCAGCGGATGGTTGTCGGCGATGTTGGCCCCGACCAGGAAGATCACATCGGCCTGGGCGAAGTCGTCGTAGGCGCCGGGCGGCCCGTCACTGCCGAAGCTCAGCTTGTAGCCCGACACCGCCGAGGACATGCACAGGGTGGTGTTCCCGTCGAAGTGGCGGACCCCCATGCCCAGCCGAACCAGCTTGCCGAGGGCATAGAACTCCTCGGTCACGAGCTGCCCGGTGGAGAGCACGGCGAAGGCCTCGGGCCCGTGCTTGTCGGTGAGGGCCCGGAACCGATCGGCGACATGGTCCAAGGCGTCGTCCCAGCTGGCCGGGCGACCGGCGATGCGGGGCTCGGTCAGCCGCCCGGGAGCGGCCAGGGTCTCGTGCTCGGACAGGCCCTTGGGGCAGAGCCGCCCCAGATTGACGGGATGGTCGGGGTCGCCTTTGACCGCGACCGCCCGTCCCGATCGCACGCCCAGCAGCATCCCGCACCCGACCGAGCAGTAGCCGCAGGTGGTGCGGACCCAGCGTTCGGCGGCCCGGGACTCGCTGACCGGCCCGAAGCGCTCGTCGGAGACATAGCGATACCGCTCGCCGCCGTGGTCGCGTCCCAACCGACGCAGCAGCTTGTCGATCATCGCTGCGCCGGCGCCGGGAAGAACGTCCCCGGGATGTTCAGCGGCACCACCGTGACGTAGAAGAGGTAGCGGCCGATCAGCTCCCCGAGGACGACCAACCCGAAGCCGGCCACAGGCGACGACCAGCCGAACGTCACGGCCAGACCCGCGACCGGAGCCGCCATGCGCAGCGTGCTCAGCCAGCCGAAGGGGTGCTGGTAGAGGGCCACTGTCCCGTTCCACTCCCGGCGCGGATCGCGTTCGAGCCGGACCAGGTTGGCCAGCCATACCGCCAGCTGGGCGGCGATCGCGACCGCGGCGAGCAGCGGGTGCCCGGTCAGCAGCGGACCCGTCGCCAGTCCGGTCAGATAGAAGGCGGCGATGGTCAGCGGACTGTTCCAGGACGGGCGACCAGGTACGACATACAGACGGCCGCTGGCGAACACACCGGCCAGCCCCAGCAGGGCGGCCAGCACCGCGATCGCCGGCGCCGCGACCACCGCAGCGGCCGCCGCTACGACCGCATACGCGCCGAGCAGCGCCGCCTCTCGCGACAGCCAGGAACGCCGCAGGTTCCGCATGGCCTTCCATGCGTGCAGCGGACGGCCCAGGTGCAGGAGGGACACCCCCAGCGCCGCGCTGGCGAATCCAGCCGCGACCACTCGGTGCAGCCCGGTCGAGGCGGTGAGGCTGACGCCGAGCGCCACCTGGCTCAGCAGCGTCAGGATCACGAGCGGCCAGTGGGGGTCCTCGGGATGGAGCTGGAAGTCCGACGCCGCGACGGTCTCGACCGGAACCTTGGTCGGCAGCACGATGCGGGTGGTGGACAGGGTCAGGCCGGCCGGCGGGAGGTGGGGCGCCTCGGCCTCGTGGTGGTCCCGACGCCACGCCGCGACGTTCACCTTCTCGACGTCGAGCGCCCGGGTCGGACAGGCGCCCACGCACGCCGGCTTGAGACCCTCCTCCAACCGGGGCAGGCACATGTCGCACTTGGTGACGATGCGGCGGTCGGGCTGGAACGCCGGCACCGAGTAGGGGCAGTTCCAGGTGCAGTACTGGCAGCCGATGCACTCGTCGGCCTTGTGGGCCACGACACCGTTGTCCAGCTTGATGTAGGCGTCGGTCGGACAACCGGTGAGGCACGCCGGGTCCAGGCAGTGATTGCAGGCCATGGACATGTGGAACCGGCGGGTGTTGGGATGGTCGCCGCCCTCGAACTCGCCCACCCGCCGCCACGCCACCTCCACGGGCAGGCCGTTCTGCTCGGCGCAGGCCACCTCGCAGGAGTGGCACCCCACGCACGAGTCCATGGCGAAGCTGAAGCGGTACTGCTCCCCGGCGTCGAGCGGCAGGAGCTCGGGCGGCTCGGCTTCGGTGACCACCGACAACGTGCGCAGGTCGAGCGCGGTCATCCAGGGACCTCGATCAGCACCCAGCCGTCGTCGTCGACCTTGACCGGATAGGTGGCGACCGCGGTGGCACCGCCGTCGTCGAGGCACTCCCCGGTGCGCAGGTCGAAGGACTGCTTGTAGATCGGCGACGCCACCTTCGGCACCCCGGCGGCATCGCCGACGATGCCTCGGGACAGCACGTTGGCCCCTGAGAACGGGTCACGGTTGGCCAGGGCGAAGACCTCGTCGCCGACGGACACCCGGAACAGCGCCACCTGCTGGTCGCCCACGAACACCGCGGCGCCGCGATCGGGGGTCAGCTGGTCGAGACGACAGACCCGCACCCAGCCCGTCGTCATCGGCCATCGCCGTTGCTGGCCGCCAGCCGGGTCGGTCGCAGCTCGACCGGTTGCCGTTGGCCCCGCACCCGCAGGTAGGCCAGCGACGGATCCGGCTGGTCGGTGTTGATGAAGGCCCGGAACCGCGCCAGCCGCTCGGGGTCGTCGAGGGTGGCCCGCCACTCACACTCATAGGTGTCGACATGGCGGGCCATGTCGGCCTCGAGGTCGGCGCAGATCCCGAGCACGTCGTCGATCACCACTGCCCGCAGACGGTCCAGCCCGCCGTCGAGCTTGTTCAGCCAGGTGGCGGTGCGCTCCAACCGGTCAGCGGTCCGGACGTAGTACATGAGGACCCGGTCGATGATCTGGATCAGCTCCTCGTCGCGCAGGTCCTCGGCCAACAGCACCGCGTGCTGGGGCCGCATCCCCCCGTTGCCGCCGACGTACAGGTTCCAGCCCTGCTCGGTGGCGATGACGCCGATGTCCTTGGCCTGGGCCTCGGCGCACTCCCGGGCACAGCCCGACACCGCCAGCTTGATCTTGTGGGGCGAGCGCAGGCCCCGATAGCGCAGCTCCAGGCGGATGGCCAGGCCCACCGAGTCCTGCACGCCGTAGCGGCACCAGGTGTCGCCGACGCACGACTTCACCGTGCGCATGGCCTTGCCGTACGCATGCCCGGACTCGAACCCAGCGTCGATCAGCCGGCCCCAGATCCCCGGGAGCTGCTCGACCCGAGCACCGAACAGGTCCACCCGCTGTCCCCCGGTGATCTTGGTGTACAGGTCGAACTCCTTGGCCACCTCACCCAGGGCGATGAGCTGGTCCGGGGTGATCTCGCCGCCGGGAACCCGGGGCACCACCGAGTAGCTGCCGTCGCGCTGCAGGTTGGCCAGGAAGTGGTCATTGGTGTCCTGCAGCGCGGCCTGCTCGCCGTCGAGGATGTAGCCCGACGCCAGCGAGGCGAACATCGACGCCACCGTGGGCTTGCAGATCTCGCACCCGGACCCGGAGCCGAACCGGTCGATCAGCTCGCCGAAGCTGCGGATGCCGGTGATCCGCACAATCTCGAAGAGGTCCTGGCGGGTGTGGGCGAAGTGCTCGCACAGCCGGACCACGACCTCCTTGCCGGCCCGGCGCAGCTCGGTGTGGAGCAGGTCGGTCAGGGTCGGCTTGCAGCTGCCGCAACCGCTGCCGGCCTTCGTGCCGGTCTGAACGGCACCGACGTCGGTCAGGTCGTCGGCCCGGATCGCCGCGCAGATCGCTCCCTTGGTGACGTTGTGGCAGGAGCAGATGGTGGCGCTGTCCGGCAGGGCGTCGGGGGTGAGCCCCGGCGTCTCGCCGTCGCCGGCCGGGAGGATCAGCCGTTCGGGGTTGGCCGGTGCGGGCAGCCCGTTGCGGACCAGCTGGAGCAGTGTGCCGTAGGCGCTGGTGTCCCCGACCAGCACCGCGCCGAGGATCCGAGACTTGGTGGAATCCCCGGAGAGGACCAGCTTCTTGTAGGTGCCGGCCACCGGGTCGGAGTACACGATCTCGTCGGCGCCATCGGTCTGGGCGAACGCATCGCCCAGGCTGGCCACGTCAACCCCGAGCAGCTTGAGCTTCGTGGACAAGTCCGCTCCCTCGAAGCGGACCTCAGCGCCGGCCAAGCTCCCGGCCAGCGCCTCGGCCATCTGATAGCCCGGGCCGACCAGCCCGTACGGGCGCTGACCACGGTGGGCCGCGCACTCCCCGATGGCCCAGACGTGGGGGTCCGAGGTCCGGCAGGTGTCGTCGACCCGGATGCCACCCCGCTCCCCCAGCGCCAGCCCGGCGGCCCGGGCCAGGTCGTCCCGAGGTCGGATGCCGGCGGCGAAGATGACCAGGTCGGAGTCGATCGGCGGATGGTCGTCGCCGAAGTACAGCCCTGCCGCCCGCCCGTCGTGGGTCTGGCGGACGCCGGCCGCCGCGACTCCGGTGCGGACGTCGATGCCCAGGGCCTCGATGCGGCGCCGCAGCATGCGCCCGCCTGGTCCGTCCAGCTGCACCGCCATGAGCCGGTCGGCCAGCTCCACCACGGTGGTGTGGACGCCGAGGGCCTGCAGGGCGCCGGCCGCCTCCAAGCCAAGCAGTCCTCCGCCGACGACCACGCCCCGCTCGCACCCCGAGGCCCAGGCCTTGATGGCTGCGACGTCGTCGAGGGTGCGGTACACGAACACGCCTGCGGCGTCGGTTCCGGGGATGGGCGGAACGAACGGGGCGCTGCCCGTGGCCAGCACCAGGTGGTCGTAGGCGAGGGCTGTGCCCGGACCGAGGCTGACCGACCTGCCGGCCAGATCGATCGCCTCGGCCGGGTGCCCCAGCCGTAGGCGGATGCCGTGGTCGTCGTAGAAGTCCTCGTGGCCGAGGCGGAGCTCGGCGTGGTCGGCCCCGGCCATGGCCGTGGTGAGCTGGACCCGGTCGTAGGCCTGGTGGCGCTCCTCCCCCAGGACCACGATCTGGTGGGTGCGGTGCAGGTCCCGGGCGACGGCGGCTTCGACGAACTGGTGGCCGACCATCCCGTTCCCGATGACCACGATCACAGGCATGGAGGTCTCCTTCATGCTTCGACCGCCAGGACGGGAACCGGCGGTCCGAGACGGGGTTGGGGCCGCTCGGCGGCCACCGCGATCTCCGACTCGTCGGTCAACAGCTCGGCGGAGAAGCTGTGCTCGGGCTCGACCAGACTTCGGGCGGCGATCGCGGCCAGAGCGGCCGCCGCGGCGATGACCAGGAACAGCACCCGGGTCGAGGTCAGCAGCCCCACCGTCAGGAAGACGATGGCACCGACGTTGCCGTAGGCGCCGGCCATCCCGGCGATCTGACCCGACACCCGTTTCTTGACCAGCGGGACCACCGCGAACACCGCGCCGGCCCCGGCCTGGACGAAGAACGAGCAGACCATGCAGGCGGCTACGGCCAGCACCCAGGGCCACGAAGGCCCGAGACTGGCCAGGAGGAGGAACCCGCCGACCGTGGCAAGGCAGAGGTAGATCAGCGTGCGGCCCCGACTGCCGAGCAGGTCGGAGAGGAGTCCGCCCCCGGGTCGGGCCACGATGTTCATGAACGCGAAGCCCGACGCCGCGGCCCCGGCCGCCACCGGGCCGAGGTTCCAGGTGTCGGCGAAGAAGCCGGGCAGGATGGTCACGACGGCCAACTCGGCCCCGAATGTGGCCAGGTAGGCCACGCACAGGACCACGACGTTGCGGAACGGGTAGCGGTCCTCGGTCGGGTACGTGTCGGCGAGCGCCGGACGGTTGACTCGGAACACCGCCCGCTGCTGGGTCGTGAGCAGCGCCAACACCCCGACGATCACGGCGACCAGCACCGGATCGGCGATGACACCCTCGCGCCACATCCTCCAGCCGATGACCAACAGCACCGTCGAGATCGGCACGGTGACCGCCGCCAGTCCCCACACCGCCCGGCGATGGGTCACCTCCAACGCTCCCTGGCGGCGAGGCCGGACGAAGTCCACCCCGGCCGGGGTGTCCTCGACCGCCCGCAGGTAGACCAGGCCGTACACCGCGGCGACCACGCCGATGCCGCCGATGGCCCAGCGCCAGCCGTCGCTCCCGCCGACGAGCCCAGCGGCCAGCGGGAGCCCGAAAGCTGCGGCCGCGGCCCCGAAGTTCCCCCAGCCGCCGTAGATCCCTTCGGCCATGCCCATCTCTCGGGGCGGGAACCACTCCGAGACCATCCGGATGCCGACGACGAAACCTGCTCCGACCACCGACAGGGCCAGGCGCGAGATCACGAGTGTCTCGTAGGTCTGCGCCAGGGCGAACACAGTGTTCGGGACGGCTGCGCCGATGAGGATGGCCGCGTAGAGACGACGGGGCCCCCAGCGGTCGAGCGCCATGCCCACGAAGATCCGAGCCGGCACGGTGAGCGCGATGTTGCACAGCCCGAGGGTCATGGTCTGGGCGGTGCTGAGGCCGAACTGGTCCTCGATCGTGCCCGAGAAGGGGGCATAGGCGAACCACACCATGAACGAGACGAAGAACGCCCCCCAGGTCAGGTGCAGGACCCGGTGCCGGCCGTCGAAACGCCACACCTCACGGAGTTGGCTGGTCGATCGGGCCCGTGTCGTGTCCATCGCCATCAGCCTCGACCCGAGCTGTTTCGTCCCAGCGACGAGATGGTGAACCGCTCTTCACACGCGGTGCACCCGATCGCACCGGCCCCGGTGAGGACTCTCACGGGGCTTGAGGTGGACGGTGAGGACTACGACGCGAGGCGGTAGCCGCGACGGAACACCGTCTCGAGGAGGTGGCTGCTGGGGCCGAGGCGGCGGCGCAGCCGGGCGACGGCAACCTCGACGGCGTGCTCGTCGGCCCGGTCCCGCGGGGGCCAGGCCGCCACCAGCAGCTCGGCCTTGGACAGGACCGCCCCGGGACGCTGAGCCAGAGCCGACAGCAGGTCCCGCTCCCGATCGCTGAGGTGGACCTTGACCCGACCGATCTCGAACATCCGGCCGCGCAACACCACCTGCTCCTCCCCCAGCCGGAACGAGACGGAGCGGCAGGCCAACCCGCGGGCCAGGGCCGCGACCATCGATCCCAGCCGGGAGCGGATCGGGACCACCGGGTCGCCGAAACCGGCGGCGAGTGCGGCCTTGGCGCAAACCGGTCCGACACAGGTAGCGAGGACACCGCTGGCGAAACCGCGGCGCAGATCGGCGAGCAGACCGGCGGTTTCGGCGATCTCACACAGGCATTCGATCTGGGGCCGGGCCGTGAACGTGACCGCGTCCACCCGCTGTTCGGCGATGGCGTGGATCAGCCGGAGGGCCGGCGTCAGGTCGTCGGGCAGGGACCACCGGTACACCGGGATCGGCACCAGCTCGGCGCCTCGGGCGGCCAAGGCTTCGGCCAGCGGCTGGGTCTCGGCCCCGTCGAGCTGGACGGCGACCCGTCGGCCCTGCACGCCGCCGGTCCGGTCCAGCTCGGCCAGGATCTCGCCCGACACCCCCGACGGGGTCGACCAGTGCACCGGCATCCCCACCGTCACCGCGGCACCGTGAGCCTTGGGGCCACGGGCGTAGACGTACGACTTGCACAGGCCATCGAGCAGGGCTTCGGCCACGCCGATGCATTCCGCGGCCTCGACGATGCCGCGCACGCCGATGCCGGTGCTGACCACCGTGATCTCGGGCGGATGAGTGGCCAGGGTCCGCAGGGCCCGGGCCAGCGGACCGTCCACCGCGAACGGATGGGTGCGGATGGCCTGGCCGTGCAGGACTGTGGCGCCGCGCCGTTCCAGCATGGCGATCTGCTCGGCGGCACGACGGTCAGCGGTGACGCCGATCAGGTAGCCGGACATCTCACCTAGCGGCATGGTTCCGCATGGTGGCTGAGGTCTGTTTCCCAACCGTTGCCGGCCAGTTACCTCTTGCTCACCACCACCTGACGGCGCTGAGAGGCGGTCCATCCGCTGACGGTTCTAGGGTCGATCCCATGTTGGCCCGAAAGATGTGGCAGCTGCTGGAACCGATCCATGGCTTGGTCTACTTCTCGCCCGAAGCCCGCTCCCGGTTCGATGCGGAGGGCCTGAAGGGTTTCTGGATGGGCTACTTCGCATCTCGGGCCGCGGCCCTGGGACCGGTCGGGCCCGAGCTGGTGGAGGCCACGTTCTACGTGTTCCATCCGGCGATGGTGGCCCGGGCGCTGCCGGACGCGTGGCAGTTCTCCACCCCGGAGGCAGTGCTGGCCGCCCGCTACGAGGCAGCCGAGCTCGCGCTGCAGACCGCGCTCGGGCACCTGGCCGACGGCGAGGAGATCGCCACCGCCGCTCGCCTGGCCACGCCCATCGCCCAGGCGGTTCCGCGGGCGGGACACCCCCTCGGTGCCGCCCATGTCGCCGCGCCCCTCCCCGAGGAGCACAACCCACTGGGCCGGCTGTGGTGGGCGGCCACGGTGCTGCGGGAGCACCGGTTCGACGGGCACGTGGCCGCGCTGGTGGGCGCCGACGTCGACGCCTGCGGATCCCTGGTGCTCGCGGCCGCGACCGGGGCGCTCGGACCCGATGGCGCCACCATGCTGCGCACCGCACGCAAGTGGCCCGAGGACGAGTGGGCCGAGGCAGCGGATCGGCTCGCCGCCCGCGGCTGGTTGGACCAGGAGGGCGGCATCACCGAGGAAGGCCGGGCCGGGCACACCGCCATCGAGGACGCCACCGACCGGGCCGCCGACAGCGCCTATGCCTCGGTCGATGCGGCTGACCTTGATGCCTTGGTCCGCGCCCTCGAGCCGGTGGTAGCACGAATCGCGGTCACCGGTACGTTTCCCGTACCGAATCCCATCGGCATCACCCCCAAAGCCCAATAGGGGGTCACCTCAAGACAACGCATTCAGCCACTCGTGCGTCCTAACCCAGTGGGGGCTGGGAGGGCACTGGTGGGCCGAATGGCGGTTGTTGGAAGCACTGGCCGCGTCATGCGACGCGACGCGGGTGCGTTGCGGCGGACGTTCGCCAGCTATGAGGGCGCTCCTCGGATCACGCGGGCCCTCGTCGCGGCCCGACTGGCCATCGCACCCCTGAGACCCTTGGAACGGGAGACCCGGTCGCTCCACGGCCGCATGCTGTCGCTGGGTAGCGGCATCAGCGCCATCGAGCGTTACCTGGTGGAGTGCAACCCTGTCCTCGAAATCGAGGGGATCGACCTCGATCCGCGCCGAGTCGAGCTCATCAGTTCGACCCGACAGCGCTGCCCTCGGGTCACGCTGCGCCAGGGCGACGCCACCAAGATCGACGAGCCGCCGGTCTATGCCGGCGTCCTCGTGTGCGATGCGATGCACCACTTCGATCCCGAGTACCACAAGCCCCTGGTCCGGGCGATCGCGAACTGCCTGGTGCCGGGGGGCGTGTGCATCGTCAAGGATCTGGACGTCCGGCCTCGCTGGAAGTACGAGTGGAACCGTCTGCACGATCGAGTGGT
Organism: Acidimicrobiales bacterium; assembly: GCA_036505485.1. GTDB lineage: Bacteria > Actinomycetota > Acidimicrobiia > Acidimicrobiales > VFJN01 > DASXTK01. The sequence goes on from DASXTK010000199.1 coordinate 17,224, forward strand.
GGCCGGACCCGAACCGATCCACTGCCAGCCAGCCGAGTGCATGGCCGACCTTCTCGCCGGCGCCGGACTCATCCCCGAACGGGTCGAGCGCACCGACCGCCGCTGGGAGCCCTACGCCCACTACCTGGTCCGCGCCCGGAAGCCCTAGCTCGAGGACCCGACCAACCGGGCTCGGCCTCCGGCCCGCCGGCGGTACAGCCCGATCCAACCCACGGCGATGAGCACCGCCACCAGGATCCGCAGCACGGCGGTGAAGCTCTCGGGATAGATCACGCCTTCGATGTAGCGGTCGACGAAGCCACCGGCATAGCCCTGTTCCCCGCTGAGTCGCCGGAGGTGCTTTTCCAGCGGCGTGAGCGGACAGTCCCAGCCGATCAGCACGATGCCCGCTCCCCAGGCCACCGATGCCAGGTGGGGCCAGCGCAGCCATGACCACCGCCACGCCAGCAAACCGCCGACGGCCACAAACAGGATGAAGCCGAAGTGCAGGAGCACC